>CAMVIB010000012.1 GCA_947167455.1 uncultured Prevotellaceae bacterium | reverse complement strand
CGCAGGAAATCGATGGACGGGTTATACCACACGCGCACCATCCATTCCTTGAACCGCTCGAAGTCCTCACGCTTCCAGCCATCGTAGTCGCGCATCAGCTCGGCCGCGTTGGCGAAGCCGTAGCCATAGAGGCCGGCAGCGAGCGAGATGTTTGTATTACCTGTGACGGCCTCGGTGATGTTGCACCAGTTCATGAGGGTCTCCACGGCGTGGTCGGCAAACGCGCGGTCGCCGCTGATCTTCCAGCGCATGGCGTTCTGATAGGCAATGGCCGCGCCGCGCGCAGCGTTCATGTAGTTGTCACCCGCCAGGCCGCGTTGCACGTAAGTCGTCGGCCACGAAGCAGAGTTGGCCTGCGCGTATTGGTTGGTGCAGAGGATATCCCACGCGCGCACCATATAAGGATTCTTGTCTTCGAAAATCATCTTTTTGGTGCGGTCGATGTCGGCTTGGGTGACAAGGGCGCCTGGGTGAACGAATCCCTGTTGTCCGGCCGTGTAGTCCATAGGCTGCTTGGCCTTATAGCCTTTTGTGGCTTTGACATTGGCCAACAGTGTTTTCAGCGAAGCTGTAAACTGGTCGATGACCACCTGCGAGGCGCGCCCTGCCGTGACTTCGGTTTGGGCGGCGGACATCTCTTCCTGCAGCTCTGCGATGGCGTTGGGCGCGTAGCCCTCGGTGGCCGTGGAGACAAACTCCCGGCAGGTCTGCAGCATGGACGTGAGGGTAGTGAAGTCGCCTGGGGAACCATAACGGTAGGCTTCGTTGAGGACCGCGGTTTCGCTGGCCAGCGTGCGGATTTCGGCATCACTGAGGGCGATGTCATACAGACGGAAGTCAGCCACCAATGTCTTTTTCAAATAACTATCGCCGGTGAACGGAGCACGTCCTATCCAACAATTGGCGGGGTTGGTCGTAAAGGTGTTTTTCAACACAGGCATGTTATTGGCCTGCTGCACACGCTTCCCGTCAAGAAACAGTTCTCCCCTGGTACCGCTCTGGCGGTAGAGAACGTGAATCCAGCGGCCCTTGGCTGATTCCGTACCAACTTCCATACCCACCTCACTGCCCCATCCGGCTGGAGAGGTGGCCATGCGCTGGGCGTTGAGACGGTAGGCAGTATAAGGCCCGGACGTTTCGCTATTCGTTGCAGATTGCGAGAAAGCCCAGAGGAAATAGCCCGCACCGGAAAGAGAAGCGTCACGCGCCACACAATAATATACTGAGACGGTGAAATCCTCCAGCTGTCGCACCAGTTTGCCCGCATTGGATGTCATGTTCAGATAACCCGTATTGTTACCCAAATCGAGGACGTGATAATTTCCCATCTCCACGACCTTGGCCGCACCGACGGTCTTGGACGTGATGCCGGAAATGTCGTCTTTGACACTTGTTTCTGATACGTTTTCAAAGTCGAAACGCATCTTCAGATTTTCTTCCTGTGCCCCCGCTGTCACAGACACGAGGAGCATGACAAGCCACAGTTTTGCTTTCATCATTGAATTCGTTTTTTGAATGTTTGCTGCAAAAAAACTTGTTTTGTTTTGAAAAGCGGTGTCTCGTTCGTCTTAATCTTTGTCTCATGGCACAAATAGACGTTTCAGACATATTTTTTAGACAAAACGCGCTGTTGAATCCATTTTTTCATACCTTTGCCCGCAGAATTTACAATTTATGACCCATGGAGCGAAAACTTGTTGCCTTCCTCGCATGTCTGTTCTTCCTGGCATCTCACATTAGCAGCCAGCGGCATTGGACAGTTGCCGACGGGTTGGCTACGGGCGAAGTGCAGCAGATTGCGGAGCTGCCCAATGGACAGATGCTCGTGAACTGCGAGGGTGTGTTTTGTCTTTCCAACGGACAATCTTTCGATGTCGTACCCTGCGACCACCGCCTTGCCCATCGTCTCACTCAGTATGCCAACAGCTACGGCCAGTTATGGCAGGGGGATTCCTTACTTTGGCTGCGCGATTTCTATCGCATTTACCTTTTTGATGCACGGAAGCGCATCTTTGTCTCAGACATCGGCTCACACCTCTCCGATGGAATACTTCAACAAATCATTTCCGATTCCGCAAATACTCCTCCACCAACAGCACGACAATTCCAGATTATTGATTCTATACATGTCTTAGACGTTACCGTTGCCTCCACCGACCGGCAGGGCGGACTGTGGATAGGAACCCGTGCCAATGGCATCTTCTATCAGCCACCACACCGCATCAAACCCGAGGTACACACTGGCGTTGACCCGCTGATCGGAAGGGCGCGCGGTGCCTCGCTGCGCAACGGACAGACCATGTTTGTTCTTCAACTGCACGACGGACGTCTGCTTCGCTGCGATTCACTCTGTCATCTGGCCTACGTTCTGCCGGATCACACCATCCTGTCCCTGAACGCGAAGCTGCCGGCCTTGAACCAGTACCGTTTCATGGTGGGAGCTTGCCCTTTGGATGGGGACTGGATGGGTGTCTATACGCAAAACGGGGCTTTCATGCTCGACACACAGGCCGACACGCTGGCACCGTTCCCCTGTGCTTCTGAAATAGAACGCTACAGCAGTAAATATAACTGTATGTTAACGGATCGTGAGGGGCATTTATGGATAGGGACACAGAATGGTCTTTTCTGCCTCACCCCCGACTCCTCTTCTTACACACCCCCTTGTCATTACCTTTTCCAACGGGTTGAAGGCTTGACAAATAACTGTATACGCAGTTTGGTGATGGATGCAGACGGACACGTGTGGGCTGGCACATCATTTGGTGTTTCACGCGTCACACCAACCGTAGTAAATCTAAACACAGATGACGGCATACCCGCCATTGCGACAATGGACAGGGCTGCCCTGCTCCTGGACGATGGACGCCTCGTCTTTGCTGCAGGTGCCGGGCTGGCCGTATCCTTCCAGCCCAACGAACAAATAGGAGAAGAGAAGCCCCACTCTGTTGTCATCACCAAGATGACGGTCAACGGAGAAATGGCTCTTTCAACCTCTGAATCCTTGTCCTATAGCCAAAATAATCTCACCTTTTGTTTTTCTACGCTCAATTATGCCACCCCATCCCACGATTGCTACCGCTATCGCCTTTGCGGTTTGGAGGATGACTGGAATTTCTGCAGTGATGGCAAGGGACAGGGAATAGCAGACTATAAGGCGTTGCCTCCAGGAGAGTACCATTTTGAAGTCCAGGCATCTGCGACTTCAGGCGAATGGGGCCCTGTCACCGCGAAGACTTTTGTCATCCGTCCGCCGTGGTGGCGCACTTGGTGGATGAAAACGCTGTATGCACTCATGGGGCTGATAGGACTGGTGGGGCTGACAGGTTTGTATCTCAAGAAAAAGCGCGCCCGCCTCATTGCCGAAAACGACCAGCGGGTTAACCGCCTCTTCCAGCTGCGCGAAGAAGCCCGGCACCAGTTTGTAGCGTCTGCCAACATAGCCCCCGACAAGATAACCGTCAATGCCGAGGAGGAAAAGTTAGTGTCTCTGATGCTCAAAGCCATTGAAGGACATATCGATGACGAGCAGTACAACGCCGACATGCTGGCGCGCGATGTTGCCATGAGCCGAGCTTCGCTCTACAAGAAGCTGCAGACCATGCTCGGCATCACACCCACAGAATTCATACGTAACGTTCGCTTGAAGCACGCCGCCCAGCTGCTGGCCAGCACTCAGCTATCCATCAATGAAATAGCCGACCGTGTGGGATTCGCCACTGCCCGCAACTTCTCCTCTTCCTTCAAGAAAGTGTTCGGTGTGCTGCCGTCGGAGTACCGAAATGGGGGAAAAGAGTCCTCAGAACACAATCATAGCGCAGACGATTAGAACACACCATAACGATGACCAAGAATAGGATTATCAGAGAGGCAATACTGTCGGATATGACAGAGATCATGAGAGTGATAGTTGCGGCAAAAGAGATGATGCGGCAGTCTGGCAATTTGCACCAATGGGTGAATGGCTATCCGTCGGAGGATGTCATCATGGCCGACATCGAGAAGAATGGCGGCTTTGTCATCGAGGATGAAGGCAAGATTGTCGGGTGCCTACCTGCCGTCTCCCGAACCCACCTATGACAAGATGTATGATGGTCGGTGGCTTGATGATGAGCTACCGTATCACGTCATCCATCGGATTGCCAGTTATCCCGACACACATGGCATTTTCAAGGATATAATGGATTTCTGCTTCTCGCACGAAGCAAACATCCGCATCGATACCCATAAGGACAACCATTCTACGACCGAATCGGCTAATGATTATCCGCAATCGTACCACCAAGACGCTGGAAGCGTCTTGGTGGTACGATTGCGGATAATCATAAATAACACTGTCGCAGAATGTGCTTCTACGCCTTGAGGAGAGGCATATACTTCTGCACGGCCTTCTTGACGAGCGCCACGGCCTCGTCCATCGTCCCCCAGATCTCACCGCCGGCAGCATTCTTGTGGCCACCGCCGCCGAAGAACTCAGCAGCCATCTCGTTGGCGGGGAAGTCATCGACGGAGCGCAGCGACACGCGTATGCAAGGCTGCTCGGTGTCTTCGCGCAGGAAGATGCTGAGCTTCGTGCCGAGGATCTGCAGAGGCATGTTCACGAGGCCCTCGGTGTCGCCGTTGAGGATGCCGAAGCGTCGCCGCTCGGCATTGGTCATCGTCATGAGAGCGGTGTGTGCCTTCTTCCACACATCGAGCTTCACATAGAGCATGTAGCCCTGGAATTTCATGCGCTGTGCGCTGTAGGTGAAGAAGACGTTGCGGTAGATCTTGTCCTTATCGATGCCGCAGCTGAGGAGTATGGAGATGAGCTGAAAGATTTCGGGTCGCGAGCTGGCGTATGTAAAAGCCCCGGTGTCGGTCATCATGCCGGTGTAGAGCGACACGGCCTCGTCGTGGGTCAGCACAGTGGAGAGCTCTGCCGGCGCCGGTGCTTCGAGTTCCAGGATGAGGCGCATGAGCACCTCGCAGGTGCTGGAGAGCTCAGGGTGCGACACTACGAGCTCTGCTATCCCGGGTTCGGGGTCGAGATGGTGGTCTATCATGATGCGGGGCGTGGGATGGTCGCGCACGACGTCGCCCAGCGTCCACATGCGTCGCAGCTCACCATGGTCACACATGATGACGAGGTCGGCCTGTCGGACGACAGGCAGCACCTCGCTCTCGTGGCCGGCATAGACGAGTATGCTCTCTGCCCCCGGCATCCACTTGAGGAAGTCGGGGAATATGTTAGGCACTACGACCTGGACGTCAGCATCCCAGTTGCGCCGCAGCCATGAGGCGAGGGCCGTGGTGGAGCCTATGGCATCGCCGTCGGGTCCGCGATGTGCCGTGATAACGATATGGCGTGCGCCGTCGAGCATCTGGCGCCACTGTGTACGTTGTTCGGTAGTGAGGAGGGGATATTCTGTTAGCATTCGAATGTGTTTACAAATAACGTTAAGGTGGCGGGGTGGCGGAGTTGCGGTGTCAGCGCTCGACCTCGCTCCATGCCGGCGGTGTCACGCCCATGAGGTTGCGCACGAAGAAGTCGTAGCGTTTATGTTCGCCGTAGGCTTCGCCCATGGTGTGGTGGGCACCGGGAATTACCACAAGCTCGAAATCCTTGCCGGCACGTATGAGTGCATCGGCCATCTGCATGGTGCTGGCGGGATCGACGTTGTCGTCGAGCTCGCCCACGACGAGCATCAGCGGCCGGGTCAGCAGATGTGCGTTCTCGACGTTGGAACAGGCGACGTAGCTGCTATCGACAGGGTATGACATCCACTGCTCGTTCCACCATATCTTGTCCATGCGGTTGTCGTGGCATCCGCAGGCCGAGTAGGCAGCCTTGTAGAAGTCTGGGTGGAGGAGCACGGCAGTGGTGCTCTCCTGCCCTCCCGCCGAGCAGCCGTAGATGCCCACACGGTCGATGTCCATGTAGGGGTATCTGGCAGCGGCGGCACGAATCCATGCCATACGGTCGGGGAAACCGGCATCGCGCAGGTTCTTGTAGCACACCTCCTCGAAGCGTTTGCCACGGTTGCTGGTGCCCATGGCATCGAGCTGCACGACGATGAAGCCCAGCTCGGCCAGCGAAGTCGTTGTCCAGTTGTAAGGCTGGAACGACTTGGGCGTGTAGCTGTCGCCCGGGCCGGCGTAGATGTACTCGATGATGGGGTACTTGCGCGATGGGTCGAAGTTAGAGGGGCGCTGTATGATGCCCCACATGGGGGTCTTGCCGTCGCGCCCCATGGCCACGTGGACCTCGGGGGCCACATAGCCGGCAGCCGTGAGGGCGCTGATGTCGGCCGTGGCGAGGGTGATGTCGGATGTCAGGCTTCTCACCTTTGTCACGGGTGGCATGGCAACGGTGGAGTATGTGTCGATGAGTGCGCTATAAGCGGCGTTGAAGCGGGCGCTGTGGTTGGCCGGCTCCGGGGTGAGGTCGGTGAGCCCCTTGCCGTCGAGGCCAACGCGATAGTAGTGGATGTGATATGGGTCCTCGCCTACGTTGCGCCCGTTGGCGGTGAAGTAGATGAGGCCGCGCTCCTCGTCGATGTGCAACACGCGGCGCACACACCACGGGCCGCTCGTGAGCTGTCGGTGGGTGATGTTCTTGCCCGTGGTGTCGAAGAGGTATAGGTGTGGGAATCCGTCGCGCTCGGAGAGCCACAGTATGAGGCTGTCGCCGCGCAGGTTCTGGCGATAGTTGTTGGAGTAGCGCACGTAAGTGTCGGCACGTTCCTCGATGAGTGTGCGAAGCTGTGCGGCATGGGTGGCGACGGGGCCGGTGTCGGGCACGGACATCTCATACACACGGTATAGATGGTGGCCGCGCTGGTTGTACTCGAAGCGTATGCCGCGTGAGTCCGTTCGCCACTCGGGGCCGTGGAGGGCGTATTGGTTGGCGATGAGTTCGGGTGCGGGATGTGTGGCACGCGCCGTGGCCACCTCTATGATATATGGTGTCTTCTGCGGCAGCTCGTCGCCAGGCTTGGCATACTCTTGCTTGTGGAGCACGGGTTGCAGCTGGTCGGCGGGCGACGACTCCACGTAATAGACATAGCGTTTCTCCACAGGACGTATGCGGTTCACGGCGAGGTAGCGGCCGTCGGGACTCCAGTAGATGTATGAGCTGAAGTAGTGTGAGAGGGTTCCCTCGGTGGTGAGCTGGCGGGCGTTGCTGCCGTCGGGGCGTGCCACGAAGACATTGTCGTCACGCACGAAGGCCACGAGCGTGGAGTCGGGCGAGAGCACGGGGTCGGCCGAGCGTTCGTCGTCGGTCTCCATCCAGTGGCGCTCGCGGGCGCGCCTGCCGGGGTTGGCCACGAAGCGTGCGGCGTTGTCGCGGAAGCCGCCGCCACGATGGTGTCTGTGTGCCGTCTCGACGGGGCGTGCGGCTGTGCTGTCGGCAAGGGTGATGGTGCCGTCGGCATTCACCTGACCAAAGTGCCACAGGCCGCCGCCGTTGCCGTCGGTGACGTGGTACTGGAATCGGCTGTCGTCGATCCAGCGTACATCGTCGGCATGGTTCTTGACCTTGGCCCATGACAGCTCGCGCTGCATGGCATAGGCGCGGCGATAGTCGTCCACCGTGCCTTGGGCTGCGGCGGGGGTATGACAGAAGAATAGTAGCAGAAGTGCTGTCTCACCAGCCGCAGCGCACGCGTGTGCGACAGGATGTGGCATGGCATCTGCCATGCGGTGTATGATATGTGATATTGTGGACATTGTCGTTTGTGTGTTACTGCTTCATGCCGCTACCTCATCTTGAGTGTGGCGGGTGTGGCGTCGCGTTTCACCACCGTGGCGAACTCCTGCGGCGTGATGGTGACGGGTCCAGACATGAATTCGGGAATGTTGTATGAGCGTAGGAACTCGCGATGGAACTGCGGGTCGTCCTGCGGCAACTCGAAGGGTTTCGTGAAATGTCCGTTGCCGTCATGATGTGCGATGAACGGACGTGTGAAATTACCATCGACACGTCGCGAGGAGAACACCACCCAACTGCCGTTGCTCGACCATGAGTGATAGCTCTCGCAGTCGTGGGAATTGAGGCTGTCGGCAGGCATAACGTTCTCGGGCAGAGGCACCAGTGCGCCGAGGCACTCGCGAATACTGTCGACGCGTGCCCGCTGAAACATCATGGGTTCGTTGGGGTCGGCGGGGTTTGGCACATGGGTGATAATGGCGTGCACGACCTCTTCCTGTGGTTCAGCCCGTGCGAGGTCGAGGAGATAGAGGTCGGCATCGCTGTGCCAGATGTGGAAGACGCCGAAGCGTGCCTCGGTGAACATCAGCCAGCGTCCGTCGGGTGAGATGCGCGGCAGGGTGACACTGCGGTTGCGCGCCACGGCATCGTACATCAGCTGGCGCGGGCCGAAGGTGCGTGTCTGCTCGTCGAAGGGTATGCGGTAGAGGTTATACTGCACAGCCTTGTAGTTCTGTATGAGCTCGAAGTCGAGGGCTGTGGTGTCGAGACGTTCCCAGTGTGCACTGACATAATACACGTAGCGGCCGTCGGGGCTCCAGAAGGGGAAGCAGTCGAGCCACGTGGTGTCACGCGTGATGGGTGTCACCTCGTTGTGTTCGAGGTCGTAGAAGATGAGGTTCGACTTCGTGTCCTGCACCTCGATCTTCTGCGGGTCGCGGGTGTGGAAGCTCTGGCCTGTCATGTTGGTGGAATAGACAATCCAAGGCTTGCTGGGATGCCATGTGGGATAGACCCCGGCAGAGAGCGTGGAGTCGGTCTTGAGGTTGACCTTCTCGGTCTTGCCGTCGTAGGAGATGACAGTGCCTCCGAGATACTGGCGCACATGGAACTGCAGGCGCTGCGGATTGTACCACTGTGTGTGGTGACAGTTGATGCACTGCCCGTTGGCCTCGTCGCTGTTGATCATATTGCCGTAGATGAGCGTCTCGTCGAAGGTCTCGAGGCAGCGTTGGTTGAGCGTCAAGTCCTCATAGGTGACGTAGCTTGGCGAGATGAGGCGGTAGCTGATGTACGGGTCGATGCTGTCGGACGACACGGTGATTTCGAACGGCAGCGGACGCAGCCACTGTCCCTGGTGCTGCATATATACCTCTACGGTGATACGCCCGTCGGCGGCGGCAGCGGCAGCGGTGATGTCGCGCCATGTCTTGACGCCAGGGCGCACGTCGCGACCTCCGCACAGCCACTCTTCACTGCCCACGGCAAAGCGTGTGACGTACTCATCGGCATCCTGGTCGATATGGAAGTGGAGGGGTGCTATGTTGGGCGGCACGGTGACGTTGATGTAGTCGGGATAGATCTTAGGCATGGCCTTGCCCTTTGTGTATGATGCGGGAAGTGAGGGGGCTGTACATGCTGCCGTCAGGAGTGATACTATAGCTACGAAAATGGCGTTCCTGATGTAGGAGGCGCGAAAAGACTTCTTTGCGCCTGTCGTTGCAGGGCATAGCGGCAGGGCCGGACGTCGTCGTTGCATTCTCATGTCTGTGGGTGGGGTTAATTAGTCTTCTGATTCCTTACGAGGAAGTAGAAATAATAGAAGGTGTCGCCGAACTGGGGACGGAAGGCAACGGCCTTCTGCTCCTCGGTCATCATGCCGCACTGGGCATTGAACTGCATGAAGCGGTCATAGGTGTCGCGGACGCTCTGCTCGAAGGGCATACGGCTGATGTCAACCTTGTTCTCGAGATGTCCGTAGAGGTATGCAGCCTCTTGGTAGTAGCGCGGCATGTTCTTCTTGGGATTCAGGGTGGCATAGCGCATGAACCGTGGCCAGAAGAGGTCGATGTCCTTCATGATGAGGGCGCAGATGAGCGTCATCTCCTGAAAGAGGAGGTCGTCGCCGTTGCCGTTGGCAAAGGTCTGCAGCAGATACATCTCCACGAGAGTGTTGTCGCCGTCGAGGCGGTCGGGATAGGTCATCATGTGCATGATGGGCGCGAACTCACGCTGCTGCTCCTCGTTGAGAAGCGGCCGTCCCTCGCTGACGGAGGCTTCGAGCTTGGCGAGGTCGAAGGCATCGTGATTGACGAGCAAGGGCTCGTAGCGCTCGGCCCAGCGTCGATGGAAGGTGGTCTGCTTGAGGAGGTTGAGGTACTTGCGCGCCACCGTCCACTCGTGATTGAGCAGCGACGTGCGCACCATGAACTTCAGCGTCTCGGCACGCCAGCCGAACTCCACACCGTCCTCCATGCACCAACGGTAGCAGAAGTTCTCCTTGCCGTAGTGGTAGTAGATGAGCTTGCCGCCGACCTGCGTCATGCGCACACGCCACGGGGCGTTCTGCTGGGTG
Organism: uncultured Prevotellaceae bacterium; assembly: GCA_947167455.1. Classification (GTDB taxonomy): domain Bacteria; phylum Bacteroidota; class Bacteroidia; order Bacteroidales; family Bacteroidaceae; genus Physcousia. The sequence goes on along the minus strand of CAMVIB010000012.1, from coordinate 55,808 downwards.
GCACCCTCGGGGTACTGGAACATCTCGTCGCCGGCACGCCCGAGGCGGAATAGTGCGAGGTTCTTGTAGAGCACAATCTGGCGTGTGGGGGCAACACCGCTGCTGCCGTCGCGGGCATAGGTGAGGGCACGCTCCCAGTCGCACTCCTCGATGGCACGGTTCATGGCCAGTTCCTTCTGGAAGTTGGGGTCGGAGTACCACGCCGCGCGGACGCCGAAGCCCGCAACGACGAGAAGCGCGATGGTGGCGAGGAGGCGCACCCATGGCTTCACGCGCCGACCGTATGACGTGGCGTCGGCAAGGCTCAGGCCGGCCAGGACGGCAAAGGAGAGGATGATGGCATAGTAGGCTATACGATACCGTTCGAAGCTGTCGGGGCCGTAGCGCAGAGATGGCAAGGCGGCATAGTAGAGACAGTTGCGCTGGGTCATCTCAAAGATGCGCTGATAGTATATCTGCGGCACGACGGCGAAGAGCAGAAGGGCTATGACGAGCCTCACGGCCATGCCTTTCATCACAGAGGCAGCAGCGACGTCCTCGCCGCCGGCAGGCTGAGGCGTAGGGAGCGCTGCCACGAGCAACGTGGCTCCCAGAGCCCACGCGCCAAAGAAGGGATAGCCGGCGACACACACCACGGCCGTCCAGCCAAGACCCGCCCACCGGGCAGACTTGGCAGGCAGGATGGCGTAGATGCCGCGCTGCACGACGAGTGCCACGCTGGCGAAGAGCACGCCTACCGTAGGCACCATGAGATGTCCCTGGAGCTTCTGGTAGTAGAGCCAATAGCCGGTCTGCGTGAGGCATGCCAGAAGGGCGAGGGGCAGCAGCAGTGTCAGCGCCACCCACGGTCCGCGCAGGCGGTACACCCATACGAGCATGGCGCAGACGGCGAGCCACATGGCGCACATGATGGCGGTGCCGAGCCAGGGGTAGTAGAAGAACTGTGTGAGGTAGCAGCCCAGCCACGACGCGAGGCCGCCGGGATAGGCCATGCGACCTGTCCAGAAGAGGTGTGTGGGCAACCAGAGGTTAAGCTCCTGGGCACGCAAGAGCAGCTCCGTCTCACGGCTGACGAGGAGCCATCCCATGACGGCAATGGCGATGGCCACGGCGACGAGCCACAGCATGGTGCTGCTCGGCAGCGAGGCCTTATTGACACCTATCCCCCGTCGCACGGTGGCGGCGGGGGCTGAGGTATTGGGTGAAGATGTCTTCTTGCTCATGATCAGAGTCGTGCGGGGCTGACGATGTAGGTGAAGGTATGGTCGGCATACTTAGGCACAAAGGGCCTCTGGGGCCATGCCCCCCAGCTGTTGACACAGCCGATGCCCATCTGGAAGGCACGGAGCTGAAGGACGGTGTAGCCACGAGGCGTGAGGTCGCCGCTATGACTCTGGTGGGCACTCTTCTCGGGGCCGTCGTCGAGGTCGCTGATCTCGTAGGGCATGGCCGAAACCTCCATGGGGCCGCAAGCCTCGATGCACACCGTGGGATGTGTGGCATCGCCCTGCATCTGCCACCATACGATGTCGGTGTGGTTGCCACTCTCCTGTGGACGCACATACTTGTCCCAGTACTGTGTTGCCACGGGGGCTGAGTAGTTGCCGACGAAGGCGTTGTCCTTGCGGTCGGAGTAGTTCTCCACGGGTCCGCGGCCGAAGTAGCTGACATTGCTGTAAGCCTTGTTGAAGCGCCATGTCATGCCCATGGCATACATGTTCCAGTCGCTGTGGTCGCCGGCATCGAGGACCTCGGTGACGATGAGCTGACCCTTCGGGGTGAGGACGTAGGTCATGTTGAGGTCGGCATCGACGGCATCGCAGTGGTACTTCACGACGACCTGCTTGCTCTGGTTGTCGAGCTGAGTGCAATCCATGGCAGTCTTCTTCCAATTGGGATGGCGCCATGCGGCGAAGTTGCGCTGCATGCCGGCACCATAGTCGTTGTCGGTGGGTGCACGCCAGAAGCTGGGTTCTACGCTCATGCGGTCTTCGAGGACAGCATGTCCGTCGATGTCATAATAGTCGATGTTGCCGCTCCACTTGTTCCACGTCACGCTGACGCCGGCGGCAGAGAGTGTGAGCCATGCGAGAGCCTCGTCCTTCTGAACGGCTTCGGCGGCAGCGCCTTTCGCGGCGGCTTTCGCGGGCTTGGCGGCAGGTGCCTCAGGAATGGCAGCAGCCATCACGCCTTCTGCCGTCGGGAGGGCATACGGCTTGAGTTCAAACTGTGCACGGGCGATGACGTCGCCCTTCTTGAGCAGGCCACGGTCGGCAGTGAGGCAGAACTTGACGTTGACGGCAGCCCACTTGCTGGCATTGGCGGCACGGCGCAGGGCATCGAGCATCTCGGCAGGAATGCGGAAGGTCTCGCGCTGCTGTGGAGCGAGGCGCACTGGCACGGGGGCATTGTTGGCGTATGTCTTGAAACTCTTGCCATTGTAGGTCACGAGTTCTGCTACGGCCTCGACATCGTCGGTGGGCCGGAAGAAGTACTCGTTATAGACCTGCACCTCGCCGTCGAGAAGCGTCTTGCCCTCGGGCACCGTGACCCAGATGTCCTGATAATGGTACTGCACCTCGTAGGCATGGGGATGCAGCGAGCGGTCGGCAGCGATGACGCCGTTGCAGTTGAAGTTGTGGTCGGAAGCGGGATAACGGCCGAAGTCGCCGCCATAGGCCATAATCTCCTTGCCTGTGACGCGGCTCTTGGCACGCATGCCCTGATCTACGAAGTCCCAGATGAAGCCGCCCTGATACTTGGGGTACTTGCGTATGATGCGCCAGTACTCACCGAAGCCACCCATGCTGTTGCCCATGGCGTGGGCATACTCACACTGGATGAGGGGGCGTGGGTTGTCGCCCTGCGAATAGCGCTCGCATCCCTCGTAGCCATAGTACATGGGGCAGAAGATGTCGGTCTTGCCGTTCTGGCCGGCCTGCTCGTACTGCACGGGGCGCGAGGTGTCGATGGCCTTGACGGCATCGTAGGCATCCTCGAAGTTCTTGCCGTAGCCGGCTTCGTTGCCGAGGCTCCAGAAGATGACACTGGGGTGATTCTTCTGGACATGGACGTTGTGCTGGTTGCGCTCGACGTGAGCCTTATGGTAGATGGGGTTCTTGGCAAGGGTGCGGTCGCCATAGCCCATGCCGTGGCTCTCGATGTTGGTCTCTGCCACGACGTAGAGGCCATATTGGTCGCAGAGGTCATACCAACGCGGGTCGTCGCTGTAGTGGCAGGTGCGCACGGCGTTCATGTTGAGCTGCTTCATGATGCGGATGTCCTGAATCATGCGCTCTACGCTGACAAGGTAGCCGCCGTCGGGGTCGAGCTCGTGGCGGTCGGCACCCTTTATGAGGATGGGCTGGCCATTGACGAGGAGCTGACCGCCATCAATCTTGATGTTGCGGAAGCCGACGCTCTGACGTACTACCTCGAGCACGCTGCCGGACTTGTCCTTGAGGGTGAAGGTGGCAGCGTAGAGATTAGGTATCTCTGCACTCCAGGCTTTTGCGGCAGGTACCATGATGTTCAGCGATGCCGTGGAACCGCCATCGACCTTGCAGGATGCAGAGCCGGCAGGGGTGCCATCGGGTGAGGTGAGTGCCAGTTCGACAACGCAGCCCTTGGCCGTAGGAGCCGTCACAGTGGCTGACAGCTGGCCGTCGGCGTAGCCGTTGACGAGGTCCTGGAGAATGAAGATGTCCTGGATGTGAGCCTTGGGACGGGCGTAGAGATAGACCTCACGGGCTATGCCGGTGAAGCGCCAGAAGTCTTGATCCTCGAGGTAGGAGCCGTCGCACCAACGCATGACCTGCATGGCGATGAGGTTGTCGCGTCCGGGAGTGAGGTACTTGGTGAGATTGAACTCGGCCTCCATCTTGGAGTCCTCGGAATAGCCGACCTCCTTGCCATTGACCCAGAGCTGGAGGTTGGATGTAGCAGAGCCTACATGCATATATATGTCCATACCCTTCCATGCGGCGGGTATGGCAATGGTCTTACGGTAGGAGCCGGTGTAGTTGTTGCGCTCCTCGACGAGCGGAGGATTGGAAGCGAACTGCGTGGCCCACGAGTAGCCCACATTGCGATAGATCTTGTCGCCATAGCCATTGATCTCGAAGAGACCTGGCACGGGGAAGTCAACCCACTGCGAGTCGTCGAACTTGGGCATATAGAAGCCGGCAGGTGCAAGGTTGTGGTCCTTCACGAAGCAGAAACGCCATGTACCTTCAAGGGAGAGATAGCGGCTGCTGGCCGACTTATTGGCGGCAGATGCCTTGGCAGCATCCTCGAAGGCAAAGAAGCTGGCACGCGGGTGCTCGGTGTTCACTCGCGTGATGTTGGGGTTTAGCCAAGGCTCTTTCTGCGTTTGCGCAGATGCCTGAGACGGGGTGAGCAGCGACAATGTCGCAGCACAAAGGAGTAGGAGATGAGATTTCATGCTGGTAAATGGTTTGGTTAACTTGCAATGATGGCGCAAAGATAGTTATTTTGATTTATATGCAAACGCTTTTCCCGAAAAACAATCTGTGATTTATACTTTTTTCGCACATAGCAATGCCCCCGCAATAGCGACATAGGCCAATGCGGGGGCAGTGAATGAGGATTGCGGGTGTCTGAGGCTACGGGAGCTGGAAGAACCAGTTGTTCTGGTTGAGGAGGTGTGAGTAGAGGGCAGCATCCTGCGAGCCCGAGCGCTCGGAGATGCGCTTTGCCACACGCTGGATGCCCTCCGTGCCACCGATGAAGCGGCTGTAGCATAGCAGGTCGAAGAAGCGTGTACCCTCGAAGGCCGTCTCCAGAGCCTGCTCATCGAGGATGAGGGATGCTATGGCATCCTGAACCTTATCGAGGTTGGCGGGGTCATAGACCTCTTCCTCTGTGAGGTCTTCGGTGGCTCCGGCATAGAGACGGAGCATCTTGTTGACCTGATTGACGTAGTTGTAGGTTGACTCCGTCTCGCCGAGCTTCAACAAGCCACAGCCACGTGCATGGATGCCCATGGAGACAGGACCGCTGGCGTTGGTCTGGGTCTCGATGGGTTCGATGAGATATTCGGTGATGCCGCCATAGAGGCGCAGCTGGGAGGCGCTGGTGCTGTTGGCACCGCGGAGATAGATGGTGTTGAAGTTGAGGAAGGGCGCACTCTTGGCGTTCTGCATCTCGCGTCGGCTGATGTAGTCGCAGACAGAGGCTCCGATGCGTGGTATCTCGGAGAAGGTGGCAGGAAGGACGGCAGAGTGAGCAGTGATGAATGCTGCGGAGTCGGAAGCCGTGGTGATGGTGTCGAGACCTGGATCGATGCACTCGAGGATGAATTCAGCCATGTCGTAGTAGAAGGTGGTGTCCTGTCCGGCAACGGTCAGCGTCGGGTCATAGTACTTGAAGGTAGCTGCCTCGTAGTCGCTGTTGTCATTAGGCACCCAGCCCTCTGTGCCGATGAGGCCGTGACGCAGGATGGCGAAGGCATAGCTGGGGAAGCCGGCACCATTGAGGGCCATGGCGAAGTGCAGCCACACGTTGCCCTTACGGTAGATGATGGGATAAGTCGTAGAGAACGACCCGCCGGGATTCTGCTTCGTCACGAAGTTCTCCTCTACATTGGAACCCTTTTCGTAGTCGGTGTAGTTGTCGGTTGACATGTAATAGCGGGCATCGCCGGCGCCGGGGAACACGGTGCACCTGGTGTTGCCGGAGGGTCCGATGTAGGCCTCAAAATCCTGACTCTTGTTGAGGGAGGCGTATGCCCGTGAGGCATTGAGCTGATGCTCGAACTCGCGAGTCAGGGAGATGCTGGCCGAAGTGGTGGTGGTGGTGTCACGGGTTGAAGTGTTCACGCGGATGGTGGCACGGAAGCCGAACAGTTCGTTGACACCGCGCTGCACCTCTCCCCACAGTTTGTTTGTGCTGCTGGGGATGACGGTCACGACCTCCTCATCCGTGCCTGTCTCGGCAACGGTGTTGAACATGCTCTGCCATGTCGGTGACGCGATGTACGTGAGTCGATACTGCTCGGTGCTCATGTCTTTGCCCATGCCTCCCAGCAGACGGTTGGGGAGCAGCGGGCCGCCCTTGTCGGAGTTGAGGAAGTTGTAATAGTGCTGAGCGGCGAGACGATAGGTGGCAGCATCGCCTGTTCCCTGAGCCTGGAGGAGATAGATGTCAGCCAGCACAAGGTCCTGGGGGAAGTAGCACTGTGAGGCATAGGCGATGCGACGCGTGGTGCCGTAGTAGAAGTAGTCGGGATAGTTGACGACGCGGATGGAGTCGCCAGCAAGACGCTGGGGCACATAACGCACCTCCTCGAGCTTCTGCACCACCCCACTCTGCGCAAGAGTGTTGATGTCAACATAGCTCGGAGCGTTGCGGAAGTCCTCCATGGCGGCCGTGGAGAGCAGAGGCTGCTCGAAGTAGGGCACGCGGTTGTAGGCCAGCACGAGCTGGAGATATGCCCATGCACGTATCGACACCACCTGTGCGTACTCGGAGAGCATCAGCGGGCGGTTGAGGCCTGAGACCTTGGCAGTATCACAACGGTAGATGTATGCGTTGCAGGAGTTGACGACGTGGTAGAAGTCGGCAGCCTTGAGATAGCGGTTGGAACCGTCGGTGGCATTGCCCTCGAGGCCGAACTCGAGGATGGAGCTTATGGAGTCGCTGACATACTGTGTGCCTTCGACCATGTCGCCACGGCACTCTCCGAGCACGACATAGCGCTCGGCGATGCGCTGGAGACTCTGCATGATGCCCCAATAGCTGTAGAGGGTGTCCTGTGCTATCTCGTCAATCTCGACATGGCGATCCATGTCGCCCGTCAGCATGTCCTGACATGAGGAGAAGCCAAAGGTCAGCGACAGTGCAAGGAAGAGTGTGGCAAATATATTCTTTTTCATCATATTATCGTATTAGAGGTTGATGGATACGCCTAAGTTGAAGCTGCGTCCTACGCTGAGAATGCCCGTATCGATGCCCTGATAGAGGGCGTTGTTGCGTGCACTCGTCTCAGGATCGACACCATGGTACTTAGTGAGAGTGAACAGGTTGTTGGCCTCACCCCACACGCGCAGGCCCTGAAGCCAGGTACTGTGCACGGGCACCGTCCAGGTGAGGCGCACGTTCTTCAGCTTGAGGTAGCTGCCGTCCTCTATCCAGCGGTCGGACATGCGCTCGTTGTTACGCCAGTCCTCGCTGTCGGTGTACATGGCACGAGGGATGTCGGTACGCTGGCCTTCGTAGGTCCAGCGGTTCTGGACGGCTGTCGTCTGGTTGTAGGTGGTGTTGACACCCTCCAGGACGCTACGCTGGAAGTTATAGACATCGTTGCCGAGAGAGTACTTGAAGATGACATCGAGTCGCAGGTGCTTCCACGTGAGGTTTGTGAAGATGTTACCGAAGATGGTGGGGTTGGGGTTCCCGATGGCCACCCTGTCGGCATCGTCGATGACACCGTCGCCATTCTGGTCAACGAAGAGCATGTCGCCGGCCTGGAAGTTGCGATAAGGAGCCTCCTTAAGACCGGTGGGGTACTTGAGGTAGCCCTGAGCACCGGCAGTGCTGGCCTGGGCATCATCGGCAATGACGCCGTTGGTCTTCCAACCGAAGAACGTGCCTGCGGCGTAGCCTACGGCGGTGAGAACGTTCTCGGTGCCATAGATGCTGCTGGTGTGGCCATTGATAGTGTTGGTGACGGCACCCGTCATGGCATTACGCTGTACGATTTGGTCGGTGGAGGGGAGCTTGGTGATCTCATTCTTGTAGTGACCGAGGCTTGCACCGAGTTCCCACTTGAAGTTCTTGAGGTTCAGCAGGGCGGCAGAGGCGTGTGCCTCGACACCGATGTTCTTCATCTCACCATCGTTGGTCCAGTACTTGCCTAAGCCTGAGAGATAGTCGAGATCTTTCATGGTGAGGAGGTTCGACGTGCGGCTCATGAAGAAGTCAACACCGGCATTGAGGCGGTTCTTGAAGAACGAGCCCTCGAGAGCGACGTTGAAGCGTGTGGTTGTCTCCCACTGGATGCTGGTGTTCTCGATGTTCTTGAGGACGAGACCGACGGTGTTCTCTGTCACCTGACGGCTCTGCCAGTAGGTGCGGGCGGCGTAGTAGTCGATGCCGTCGTTACCGCTCTGGTCGATACCGGCAGTGAGCTTGAGGTAGTTGACGGCGGGAGCACGGAACCACTTCTCATTGCTGATGAGCCATCCGAGCTGGAGGCTGGGGAAGACGCCCCAGCTCACACCGGCGAGGCGGAAGCCCTTGTTGGTCTCACGGCCGAAGCGCGAGCTGGCCTGCGTGGAGACGGTGAACTGTGCGAAATACTTGTTCTGGAAGTTGTAGTCGGCATTGAGGTAGTAGGACATGTCTATCCAGTTGTCCTGAGTGCCACCGGTACTGACATACTGCATTGTCTTGGAGATGTTGGGCAGCTTGTCGTTCTCATTGTTGTAGCCACGTGTGTAAGAGTAGCTGTATGAGTAGTTGTTGTAGCGCCAGCCTCCGAAGATGTCTATAGTGTGAGCACCATAGGTGTTTGCCCACTCCAGACGGAGGTCGTTGTTGATGGTCGTCTCTTTGGTGAACTGCGACTTCAGCACTGATGTTATCTCTCCGAGGTCGGTGAGGAAGTAGGGTGTGGCACCGTTGATAGGCAGGAAGTACTTCTCGTTGTTGCGGTTGAGGGTGTAGTTGAAGCGGTCGCTGATGGAGAACTGCTTCGTCACTTGGTACTTCGGCGAGAAGTTGATGCTGATCTGCGTCATCTCGGCATAGTTCTTGTTCTTGCCCTTACCGTTCTGGATAATCCAATATGGGTTGCGCAGACATTCGTTGATGTCATAGTCGAGGCCGTGGGGGAAGGCGAAGGGGTTCTGCACCCATAGTCCCAGATTGCTCGATGCGGCATACTTGCCGGCGTACTCGTTGGAGAGCTGGAGAGAGCCGGTCTTCTCGTCGTGGTAGTAGGCGTAGGGCGAGATGAACGGAGCCTGTAGCAGACCGAGGACATTGGCCGAGCCGATGTTCTGGAGGTCATAGTTCTCGCTCCATCCGTTGTCGAGGACATTGTAGGATGTCTGGTTGTAGGCGATGTCAAGGCCGGCACGCACCTTCTCGAACACCTTGATGTCGGTGTTGAAGCGGAGGTTGAGGCGGCTGAAGTCATTGCCTTTGAGGGTGGCATCGCCCTTGGTGTAACCCAGCGAGAGGTCGTACATGCCAATGTCATCGCCACCTTCCACGCTGACCTTGTAGTTCTGAGTGAAGGCTGCCCGATGATAGAGATTCTTCTGCCAGTCGGTGTTGTTGTGGAACACCTTACGATAGTAGTTGCTGCTCTCGGGGGCTTCGTTGAGGAACGAGTACAGGCCGAGTGAGCCGTCGGTGCCCTCACGGACGTCCTTCACGGTTCCTGCGAGCTCGCTGAGGTAGTTGCGGTAGGCATCGCCACCCATCATCTTGATACGGCTGGGAGCGAGTTCGACGCCGCCATAGACACGGACGTTAATCTTAGTGGCCATGCTGTGGCCGCGCTTGGTGTTGATGATGACAACACCGTTGGCACCCTTGGCGCCATAGAGGGCCGTGGCGTTCTTCAGCACCTGCACACTCTCGATGTTCTCGGGGTCGAGACCTGCGAGGATGTTGTTGAAGTAGCCCTCGTGGAGGCTCGTGCGTTCTTCCTGCATATCGACCATGTTGCCGTCGATGATGAAGAGCGGCTGTGCCGTGGCGTTGAGGGAGTTGATGCCTCGGATGGTGAAGAAAGCTCCCTGTCCGGGCAGGGCGGCGCGGCTTGCAGAGTGTATGTCGCCGGCCAGGAGATTCTGCATGTCCGTCTCCACGCTTACGGAGCTCGTCTGGTCGAGATAGACCTTTCTCTGTGAGGTGATGGACGTAGCGTCGGTGTAGTAGGAGCTGAATGACGAGCTGAGCAGCGAAGCATCCTGGCCCGTCTCGCCCTTGATGGCCATCTGCAGGAGGTTGTAGTCGGGCGCATCAACGAGGAGGGCGTGGCAGAACACGGGAACGTCGAGCTTGTAGGTGCCGTCTTCCTCCGTGAGCGTAGAGTACTGAGGCAACTGCAGTGCCTGGACACGCACGCCGCCCATAGGGAGGCCTGTGGCACCATCTGTAATGGTACCGGCGACGGATTTCATTTCATATTGCTTGGCAGCCTTCTTGCCCTTACGGCGCTTGGCAATGGCTATGCTGTCGGCCTCGGCAATGGCCTCCTCATCGACATCGTCCTGCGCCATAACCGGAGGTACGGAGCCAGCGACGAGCATCATGCAGAGGGCAAAGCGTAACGCCTTATGTAGTTCGGGATTAATGAATCTCATAGTCATGATTTCAAAAGTTTAGAGTTCATGGTGTTATTGTTCTCTGGCTCTGAGGATGATGCGGTCGATAGAGAAGGTGGTCTGGAAGACACCTCTCTCATCACGCTTGGGCTGAGTGGCAGTGATGGTGATGACGGGGTACGACTTAGGCAGGTTGCGGTAGGAATACGGGAACCTGATTGTTCCGGCATATATCTCCTCGACTCGCTCGCCCTGATAGTCGAACTTCCAGGTGTCGGTCTTACCGTCACGGCCGTTCTCGCCGATGCGGGTGATGCTCACCTGCATGTGGTTCTTCTTGAACGGCGTCTCACCGGCCACACTGGCAATGATGGAGTCGGGGTCAATGCGGTAGAAGTCGGGCACCATGACGATATAGACATCATAGTCCACATTGCTGAGCACCTGATGACCGTTCTCGCGATCTATGAGGTCAAACTCTGCTGTCGCTGCACCCTCAGTGTGGCTGAAGGTCATGAACGTGTTCTTGTAGATTCGTCCGAGAAGGCTGTCCTTGACGAGGGCACTGGTCTCACTGTTGAAACTCGTGGTCACGAAGTCGGCTTTGTAGTCGCGTTCCTTCTTCTCCTGAGTAGTAAGGTTGTAGCGCACACGCTGGAAGATGTTACCGAACGATGCCTTTACCATGATGTCACGGAAGCCGTAGCTCTTCAGGTAGTTCCAGTGGTCAACGGGGTAGATGATGCCGTTGCTGACGGTCACGGGGTTCTTCTCATTGAAGATTAACGGTTTGACATCGATGGTGGCGGCAGAGTCAATGCGGAAGGTATCGTCGCGTGTGTTGGTGAGCTTGGTGATCTTCTTGGTGAGGAAGTCCTCTATCGTCCAGAAGTTGGTCTGCTCTGCCGTACGCTTCTGCGTGCGGATGTTGAATGCCAGCGGAGACACCAGGTCCATGCTGATGGCAACATCGCGCAGGGAGTCGCTGACGGCAAAGCGCATATTGTTCTTTGCTGCGCCATCGTCCTTCACGAGAGCGTCCTCCTTGGTCTTGTCAAAGTAGAGAGGGGCATAGTTGTACCACGACTCCATGGTCTGATATGCCTCTTCCCATGCTGCGTCTGACGGGAGCACCATAGCCCAGAGGCTGTCCTCGCTCTCGATGTTGGCGCCGAACCCCTTATGGGGCATTGCCCATTCTACAGAAGCAGGCTGATAGGAATAATAGTAGAGGGAATTGAACCTGGTATAGACACTGTCAACATAGATGGGTTCGCCCGTGAGAGGATTGGAGCCGGCCTCGGCACTGGCGCCGGAGTTGAAGTAGAGCGTATCGTGCTGCTCCAGCCAGTCGTTGAGGTGATGGTACTCATTGTCGTGGGCGCGGATGTACTCATATATATTATATGCGAAAGGCGCCACCTCACCGATGGTGTGGAGCACACCATTTGTGGCAGGTATGTTGGCTTCGAGGAGGGGAATGTCCTTGAAGGTCTTGGCCTGACGGTCGAAGGAGGCCTTCTTGTTGTTGACCATCACGAGCTTCTCTGCCTCTGACGAGGGGTTAGTGCCGGTGGCAGCATAGCGGCTGCGAGCGATGTGGTTGCCCACGAGACGCAGGAAGACGTCGTAGGGACGCACCTGAAGTATGGAATCATAGATGTGGACATCCTCTTCCGTGAAGGCATCGTTGGTAGGTGCGAAGACGGTGAGCACCTGCGGCGTTGACAGCACGTCCTTAAAGGTATAGTTGGCAATCTGGTGCTTCTCGTCCTTGAAGGCGGGTGTCTTTGCCACGATGCTGGCGAAGTTGCTCAGCTCGGGCCTCTTGTTTATCTGCTGCCACAGCGACAATGTGGCATTCTGGCCAACTCCACCTCCGTCGTTGACATCGAAGTGGTCGTCGGCACACGATGGCACAATGGCTGCAACGGCAATCGCGAGCATCCCTGCGGCAACGAATCGATTTGTTTTTCTTTGTATCATAACGTGTAGTGAGTTTTAAAGTTTACCAAATGTCCTCAGGTTCCTCGGGATTGTCATAGACATCCTTTGACACGAACTCGAAGTAGTCCATGAAGAACTGAGAGGTCTCGTTGTTGAGCACGTTCTTGAAACGGATGTAGTAGGTCTTGTCAGGGTCGAGGTCTGCGCTGACCATGATGCGTCGCGTAACCCACTCGCCCTGCTGTCCGTTCTGAGCCGACGTGCCGTTGCCGATGTGGAAGTACTTGGGACCTTTCATGAATCCGCGTGCACGTAGGTTCTTGGTAATCTCATCCTGTTCGTCGAGCGGAAGTGTGGTCTCGCTGGAATAGTCGTTATCGTTGGTGTAGCCGAAGTTGGACTTCTGGTCTCCCGATGCGAAGCGATGACGCACGAAGCCGATACGAAGGTCCATAGGAATACCTGCTGCGGGGAGGTAGCTGATGTCGTCGCCGAAATAGACCTGACACATGCTACGCCATGATGAACCGGAGCTGACGCCGAAGCGAATCTCGTAGTGGCCCTTGGCCGGCACGGGCGGCAGCTTCATGGTGAACTCGTACTTGCCGATGATGTTGAACTCATCCATCTGGTAGTTACTCCATCCACGGTCATGGCCTGTGAAGTAGTAGAAGAGAGTGCCCTGCTGCATGGTGACGTCATCGAAGTAGGAATACTTCCATGGGAAGCCACGTGTCTGGTTGGAACCCTCGGAGTAGTAGCCGAGCGGTCGGCGGATGTCATTGTTGATCATCTCGGGGAACATGGCTGCCATGTCGATACGTATGCGCTCGCCGGCAAGACGACGCTGGACGTTCTCGGTATATACGAGCATACGCTCGATGGGATAGATGGTACCGTTGATGAGGCTCTCATGGCGAGCATCGCCTTCGGCATCAATGAAGATGCGGTTGCCGACGTTCTCGTCGTTGTACATTGCAAAGCCTGTCACCTCGCGGTATTCACCGCTCTCGTGATAGTCGTTGATGTTGAGCTCCTCAGGACCGTACTTGCCACGTCCGTTGCGCAGGATGGGGAAGCAGTTGAGGTAGATGCCCTCGCGGTCACCGCTCTCGAAGACCTTCAGCAGGCGGCGCTTACCCATCGTGGTGTAGTACTCATAGACGGGGATGCTGTACTGCGTTGAAGTCTTCCAGTAGTAGCCTAGCTCGTTGTAGTGAATCACGAGACGGTCACGGCTGAGCTTCTCGGGCAGGATGTGGTAGGTGAGGAACTGATTGATGATGTTGTCGGAACTCTTGTAGTCGTTGTCGGTAGAGGCATCGGGGTATGCACCCTTTCCGATGAGGTACTGCTTGACATCATCGACGGTGATTTCCGTGGCATCCTTGCCGAGCTCGGACTCCCAGAGGGCATCGGGTTCGGCGAAGATGGTGAAGCCGTACTTACGGTGGCGAGGCACCGTACCGATCTGCTCCGTGGGATGCTGGGGCAGGTCTTCTACGAGCTTGTTGAGATAGAGGTTCTCCCAGACATCGTCGCGCGTGCGGCTTAGGGTGTCCTCAATGCCGCAGGCGAGTATGAGCTTTGCCGTCACGAGGTAGCCTTTCTTGCCTTCGGCAATCCACTGGCGGAAGATGTCGGCCATGGTGTCGTTGCTCGGCGCGATGACCCCATGTACGGCATGGACACGTCCGTTGATGGTCTCGATGTCACGGTTCTTGAGGTCGATGAGTGCCATGCCATTCATCCAGATGCTGTCGGTCTGGCTGACGGATGTCTTGTAGAGCTTACGGTCATAGAGGTTGGAGGTGTTGATCTCATCGTAGTCGTTGAGCGATGAGATGTCACCCATCTCGTAGATGTCGCCGCTGTTGCTGCCATCGATGATACTGTTGAGCACGATGACCTTACACACGGAGTCGAGCACTTCCTCAGAGGTGAATCCCTGCCATGAGGGTTGTGTGATGATGCCCTTCGTGTAGAGCGTGTCGAGGTAGTCGTAGATGGCTTTGTTGGTTGGCGCGAAACATGTGAACTTTCCGCGTGCGGAAAGCAGCTGTGCCACCGTTGACTCAGAGAAGTCGCTGACATGAACCTTGTTGAGCAACTTGACATACTCAGTATAATCTGCAGAGTCGGGGCTTTGTGTGAGGTATGTGAGCACCGTATATTCCGTCAGAGTGAAGCGTGCCGAGGTGTCGATGTCCTCCTTGCAGGCATTCACAAAGACGCCCATTACAGCCAGCGCTATGGCAAGACTGAGCTGGTGGAGTTTATTGATATACTTCATAGTTGTTGATGTTAGCTATTTAAGTGTTTATCATTTATTCCTCGACACCAAGTGTCTTCTCGCGGTTCCACACGGGGTTCTGCTGGAAGAGGTACTTATTGGCGCGGAGTTCCATGTAATAGTACGGGCTGTAGAGTCCGTAGCGGTTCTTGATGCGGTTCTTGAGCGTGGAGGACTGACGGCTGTAAGCGCCCTTGGCAAGGAAGTTATCCACAATCTTTGCCACACCGTCGGCACCATCGGTATATTGCGGCTCCAGCGGGTCGGCATTGTGACCGCCGGCATAGCGCTCAGCGTAGCGCACGAGGTCGAACCAGCGCTTGCCCTCACCTGTGAGTTCGAGCAGACGCTCCTTCATGACGAGGTCGATGCACTTCTGCTGGGTATTGTCGGAAGTTGCGGAGAGTCCCGTCGTCTGGTCTATCTGCGAACGCTTGTGGATGGCGTCAACGATGTTGCGACAGTTCTTGTAGTTGCCGAGCACTGCATGAGCCTCTGCCATCATGAGCATGACATCGGTCATGCGGTAGAAGATCCAGTTGTTGTAAGTGTATGTCGAGCTGTGAGTCGTACGAACCTTACTTCCGTTGGAGAGGAACGTGCAGACAGCCCACTTCAGCATGACGGGGTTGCTGAGCTCATCCTGACTTCCGGAGTCATCGGTGCGTGGCTGGCATGTGTACCACTTACGGCAGTCCTTATTGACATCCTTCAGGTTAGATGCATTGGCGAAGGCGTCGGGCGAGGCACATAGCACAGAGGCTCCTCCGTGTCCGTAGAGCTCGTTGAGGAACTTGCTCTCACGCTGGTCATCAGAGCTGAACTGTATCTCAAAGATGCTCTCATCACTGTTGCCGTTTTCAAATATCGCAGTATAACTTGGCACTGTCACTATGCTCTGCGCGTTGAAGTCGCCCTGCATATCCTCATTCTGGATGAGGTTGGCATTGCTGAGTCCGCTGCCGTAGTCTGAAGTCTTCAGGCGCGAACGGTCGAATTGGCTGTTTGTCGTCTGCTGTGTCTGCAGTGCGAGGGCATCGAGGGAGAGCTGTCCGTAGAAGACAACGCTGTCGGCATCGGAGCGGACGCTGTCCTGCGAGAAGCCACGCCCCTCGCGCAGAGCGCTGCGCCAGAGATACATCTCTGCCAGCAGGGCATAGATGGCGGTGTTGGTCATCAGGCCCTTGGTGTCGCGGGTGCCAAATGAGCCTCCGAAGCGGTTACGGCCCTTGCCTGCCACGCTGCGGACGTCCATGATGAGCGTGTCGAGAACGTTAAGCTGCGGTGTGGCAGCAAACTGGCGTGTGTCCTCATCAGAGTTGATGACATCGTTGCTGTAGGGGATGTTCTTGAATGCGCGTATGAGATAGAAGTAGTTGAGAGCACGCAGAGCCGTCATCTCAGCCTTCATCTGGTTCCACTCTGTCTGTGTGAACTGAGCGTCGTGCTCCAGTACGCGTTCGCCATTGGAGAGCACCTTGTTGCAGAAGTTGATGGTGGTATATACAGAGCCCCAGTCGTAGAATCCCATCGTAGAGTCGAGCTGTGCGACGAGGATTTTCTTGTAGGTGTAGAATCCGTTGTTCACCATGTCGGTTGTCGGGTCGTCCTGGTAGATGTAGTATGCGTCAGACCTTATGTCTCCCCAGATGATGAGGTTCTTAATGGTCGATGCCATCTGCCTATAGGCTCCGTAGCGTACGCCCTCGAGGTCGTTCTTGTCTTCCCAGAAGTTCTCCTCGACGACACGGTCTTGGGGATAGATGGTAAGGAAGTCATCGCACGACGTTGCCCCGATGAGCATAGTGGCAAGCATAGCTGCCAGGGATAAATATTTTGTACTTTTCATATCGTGAGAGAGTTTAGAATCCTAAGTTGATACTTGCCGTGAAGGAGCGTGAACGCGGCGTACGGTTGTTATCGACAGCAATGCTGAAGCCTGAGGGGCTGACCTCCGGGTCTGTGCCGGTGTATTTGCTCCATACGAAGACGTTGTTGGCAGAAGCATAGAGCTTGAGCGAACGTACGCCTATCTTCTTGAGGAGTTTCGGGTCGAAGTCGTAGCTTAGCTGTATATACTGCAGACGGAGGTAGTCGCCATTCTCCACGTAGCGGTCTGAAGGCAGCGAGTTGAAGCTGCTCCATGACGATGAGTTGAGAGCGCGCGGGATGACTGTCTCGTCGCCGTTCTTGCGCCAGCGCCATGTCGTAGCATAGCTCTGGTTGGCGTTGGAGAGCATGCTCTCAGCGTTGGCACGTGCGAGGTTCACAATCTGGTTGCCTATGCGGAAGTTGAAACCGGTGTTCAGGGAGAGGCGGTCCCACTTCATGGTGAATCCGAAGCCGCCATTGCACGACGGGTTGGAGTTGCCGAGATAGACGATATCATAGCGGTCAATCTGTCCGTCGTGGTTGATATCCTCATAGATGGCGTCGCCACCGCTGAAGGGCTTGGCGTTGCTCTCATTATAAGCATAGTAGAACTGAAGCGGGTCTCCACGCTGGTCGGTAAGCATGTTGCCGTTGGCATCATAGGCGATAGGACATGTAGCATTCTCGCCACGGTGGGCAGCTGCCGATGCCGTGTTGATGGGGTTGCCCTGAGCGTCATAGCCAGTGCCATGGAGTATGGCATCGGTGTAATTGCTGAAGGTGTTGCCATTGGCATCGACCTCATACTGTCCGTAGCGATACCATGACGACTGAGTGTAGCCGCTGTGGTCATAGTCATAGCGATAAACGCCCTTGTATTTCAGACCGTAGATGGAACCGAGAGCGTTGCCCACCTGCACACGGCGCAGGGCATCGTACTGAAGGTTGGCAGGCTGATAAGTCTCGTTGGGGTTGAGGGCATCGAGGATGAGGGGATCCATCTCTTCGACCTCGTTGAAGTTCTGTGCGATGTTGGCACGGAGCTTGAGGGAGAACTTGCCGACCTTGGCAAACCATCCCGTGTGGAAGTTGAGGTCCCAACCCTTGTTGCGCATCGTGCCGCCATTCATCTTGTCGAGCGAGCTGAAGCCGTTGGCAGAGGCTATGCGCTGTCCGTGCATGATGAGGTCTGTCGTCTTGTGGTCGTAGATGTCGAGTTCGAAGTTCAACAGGTCATCGAAGAGGCCGAGGTTGAAGCCGAGGTTGAGCTTGCGCGTCTTCTCCCAGCGTATGGAGCGCAGCGAGAGGTTCTCAGGTACGATGACGGTGTGGCGGTTGTAGAAGCCAGCGGTGCCGTACTTATTATATTGTGAGAAGCCGCCGCCTCCGGTGTTACCGGTGATACCCCATGTCGGACGAATAGCGAGCATAGAGATCACCTTGCTTGACCACTTCATGAATGACTCGTCGCTTACGTTCCAGCGGAGACCGATGAAGGGGAATGTGCCGAAGCGATTGCCCTTGCCGAAGGCCGTAGAGCCGTCCCAACGCACAGAGACGTCGAGGTTGTACTTACTCTTGTAGGAGGCATGAGCCTGAAGGAAGAAGCTCGTCTCGCGCCACTCGTTGTTGCTGGCAGCTATGTCTGTGAGAAGAGCATTGACGGTGGGGTCGGTGATGCCCGTGGGAACGTTCCAGAGTCCGGTATTCTGGTTACTGCTCTGTCCGCTTTTCATCTCCCATCGTGCCAAGCCGCTCGCACTCCAGTCCTCGTTGTTGAAGTGAGGGTAGAAGGCGAGGTCGTGGCGTGTTGTGAACTCGAGGCTCTTATACTCAGAGTTGCCCACGACGTTACGGTTGTTGGGGTGCTTGACGTTATCCCAGCTCTGTCCGTTGGTGTCACCATAGACCCAGTCCATGGTGCGCAGCTCGGCAGGCAGGTAGCGGTCGTTGCTGGTGTTGTAGATATTGAGCTGTACGTCACCACGATAGTTTAGCTGTGTGTGCTCGTCGTCCTTACCGAGGAACTTATACTCGATGTTGAACTGCGGTGTGAGGTTGTACTGCTTCTCCTTGTTCCATCCGCCATAAGCGTATGCCACAGGGTTACCGTTGATGAACATGTCACGCAGCTGGTAGCTGGTGTGGTGGCTGTCGTTGTCGTTGGAGAGGTCGAGCGGCAGCATGTTGAAGTAGCGTCCGGTGGGCAGATACGTCAGAGTGCCGTCAACATTCTGTGCCATCAGTTCATCGACAGCCATGTTAGGCATAGCGGTGTATGCACGTCCGAGGATGTCGTTGGGGTTGTTCTTATAGTTGGTGGTGAATGTCAGGCTGATGTTCGACTGGAACTTGATGCGGTCGCTGACCCAGTAGTCGAGTGCTGTCTGTGTGGTGAAGCGGTTGAGCTTCTGTGCAATGATGGAACCCGTGCTCTTGTCGTAGCCGGCACTGACACGGAACGTGGCCTTCTCGCCGCCACCCGAGAGCGTGACATACCACTTGTGCTCCTTACCGAACTGACGCACCTGGTCGATCCAGTCGGTGTTTTTGGAGTAATGTCCGTAGATGTCGGTGAGGTTGTTGTTGTAGTCGAGCTCGGGTATGGTGGTGGCATGCTGCTGGGGGTTGTAGTATGCCTCCTTGAGCATCATGGTGTAACCGTCACCATCGAGCATCTTGTAGCCGTCGGGCTGCCATGTGCCGTTGAACTTATAGGAGAAGGTTACGTTTGTCGGGCCACGGTGACCGCGGCGCAGCTTAATCTCTATGACACCGTTGGCGCCTCGAGAACCCCACTTAGC
This sequence comes from uncultured Prevotellaceae bacterium, assembly GCA_947167455.1. Taxonomy (GTDB): domain Bacteria; phylum Bacteroidota; class Bacteroidia; order Bacteroidales; family Bacteroidaceae; genus Physcousia. The sequence continues at coordinate 36,591 of CAMVIB010000012.1, read as the reverse complement.
TGTGGATGCGTCCTTCAGCACCTCGATGCTCTCGATGTCCTCGGGGTTGACGTTGAGCAGGGTTGAGAACTGCTCCTCGTTGTCCATATCCTCGAAGTTGACGCTCTGCGCATCCTCCGGGAGTTCGAAGATGTGGTCGTTGACGACGATAAGCGGCTGTGCGTTGCCGTTGATGGTGGATGTACCACGCAGACGCATGGTGGTACCGGAACCGAGGTTACCGGAGTTTGCCACGATGTCGAGACCTGCGATCTGACCTTGCAGGGCTTGGTCAACCGACTCGAATGCCATACCCTGCATCTCGTCCATGGAGAATGTCTGTGTGGCACCTGCGAGCTCACGAACGGGAATCGAGAGTCCGCCGCTCTGCTGCTTTTTCTTTCCCACGACCTTCACTTCCTTCATCACCTTGGTATTGTCCTCAAGGGTGATTTTGAAGACTGTACGTGTGCCTATCTTTTGCGACCAGGGCTTATATCCCATGAAGGACACAGTGAGGTTGTTGTTAGGGTCTTTGATATTCAGTGTGAAGTTACCGTTCATATCGGTGACCGTTGCGCTGACAATACGGTTGTTCTTGTCACGCTCCACGACGTTGGCGCCAATCACGACGTCGATGTCATCCGCTACGGTACCAGAGATACGCTTCTGTGCGCTGACGTTAGTTGCTGTCAGGAAGATTGTCCAGAACAGTAGGAATTTTATCAGTCTATTCATAATGCTAAGTGTATTTATCGGATGACACATTTCTTAACCTTGCGCATAGTGTCTCCCACGGGCTCGTCATACTCGATGTCCACGATGGGGTGCTGGCGCAGGTAGGCCTTGCACTCGCTTACGGTGTCGAACTGGGGATATTGTCCGTTTTCGAGGTGTGTATGGTTGAGCACGCCGTCAATCTGGTGGACGACGGCGTAGCTTGCGCTCTGCACGACGATGTTATTCATGTTTGACTTCCCTGTCGGTGAAAATTTCGAACCGCTATAGTCGCCGTTGGGGTCTTTCAAGCATGTGACGTCACGTGCCATGATGTTCTTCAGGTTGCCGGCTACGGGGAACTTCTCGCCGCCCTGATCGTCGCGTACGAAGAGTGTTGTCTCTCCTCCTACTTTCTGACGGCTGATATGCACCTTGACGAACGAGCCGAGCTCAGTGTCGTAGCTTGAAGTAACATACTCGTCTTCCGGACGCTCGCTCTTGTCGGCGAAGATGCTATTGTCCACGAAGTGTGCACGCACGAAGTTGCTGAGGAATGTGATTTTTGCCTGCAAGCGCAGAGAGTCGGCGCCGTTGAGGATGCGTTTTCCTGTTCCGTCCTCATCCTCGGGCAGGCTCTCGTAGTCTGCCAAGATATCGTCCCAGGTGGCAAGTCCGTTCTGGCGTGCACGCTCGATAGCGTCGTTTGTGGGCACGAAGACAGTGTAGCCGTAGTTGCTGAAGAACTTGACGTTGTAGTCAATGCCACCGCCGGAATTACCGTCTAGCCAGACATTGATCTTATTGAGCTTAAGGCCGCAAGCCTTAATGACCTCCTCATAGATGTTCATATCCGTGAGGTCATAGAAGCTGCTGCACTGTTCGCCGAACTCCTTATTAATAATATTATATATACTCTTACTGGTGGGCAATATTGGCGAATCATCGATGACGAACGTTGTACCGTTGGCCATTTTGTTGGTGTTTGACGGCGTGACGCCCACCTCCACTGTGCCACGGTCGCCGCCGACGATACCTGCGCGCTCATTCTCCAGCTGGAATCCTCCCTGGACCTTGGTAACGCGGTGCTGGTCGTCCTTTGTGACCTTCAGTGCCGAGTAGTTCTTAGCCACATAGTATTCGTCCTCGTTGTCGATGGGGTTTGTTCCGTCGTGCACGATGGTGTGGCTCTCCAGGATGTCCTTCAGGCGGTTGATAAGCTCAGACTTTGCGAGCTCATCACTGCGATATTGTTCGCCGATGGTGCCATTCGCCGGGTCGTAGCGGTAGTTGATCTTACCTATCTGCACAGGCAGTGCAGTGTTGTTAATATAAGAGAAGCGTATGACACGCGGGTGCTGGTTTGTGAGGCTTACGGGGTCGTAGCATCGTGTCAGAGCTTCGTCGCTTGTGAGGAAGAAGGTGAACTGCGAGCGCATAGCCATGAGGTATGCCGAGTAGTTCAGGTGCATCTGGTCGTTGCTCTGGTCGGCACCGTTGTTGATGGCCCACTTCATGATCATATTGGTCTTGCTGATGTTGGCCGGTGCTGCCACAGAGATGTATGACGCCGGACCATATACTTTGTTCATCACATAGACAGCGCCGTTGCAAGCGAGCATACAAGTGTCTATCTCGTTGACATCGTCGGGAGTGAACATATTCTCCTGCGACTCATAGTCACGCAGCTGTGTCATTTTGCTGGGCACGGAGCCGTTGAACGACGGGAACATGATGACGTTGATGAGCTTGTAGAGCGTGGACAGCGGCACCATGTCAATCTTCTGATACAGTGTTGTGAGGTCGTTGGGATTGACTTCGGCGTATGGGTCGGTAGCATAGGTCTGCACGAGCTGCCATCCTGCGCCTCCTTCGGAGAAGTACTCCAGCATGGCCTCATCGTTAGGCACGAACATGGCAGCCATGTCCTCGCGTGCGTCGTATTCGTTGCGGAACTCGTTCCATCCCGGGTCGAACTGCAGATAAGCTTCTGTGTCGAACGCCTTGCCGGTCGGTGTCAGAGTCTGGCTCTTGTTGCCGGCACCGACGAGTGAGAAGTAGCGTTTTGTGTAGATGATGCCGTTGAATTCAGGATGCAACTTCTTGTAGTTCTCGGTGACGGCAGTGTTCTGATAGGGATATGAGAATCTGTCGAGCATGTGGCTGAAGATGTTGGTCTTGCCGTTAGTACGGATAAGTTCAGCCATGTTGGGCAGCGGTGTCACCACTTTCTCCGTGAGGTTGACGTAACCGTTCTCTGCCACACCGTCCTGTTTGAGTAGCAGAGCATCATAGATATGCACGTCGCGTGTGGCACGGTCACGCCCCATGAAGCGGCGGAAGTCATCGTTCGTGATGAGGTGGTTGGCCATGTGCTCCTGTGTGAAGTGCAGCATCATCGAGCGTGTCGAGTCCATGACGAGATATATGCCTTTCCCTCCGTTGCGTGTGTCAAACTCCTTCCAGAAGTTGCGGTTGGTATCGTCGTCGGGGTTGAAGGTGGTGGGCACCTCCTCTGCCGGAAGGAATGTCACGGAATCGACGAGATCGACATCAGTGTATCGACGCATATATTGACCGCGCATCGGTGCATCGGTACCATTTCCGTCGCTGCTGGCGAGGTTCTCCATGACGATGGCATTGTTGAGCATCGACGTGTGGATGAGCAGCTTCTTCTGCGCTGCGCTCAGACGCTCGTAGCTCGTGGCATTGTGCCAAGGGTTGTTGGCAGGTAGAGTAGCATTGCGCTGAAAGAACTGCTGCCAAGCATTGTCGTCAGCCACGAACACAGTCTTGGAGCCAGTCTTACTCAACACGTCTTTCAGGTTTCGGACACCTTCGGGGTTCACATCCTTGTCGTCCAACAGTCTCAAATAGTTGCTGAACGTGTGGATGACTTGCCCATTATCGTCCTTCATGCCTTCTTGCAGACTCTCATAGATACTCGAATTGAGCCATGTGGGTTTCTCATCATCCCACTTGTAGTCATCAGAGCATGCCCATGAAAGTCCACACGCAGCAAGCACGCATAGAGCGTGTGCCGTGTGCTTAGCAGTAGTGCTAAAACGGTTTCTCATACACATTTGAAATTGAGTTTATTAATTATTGTTTACTGTTTCGGTAAGTGTATATCTATGAATAATAAAATGTCGTTTATATTGGTAAAAGTTGCTTTACAAGCGCCCAAAATTAAGGCTTTTTTATAATTAAACATTAAATCTGTCTCAAGAAATCGTATTTATTTAAGTTTGTTTAACACTTAAATATTAAACCTATATGGCAGCAGCCAGTCTGTAAGAAATTTGCACGTACATGAGTATGTGAGTTATATTTACGCACGACACACATACGCCTACACGTAGCTCGTTGTACAGAATCGAATTCCATCACAACGGCTACATGTAGCATTATTAGTAAGTCTGCATTTCATTGCCTGACGCTGAATGTGGTTGCGCGCCAGCTACGTCCGTCACTTAGCTTTGAAGATGAGGGGCAGGAACTCGTTGAGGGAGCGTCGCCATGTGAGCCATTCGTGGTGTGTGCCCTGACTGACGTAATAGTGGACATCGATGCCAGCCTTTCGGAGGTTGTCGGTGAGAGCGCCAGTGCCGAAGTTCTCTTCGCTGCCACAGCTGAGGAAAAGCGTATGCATACGTCGGTTGAATGAAGCCGAGTCGGCAAATATGCCATCGTAGGCAGTGGGTACGTCGAGTCCGAAGATGGCTCCGCTGAATGCACCCATATAAGCAAAACGGTCGAGGTGTGTCAGCACGACGTCAAGGGTCTGGTGTCCTCCCCATGAGAGTCCTGCCATTGCACGGTGCTCGCGGTCGGCCTTGGTGCGGAAGTTGGCATCGATATACGGAATGAGGTCATCAAGCATGATGTTGTAGAACGACGCCCCGTACTGGCTGACCCCTTGTCGGTTGTCACCGCCACGGAATGGCGCACGTATGTCTCCGCTCTCCATTACCACAATCATCGGCACGGCACGCCCTTCGGCTATGGCATTGTCCATGATATGCTGCATGCGTCCCTGGTGGCTCCATCCTGTTTCGTCCTCGCCCATGCCGTGCTGCAGGTATAGCACGGGAAAGCGTCCCTTGCCTTTCTCGTATGTCGCGGGCGTATAAACGAGAGCATGTCGCCATGTAAGCTTGCGTGCAGACGACCTGTCACTTCCCGACGTGCCATCAGCATAGCTGGGATAGTAAATGCTCCGCACCTGTCCGTGCGGTATGTCGGCACGTGGTCGATAATAGTCACCCTGCTCTCCCTCTGGTATCTCTATGCCGCTTGCGAGTCGATGACATCCGAAGAAGGTGTCAGTGGCAGGATCTGTGGTCGGCACCCCATCAACGATGATGAAATAATAGTGGAATCCTACGACGAGCTGCTGCGTGACAGCACACCAGAGTCCGTCCTTGTCGCGGCGCATGTCATACTTACGTCCGCAGATATCGACCTGCACGCTGTGAGCCTCCGGGGCATTGATGCGGAAATAAGCTCGCCTTTGGCTATCGACACGTGGGAAGTCATTGCCATCGATTACCGTCTCTGCCACCACGGCATCGGCGGGCACCTCGAATGGTGTGTGTACCTCAATTCCCATCAGAGCCAACATCTTCTCGCCATAGCGGCGACCTATCTCACGATAGCCGGCGGCATCGAAGTGCAGGTTGTCGGCACCATTGGTGCATCCCTCCGACGATACCACCTGAGCGGTGTGCAGCGTCTGTGGCAACGCCTGTATCTGATCGTTCATGGCAATACATCTGCCATGTCCGCCGGCACGCACCACCTCGCCAGCCAGCAGTGGTACTTCCTCGGGCTTCAGCTGCAGGTCAGAAAGCAGGTTGTCATAGACACGCTTCACCTTATCGGCCCAGCCCTTGTCGCCGGTGTTGCTCTCGCCCTGATGCAGGAGTATGCCGCGTATGACGCCGTCCTTCTGAGCACGGCGTGCCAGCGTCACCACACGTTCGTAGGGGTTGTTGCCATAGGCTTCGAGCATACCACGCATCCACCCCGGTGCGCGCTTGACATAGTTGTCAATGCTGTCGGTGAGGAATGTTTCGATGTGACACCCTCCAATGGCGACGTGTATGATTCCCACACGTGCGTTGTCGGGCAATGCCTCGAGCATCGTGCGGCCGAAGTAGTCGGCAGGCGTGAGACCAGTGTTGGGTCGGCAGAGTGGCGGCAGGGCTCGCGTCCACTCGCCCATGTGTCGCCCTCGTGCCGGGTCGTCAACGGCTGGCATCAGCAAGAATCTAGGACTCACCCCGGTGGTGTCCTGAGGTTCGATGCGTGCCGCACCCTCCATATTGCTCTGGCCTATGCAGATGAAGATATGGAAGTTGGGGTCTGGTGTTTCCTGTGCAACAGCATTAAGACTTAACGATAGCGTGACGAGCATGACCGTGCAGAGCCTTGCTGACACGGTGTGAAATGATGAAGTTCTCATAGGTATGTGTATTAATGAATTATCTTACCTTCCGAGCTGCCACCAGTCGATGTTGAAGAGCTTTGGGCCTTTGCGTCCACGGAATACTATATATAGGTCATGCACACCCGAGATGTCGGTATTTGTTTCTGCCGTAAAGTCCTGCCACTTCTCCCACCCTCCCGTAGGGCCGATGTGGAGTGAGGCGATGAGCTGTCCGCCGATGCTGTCGGCTCGCAGCTCCATTGTGCCGCCTCGGAGTCCTGTGGCAGCACTTGCCGTGATGCGGCGCGGCGCAGTCCGAGTGAAGTCAACGCTGTCGAGACGCAGCCAGTCGCCATCATGAATGTCTGAGACATACACGGAAGGTGCTGTGCCAAGTCCATTCGGATAGAACTGGTCGGTACGCAGGCCATAGCTGTAGGCCATCGTCTCAGCCTCGACACGCCGGTATGGGCAGAATGTCGCTATAGGTCTCACACCCTCACGTGTCGGCAGTATGGTTGGGAAGGTGCCGTCGGCATTGAACTGAAACTCCTCGACAGATGCGCTGCGAGCGAAGCCACCTCCTCCCGGCAGATGTGCGGTATGGTAGAAGAAGTAGTCGTGCCCCTTGAAGTATGCCAGTCCGCTGTGGTTAGTGAACGACTCCGTTCCGCCGAGCGGCATTATCACACCCTCATAGTGCCACGGTCCGAGGGGCGAAGGTGCTGAGCTGTAGCTGATGTGCTCGGGCACGCCTCCGGCAGCATACATAAGTCGGTAAGGGTTCTTGATTTTCTTCTTGCCTACGGCACGTACCTTTGTCAGCCACGGCCCCTCGACATAGCTGTCGCGATACGTCCTGCCCTTCTCGCGCTCGTTCATTGCCGGCGAGCCGAAGGCCTCCTCTGTCATGTCGAGCGTGTGAACGTCGCCATCAATACTTATCATATCACGTCCGAGCTTGAGGATATAGACCCTAGGATTTCCCCATGCGAGCCATGCCTGTCCGTCGTCGTCGATGAATGCCGTGGGGTCGATGTGATCCCATGAGCCGTTCTCGTATAGCGGCTTGCCGATGGCATCGCGGTACGGCCCCTCGGGCTTGTCGCTGACGGCGACGCCTATAGCCATACCTCCCGACAGACGCGAGTGTGCGCAGACATAGAAATAGAACTTGCCGTCGCGTTCCACACACTGCGGAGCCCATGCGCGGTCGTCGGCCCATGCGAAGTCTTCGAGGGCGAGTGGCGAGCCATGGTCTGTCCAATTTACCATGTCACGTGTGCTATATACTCGCCATTCCTGCATCCAGAAGAAGTCAGCCCGGTCTTCGTCATGTCCAGTGAAGACGTAGAGTACAGAGTCTCCCACGACGAGGGGTGCCGGGTCGGTGGTGAAGCACGTCTGCACGATAGGGTTCCGGTAGTGGGCTGCAGCGGCGAGCTGTGCCGGTGTAGGCTTCGGGGCATTGCCCTGGGCCATGACACATGTTGTACCTGCTGTGAGCAGGCTCAGTGTCAATGTAAGAAAACGATATATCATAAGTCGTGAGTTAAAAGTCATAAAGTCGAAAGTCATGAGTTATGAGTCATTTGTCAAAAGTCGTAAGTCATTCGTTCGAGGCATTACTCCCTGACGAAGACAGGAATGTGCGCCATTTCAACAGGCACGTTGACATATTGTCCTCCGGCATAGTGTTTGTCCGAGTACTTGTGCCGCCAGCCGCCAGCATTCCGCGGCAGGTAGCACCGCCACTCCCTGACATCGGGCTGTGTTATTGGACAGACGAGGAAGTCGGGTCCGAACATATACTCCGTGTCCTGACGAAGAGCCTCGTCATCGTCGGCAAAGTCGAACACGAGCGGTCGCATGATAGTATAGCCCTCTTCGGCCACACGCCTGGCACACCGTTCGAGATATGGCCGCATCCGCTCACGCTCGTTGAGACACTGTGTGATTACGCTCAGTGCTTCATCGCCGTAGCGCCATGGCTCGGTGTCGCTCATATAGCCGTGGACGCGCATCAGCGGGAGGAAGACGCTCGTCTCTATCCATCGCAGCATTCGCTCTATATACTGTTTGTTGGTGTACTGGTCGCCCGGACGAAAGAAGCCTCCGGCATCGTATGTCCACCATGGCACGCCGGCAGCCTGAACGCCAAGTCCTGCGATAATCTGACGTCGCAGTGTCTCCCAGTCATTGCCGACGTCGCCGCTCCACAGTGCCGCTCCGTAGCGCTGTATGCCCGGAAAGCCACTGCGAGTGAGGATGAATGGTATGCGCTGGGGTTCTGCCGATGTGGCATAGTACTCTCTGAGGCCTTCATAAACAGTCTTGTTGACGAGCAGCGGATATACGTTACGCACGAGTTCTCCGGGCCAGCGTCCAGCATTCACACGTCGGCCTGCGAGGTCATCGTTCTCCGGCTCCGTGGCATCCTGCCACCATGCATCGATGCCCAGCGGCACCAGCTTGTCACGGAAGTTAGCCCAGTATGCAGCAGCGGCTGCGGGGTTGAAGAAGTCTATCCAGTCGGTACCCGGGATATAGAAGGCATCACGCTCCATCTGCTGCCCCACCTCACTGCGCCGGTCAATCTTCGACCACACGCTGAGCATGAGACGCATGTCCATGGCGTGCAGGCTGTCGGTGAGAGCCTTCGGGTCGGGGTAGTGCTCTTCGTCGAAGCGCATGGCGTTCCATCCGTGACGTCCCCACCACTGCCAGTCCTGCACGATGACACTGACAGGGAGCTTGCGCTGTCGGAAGGTGTTTGCCGTCTCAAGAATTTCCTGCTGAGAGTGGAAGCGTTCGCGGCAGTGTATGTATCCCAAAGCCCACGACGGTATGAGCGGTGCCTCTCCCGTGAGCCTGCGATATGTGGCAATGATTTCGTCTGGCGTACCGACGAAGACGGTATAGTCCACTGCCCCCGCCACTGGCGAGCGGAAAGTCGTGGCAGCCTCTACCTTATTATAATATAAGGTGGGGCGGTCGTCGTGGGTGAGTTCTGCTGTGACGTGGTGGCGTCCTCGCTTGAGGTGTACGATGTCCGATGCCGTTGGAGGTAGCCACACATTCTGCATCTCGATGACCGTCTGCCCGTCGATGACGAGGTTGTGGCGTCGTGCCATTTTCTGTCCCACATCGAGCATAATGGCATAGTCGGCTGTTGCGGGAATGTCGATGTCGGCCTCGAAGACATTCCTTTGCCGCACTTCGCGGCGGCCGCCCTCGGTGGATGTGACATTCACCACCTCCTGTTCTCCCCCACCCTCGCGGCGTGCGAGGCTGACACTGTTGGCACAGGGGTTAAACTCCGTGAGGCCATAGTTATTCCATAGTATGCCGTAGCCCTTGTTTGAGATGAGCAAAGGCAGTGAGATTTGCGTATTGACCTGCGTGAGACGTCGCGAGAGGCCGCGCACGTCGGCAAAGCCATCCTGGAACTGCCCGAGGCCAAAAAGGCGCTCACCCTTTGGTGAGTCGAAGGTCAGCGTTGCCTCGCCCACGGTGGCGTCGGCAGGCATGAAGCCGGGATGCGTGGGGCGAAGGTCGTGGGCCGTGGCCCTGAACACTGTGTTTCCGCGTCTGTCTTTCACTGTCACCACCTTGCGGCGTGCGTTGATGTCAGTGACGATGTCACTCTTCTCGGCCGTTCTCTGGCTTACATAGAGCCATTCTGGCAAGTCGAGGTTCGGGACGCTGGCCGTACGGTAGTGAATGCGAACGGCATTATGTGCCACGGGTGTCACTGTCAGCGTGCCGTCGCCAAACTGGGTCTGTGCCGTCAGCAGCGAGCAACTTACGACGGCAAGTATTAAGGTTGAGACTGTCCTCTTCATAAGTAATCGAAAAAAAATAATGATTTTCCGTTCACAGAGGCACGGAGTCACAGAGCTGATTCATTCTCTGCACCTACATGCCTCGGTGTCTGATAATGAGTTATTGTTGCAGCAGCACGTCGAAGGCCTTCAGGCTGCGGCTGTCCGAGCTTGTGCCTACGAGCAGCTGGTAGTGTCCGGGCTTTGTACGCATGGTGTAAGTCTCTGTGTCGAAGAACTCGAAGCTCTCTGGCGTGAGGTCGAGAGTCACGCTCTGTGTCTGTCCTGCCCTGACGGCTACACGCTTGAATGCCCTGAGCGACTTCAGCGGCCCCTCGGCATCATCAAGGTTACGGACATAGAGTTGCACGACTTCGCTGCCGTCGCGACGGCCAGTGTTCGTCACGTCGAGGGTTAGCGTTCCTGTGCCGTCACCTCCTACGTTGACCTTCTCGTTACCAAGGGCGAAGGTGGTGTAGCTCAGGCCATGACCGAAGGGGAACAAGGCATCATCGAAGTATCGGTATGTGCGCCCGCGCATGGCATAATCCTCATAGTCGGGCAGTTGGCTGGTGCTCTTATAGAACGTAACGGGGAGCTTGCCGCCAGGGTTGTAGTCGCCAAAGAGCACATCGGCCACCGCCGTGCCTCCCTCCTGGCCCGGGTACCATGCCTGCACTATGGCATCGCATGTCTCCATCTCGGGCTGCAAGGCTATTGCCGAGCCCGAGCAGCACACGAAAATCACAGTCTTTCCGGCATCTTTCAGAGCCCGCAGGAAATCGCGCTGCACACGTGGCAGCTCAATGTTGGTGCGGTCGCCTCCACGGAAGCCCTCAATCTCGACAGGCATCTCCTCGCCCTCGAGTGCCGGCGATATACCACCCACGAATATCACGTTGTCGATGCCACGCAACTGGTCGATGGTCTTCTGGTAGTCGATGGGTAGCTCTCGTGCTACGTTGATCTTCATGTTCGCCCCCCACGTCTTTACCGTCTGGTAGCGCACTTCGATGTTGAACTTCTGCCCTTTGGAGGCCTGCAGTACCGTCCGTGTCGGCGTGGTGCGCCATGAGTGCACACGCTGTTTGCGCTCGCCGTCAACATAGAGTTCGAAATGTCCGCACCCCTCTACGTTGACCACATACTCGCCCGGCTCCTTCGGGGCGAATGTGGTTTCATAGCGTGCCGCGAAATCTTCGACAGGCACACGTGGTGCAAAGACGTGCATACCCGCCGTGGTGACAGCCAGCGGCGTGGTGTAGTGTTCCGTCGAAATGGCCTTTGCAGCCTGTGGCGTGGCGAGTTGTTGCCATCTCTCGGCATTCCACTCGCCGCCCTCCATGCGCCAGAACGTACCTCTGAGACCCTTGCGTCCGTCGGGCGACGTGCACTCTGTAGCGAGTCGGCTGTCCATGACGCGGTCGTATGTGAGGTCGCACACCTTGTCGTAGAAAAGTCTCGGGTTCTTGCCCAGCTTCTCGCGCTTGACATTCAGTTTCCTGCAGATGCCATCGAGGATGGTCACAGTGTAGTTGGGCGTTCCGTTGTAGTTGCCCCACAACATCGGCTCGTCGTCGGCATTGGGTCCGAGCACCGCCAGCCTGCCAACCGACTTGCCTGTTGCCGAAGCGTCCAGTGGCAGCACGGCGCCCTCACTCTTGCCTTCTTGTACATCGTTTTTCAGCAGGACAATGCTCTGACGTGCCATCTCGAGTGCCGTCTGTGCAGACGCCTTGGTGGACATTGCCGAATATGGTATCTTCGACCACTCCACGAGCGACGGGTCGTCCATCTCGCCGAGGTCGAAGCGGCCTTCCAGCAGTCGCACGACATGCTTGTCAACCTCCTCCTCTGTGATGAGTCCCCGCTTCACGGCCTCAGGAATGCTGCGATAGGCATACCCGTAGCCACACTCCACGTCAGTGCCGGCCAGCGTGGCCTTGGCCGAAGCATGTGTGGCATCCGAAGAGCTCTTGTGCGAGGTGTAGAAGTCGCTGACGGCTCCGCAGTCGCTCACCACGAGGTACTTGAAGCCCCATTCGTCACGCAGTATCTGCTGTAACAGACGGTTGGAGCCGCAGCATGGGTCGTCGTCGAGACGCTGGTAGGCACACATGACTTCGCGCACCTTGCTTTTCTGCACGAGAGTCTTGAAGGCAGGCATATATGTCTCCCAGAAGTCGCGTGGCGAGATGTCGATGAGGTTGGCAGAATGCCGGGTGTATTCGGGTCCGCTATGCACGGCAAAATGCTTGGCACATGCCCAGAGCTTACGGTAGCGCGATGTCTCAGGGCCTTGCAGGCCGCGCACTACGGCATCTCCCATTACGCCTGTGAGATATGGGTCTTCGCCGTAAGTCTCCTGTCCTCGTCCCCATCGCGGGTCGCGGAAGATGTTTACGTTTGGCGTCCACACGCTGAGGCTATGAAACTTCTCGTCGTCGCCGCCGAGGTCATGCATGCGATGGTTGTACTGTGCACGGAACTCCGTGCTGGCGATGTCGAAGACGCTGAAGAGCAGCTCCGGGTTCCACGACGATGCCATCGCTATGGGTTCCGGAAAGACGGTGACGTTGCCCATGTTGGCAGCGCCATGCAGTGCCTCGCTCCACCAGAAGAACTTCTTGATGCCCAGACGCGGTATGGCGGGACTCTCGTCGAGCATCAGCTGTGCCTTCTCGTCGAGGGTGAGGCGGCTGCAGAGGTCTATGGCACGCTCGCGGGCGCTCAACTCGGGGTTCTGGTACGGCAACGTCTGTGCCGACATCTCACAGCAGCCTGTTGCCGCTGCCATGAGGCATATTATCATGATATTTCTCATCTGTTTATACAATAAGCCATTAACGGTTTTCATTCGCCAACGATTACGACACCTCCGTTCTTCGGTATGCTGACATTGATGCGGCCAGAGCGAAGCTTCTGCTCGCGCAGACTGCCATTAAGCTTGGCATCATCGGCATAGACATTCACCACGGCACTCTTGCCGAGCATCGGCAACTCGAGTTTTGCCACCACGGTCTCATCCTGAGCGTTGATGCCGGCTATGTACCAACGGTTGCCGCAACGTCGTGCGAGTATGGCATAGCGTCCGGGGTAGCCGTCGAGGTATCGCACCTCGTCCCACGTCGTGGGCACGGCGCGCATGAAGTCGATGGCCCATGCCGGGGCATCGGTGAGGTTGTTGGGTGCAAGGGCGAAGTGCTGCACGCTGCTCTGGAAGAGCACTGCCGTGGCCAGGGCATAGACATCGCTCGTGCGACGCACGGTGCCGGTGAGGTTGTCGGCATTGTAGCGCTTGTTGAGGGTCGAGCCTCCGAAGTCCATCGAGCCGACAGTGTTGCGAATGAAGGTGTGTGTGGCAGCAGCACGTGCCTCGCCGTCGCAGGCACCCTGGCCGAAGTGCATGTTCTCACTGGCCAGCACAGCCTCGGAAGCGACATAGTTGGGGAACATCCGCTCCCAGCCGCGTGGCAGCGTGCATCCGTGGAATATCACCTGAATCCCGAACTCGTTGGCATCGGTGAGGATGTCTTCATAGAGCTGCATCATGGGTTGCTTGTCACCGCCGAAGAAGTCCACCTTAATGCCCAGAATGCCTGTCTCCTGCATCCAGCGCATCTCAGCACGTCGTGCCGACGAGCGGTCCATCTTACCGAGGGGCGACTGCGGAGCGTCATTCCATGAGCCGTTGGAATTGTACCACAGGAAGAGCCCCACGCCCTTCTCGCGGCCATAGCGTGCCAGCTCGGCGATGCGCTCGCGGCCTATCTGCACGTCCCAGAGGGCATCTATCAGCACCGAGCGGTAGCCCATGGCAGCTGCGAAGTCGATGTAACGACGCTGCTCGTCGAAGTTGCAGCTCGAGTCCATGCCTATTATCCACGACCACGTGCCTTTGCCATAGGTGTAGTCACGGCCTGCGGCATACTTGGGCTGCACGAGGTCCCACGGCACCGTCGTCTCCACGATAGGAGCCAGCGTGGTGCCTACGGTGATGGTGCGCCATGGTGTCGTGGCAGGCAGGCTCACGGCAGCCGTCGTCGTGCCGACGCCGTTCATCTCGCCCTGTTGGGGGAAGCCGATGCGATACGCTGCCGCTCCGTTATTCATGAGACGGCATGCGACATAATTGCCGTCGGTGCCCGTCTCGCTCAGCAACACCCATCCACCCGGCGTGCGGAAGAGGCATGGGAAGGTATAGCCCTCGCCCCAGCCGTTGGAACCTGTGGGCTGGTCGTAGGAGTATGAGGTCTCATAGCTCGGCGAGGTGCGTGCGAATCCGCCCATGGGCTTGGCCTGCGGGCAGAGGAAGGTGGTCGTGCCCTCAGGCATCGTGAAGCTGGTGGCCTCTGCACTCACCACTGCCACGCGACGATTCCTTGTGGGCAGCAGTCGGTAGCGGAATGCCACGTCGCGGTTGCTGATGCGCAGCTGCAGGTCGAAGGCCGGGGCTTCGCCGCGATAGAAATGGCATAGAGCCTCCGTTGCCTCATAGTGGATGTTGCTCTGCTTGATAGTGGCGAGGGTGTAGTCGTCGGTCACGGTGCGCGTCTCGACGTCACGAAGCCTGATGCCAATGCCGAGGTCGCCATCGTCGGTCGTAATGCCCAGCTGTGAGGGCATGAGCATTGTGGTGCCGCCGAGGGCCACGCTATAGGTTGGTGTGCCGCCGTTGTCGCTGAGCGTAACGACGAGGTTGCCGTCGGGGCTGTTGAACTGGCGTTCGTCGGCACGGATTTGTGTCGAGCCAAGCATCACGATTGTGACAAGGCCGAGAGAAAGTTTGTTGACCATGATTGAGAGTTGTTGTTTATGTGTGTTGAATTTGTCGATGCGTGGTTAGTCACTTGTTTCGCAGTGCAAAGAAAAAGCGTTATACCCATATATCCAAGCCCTTCTTCTCCGCCCACGTTACATATTTTTATATATGAAACACCAACGAAACAAAATGACACGCTGTCAGAACACCCCACACCCAGACCGGCAGCCTGCAGGGGCACGAAGGCAACGCCTTTATACATCACGTCCACATCCCCTTGGCGAGGCACTTGCATCCCCTTGGCGAGGCACTTGCTTCCCTTAGGCGAGGCACTTGCATCTCCTTGGCGAGGCACTTGCTTCCCTTAGGCGAGGCACTTGCATCGCCTAGGGGTGTTGCCCACTCCCTATCAGAGGCATGACAGGCCTTCTCGGCATACAGATTATACGTTAATAAAGGATAAAAAATGTGGCTATTTGTATATAGGTAGTAGGAAAAGTATTATCTTTGCGCTATATTTTTACCTACACCAACGACACTAAACATGAAAAAGAGAATCCAATTCAGCCTTGTCTATCGCGACATGTGGCAGAGTTCCGGCAAGTTCCAGCCGCGCAAGGATCAGCTGGAACGCATAGCCCCTGCAATCATCGACATGGGGGTGTTCGACCGCGTGGAGACCAACGGCGGAGCCTTCGAGCAGGTGAACCTCCTCGCCGGCGAGAACCCCAACGCCGCCGTACGCGCGTTCTGCAAGCCCTTCAACGAGGTGGGCATCAAGACGCACATGCTCGACCGCGGCCTCAACGCCCTGCGCATGTACCCCGTGCCCGACGATGTCCGCGAGCTTCAGTACAAGGTGAAGCACGCCCAAGGTGTTGACATACCCCGCATCTTCTGCGGCCTCAACGATGTCCGCAACATCATACCCTCCGTGAAGTGGGCCAAGGCCGCCGGCATGACACCTCAGGCCACGCTATGCATCACCACATCGCCCATACACACCGTTGACTACTACGCCAATATCGCCGACCAGGTCATTGCCGCCGGAGCCGAGGAGATATGCCTCAAGGACATGGCAGGCATAGGCCAGCCGGCACTCCTGGGTGCCCTCACCAAGGCCATCAAGACCAAGCATCCCGACATCATCATACAGTACCACGGCCACAGCGGCCCAGGTCTCTCCATGGCCAGCATCCTCGAGGTGTGCAACAACGGCGCCGACGTCATCGACACAGCCATCGAGCCCCTCTCGTGGGGCAAGGTGCACCCCGACATCATCAGCGTGCAGTCGATGCTCAAGAACGAGGGCTTCGAGGTGAAAGAGATAAACATGAACGCCTACATGCGTGCACGCGCCTTGACGCAGGAATTCATCGACGACTGGCTCGGCTACTTCATCAACCCCGGCAATAAGCTGATGTCCTCGCTGCTACTGGGCTGCGGTCTGCCGGGCGGCATGATGGGTTCTATGATGGCCGACCTGGCCGGCATCCACGGCGTCATCAACAACACTCTGAAAGCCAAGGGCGAGCCCGAGCTCTCGACAGACGACATCCTCGTGAAGCTCTTCGACGAAGTGGCCTACGTATGGCCACGCGTGGGCTACCCACCACTCGTCACACCTTTCTCGCAGTACGTCAAGAACATTGCACTGATGAACCTCCTCACCATGGCTCAGGGCAAGGGTCGCTTCGTGATGATGGACGACTCCATGTGGGGTATGATTCTGGGCAAGAGCGGCAAGATTCCAGGCGAGATAGCCCCCGAGCTGAAGGAGCTCGCCAAGAAACAGGGTCGCGAGTTCACCGATGCCGACCCGCACACGCTGCTCAAGAACGCCCTGCCCGACTTCATCGAAGAGATGAAGCAGAACGGCTGGGAGCGCGGTCAGGACGACGAGGAGCTCTATGAACTCGCCATGCACCCCGAGCAGTACCGCAA
This sequence comes from uncultured Prevotellaceae bacterium, assembly GCA_947167455.1. Lineage (GTDB taxonomy): Bacteria > Bacteroidota > Bacteroidia > Bacteroidales > Bacteroidaceae > Physcousia. The sequence continues at coordinate 19,934 of CAMVIB010000012.1, read as the reverse complement.
CTACAAGAGCGGTCAGGCCAAGAAGAACTTCCTGGCCGACCTGGAGAAGGCCAAGATGGCCAAGCTACAGGCCTCCGGCGGCCCGAAGATGTCCGTCGAGGAGCTCTCTGCCTTCAAGCATGCCAAGGCCGATGCCATCGTGGCACCCTTCAACGGACAGCTGCTCTACGAGGTCAGCGGCGATGCCGGCGTGACACGTTGCACAGAGCCTGCCGTCGGCACGAAGTACAAGGAGGGCGACACACTGTGCTACCTGCAGACACCATGGGGCCAGACACTGCCCATCCCCACGGCTCTCGGAGGCACACTCGTTGAGGTCACAGCACGCCAAGGCCAGAAGGTTGTCAAGGGCCAGACCATAGCATGGATCGAGCGCAACTGACATCGCTCACATACCATTAACGTCCAACAACTAACGAACACGACAACACACTATGAAGAAACAACTCATCACCTTAGCACTGGCACTCGCCGCTGCTACGCCCATGGCGGCGCAAGAGACAACCGCCTACCTCTTCACCTATTTCACAGGCAACGCCCCCGAGCAGGAGCAGATATGCTATGCCATCTCCGAAGACGGCTGGAACTACACACCCCTGAACAACGGCAAGCCCGTCATAGCCTCTCAGGAGATAGCACGCACAGGCTGCGTGCGTGACCCGCACATCCTGCGCGGCAACGACGGATGGTTCTATCAGGTGGTCACCGATATGAAGTCGAGCCTCGGATGGAGCAGCAACCGTGGCATGGTGCTCATGCGCTCCAAGGACCTCGTGAAGTGGGAACACCACACCGTGCACTTCCCCGAGCGCTTCGCCGGTACGATGTTCGAGCACGTGACCCGCGTGTGGGCTCCACAGACAATCTTCGACGAGCGCACCGGCAAGTACATCGTCTATTTCTCCATCCTCACCGACGACGGCTCATGCCCCTACGACCGCGTCTATTGGGCATACGCCAACAAGGACTTCTCCGACCTTGAGAGTGAGCCGAAGCTGATGTTCGACATGCGCAGCGCCAGCATCGATACCGATATCGTACGCGACGACGATGGCTTGTACCACATCTTCTTCAAGACCGAGGGTTCCCGTCAGAAAGGCATCAAGCAGTTCATTGCCAAGGACTTCTATGACGGCCGCACATGGCAGCTGCAACCGGGCTGGTGTCAGGACACTGACAAGCAGGTCGAGGGTTCAGGCGTGTTTCGTCTGCACGACGGCACATGGGTGTTGATGTACGACTGCTACACCAGCGGCCACTATCAGTTCTGCAAGAGCAGCGACCTGAAGACCTTCCGCCGCGTGCAGGACACAGCCACCAAGGGTGCCTTCACGCCCCGCCACGGCACCGTCATCGCCATCACTGCCAAAGAGCTGAAGCGTCTGAAGAAGGCATTCCCCAACGACTGACACACTACATACAGCATTGACTCACCTACGGCTCTCCGCGGCCTGTGCCGCAGAGAGCCATATTTTTATTCTCCATTCATAATGACAAAGAAAGTCCGCAACTCCATACTCACCGCCGTGCTGGCAGCCGCTGCAGCCGGCGCCACATGGTACAGCAACAAGTCGGGCACACCCGCAGCATCCACTGCACCGACAGCATCCACATATCAACAAGGCGAGACAGACACCGGCACGCCAGCCACAAGCTCGACGATACCCGAGACATTACAGCCTGACGAACTCGCCTCCATGCCAGCTGCCACCCCTGTGCAAATGCTTCGCCGCAAGGCATACGTGGTGAGCTACAACAGCTCGACACGCATTGCCAACTGGGTGGGCTGGTGCCTCACCGCCGAGCACACCCGTGGCGATGTGCCACGCCCGCAGGCCGCCTTCCATGAGGACCCTGATGTGCCTCGTCCCCGGGCCCATTTCGAGGACTACCGCGGCACGGGCTGGACACGCGGACACATGTGTCCTGCCGGCGACAACAAGTGGGATGCCGATGCGATGTACGAATCATTTCTCATGACCAATATCACGCCGCAACACAAGAGCTTCAATGCCGGCGAGTGGAACGAGATAGAGAAACTCTGCCGCAAATGGGCGCGTCGCTACGGCGAGGTGTATATTGTCACTGGTCCTATCCTCGATGAGAAGCCAGTCCACATCGGCCGTGCCGAAGTGACGGTGCCGAAGGCTTTCTTCAAGGCCGTGCTACGCCTTGGCACACGTCCGGCAACCATTGCCTTCATCTGCTCCAACGACGACAGCAACCGTCCGTGGCGCTCGTGTGCCACCACCGTCGATGATGCCGAGACACGCGCCGGCATCGACCTCTTCCCTGCCCTGCCCGACGACATCGAGGCGGCCATCGAAGCCACCTACGATGTCAGCCAGTGGTAGAGGCACCTCGGGGGCAAGCCTGAAGCGGCAATGACTAACCCAATTAGCAGAATACGCCATCATACCAGTGTAAATTGAACATCACAATGATATCATGGAGAGCCTATCTGCGTATCACAGTCTTTCGGCCATTGCGTATCTGTATGCCGTGATGTGCTGTTGAGACGGGGCGTCCCGAGAGGTCAAAAGCCTGAGCCGCTGCCTCACGCGGGCGCACGGTGACAGCCTCACCATCGGCCTCCACAAGCTCAATGCCATCTACGACGTTGACACCTTTGGCGAAGACGGGCTGCAAGGTGACACGGTCGTCGGGCATCGTGAACGTAAGACGCGAATTGCCGTCGGCCAGCGTCTCAAGACTAATGGTCGTGGCGAGCGTGAAGTTCACGCCGTTGACGACCTTCAGGGTCTTAAGGCCATAGCCGCTGTTGGCCTCGATGGTGAGCGTCACGACCTGCCCCTCTGCCGCCTCGGTTACATCGGGCGTGACGGAGCCGTAGCTTACCTTGCGCACGGCGATGTCGAACATCTCGGGTTCGACATCAACAGGCGTGTATATGACTTGGTCTATGAAAAGCGGCGTGCCGGCATAATTCGTAATAATGAGGACGTTGCTGCCAGCCTTTAGAGTAGCGTCGAAGGTTACCTTCCGCCACTCATTGTTTGCTGTCTTCTCGATGGTCAGAGTGCTGCTCTTGCCGTTGATGGCGGCACGCAGCCGTCCGGCCTTTGTGGGACTGGTGTAACGCACGCTGATGCGGTAGTCGCCGGCCTCACTAATGTCGAGCTTATGACGCAGGGCTGCTGCGGCGTTCGTGCCCATCTCCACGAAGCCGTTTCCGGCATGTCCGCGCATGTCGGGATGTGAGTAGAAGGGACTTGTGGTGAGCGACTTGACACTCTTTGAGTCCATATCCTCGGCCTCAATCTGTATTTCTCCATGATATGGAGCGGGCTGCACAGGGAGGTCCTGTGCGAGGGGCTCAGAAGGCAGGGGGTCGGTGTTGCGGTCTGTTGCAGCTCCGCTGCAGTCGATACGCACGTCGATACCTCCGAGGTGCCTCACCGTCAGCGTGAAGGTGTGCGTCTGTTCGTCCCACGCCGTTGTGGCGTTGGCTCTGGCGAGTGTGCGCTTAGTGATGGTGTATGTGGGTTCTGCCGTGGCGCCGTGGATGGCGAATGTCTCTGCCACGAGCGTGGTGGTATCTGTGCGGAAGTTGTTGAGATATAAGTCTATGTGGTCGGCATATTCGCGCACGAGGGCGCTGCCGAGCATGCCGAGCGTGATGCCGATGCTGTCGCAGGTGTTGTAGCACAGTGGCACGATTGCCGATGCCTGCCTGCGGGCATTGAGGTAAGTGTATGGTGTGTATGTCACGAGCTGGTTGCGGTGGCGGTTGACATATAGGTCGCCCTTCGACACCTCAGGATAACGGCTGTCGAAGTCGTTGACTTTCTTCTGCAGGGTTGACCATCGCGAGGCGTAGCTGCTCTTGCGCACACGCAAGGGTATGGCCTTCGCGAGCTCATCGTTCATCTCGGGGCAGACAGGTATCGTGCCGTAGCGCCCGGTGGATTTGAAGTAACAGTAGTTGTCCATCCATTGCCCGTTGCCACGGTTGAAGGGGTCGTCCTGCTTGTAGAGGCCGTCGTAGAGGCTGCCCCATGCGGCATATTTCTGCTCGTCGTTGCCGGAGGTGACGTCGGCAATGATGGCAATCTGCGTCTTGCCTACCACCTCCTCACGTGTAGGAATATATATCGTGCCGTCGAGAATCTTCCGGAACATGTCCACCCACACCGCACGGAAGCCCTCAAAGGTTGTCCAATTGCGACGCGAATAGCCATCTACATTAGTGCGGTCGGTCTCCTTGAAGTCCTCTGTCCATATCAGCTCCGGCCCGTCCCATACGGCACCGCCATTGACGGCAGTCTGCTCCATGACGGTTGCAATGCCTGCTGCGCTGGGGTATTTGCCTATCTGCTTCTCCTTCTTGGCATCGTCGCCGAGCAGCGAACTCGTGGCGCCGTTCCATCCGCAGTTGTCATAGCGCACGCCGTAGTTGGTGGCAAGTCCTGCCACGAAGGGTCCGAAGGTGACGCTCTCGTTGTTGTAGAAGCACGATGACGTGGTGTACTTATACAGCCACAGGATGTTCTCGGGGTACTTACGGCATGCCTTGAGGAAATTGGCATTGCGCTTCATCTCGCCGATGGGGTTTAGCCCATGGCTCCAGATGTTGCCGCAAAAGGAAATGGTGAGCATCCCGCCATACTCATGGCTCATCTCCACGAGCTTGGCGAAGAGTGCCCAGCGCGAGGTCTGCGTGCTGGAGCTCTTGTCGGAGGCCTGCTCGTCGAAGCCCCAGAACTGCTCGGCATAGTTCCAGCCAAGGAAGTTTGGGAAGCGACGGAAGAAGTACTCGAAGGTCTCGATGTCAGAGTCCTGGATGTGGGTGTGGCCGCCGCTGGCCGGCTGGCATGTGAACCACAACCCGTTGGCCTGACACACCGTGGCCCATGACTTGTAGGTTCTCACGGCCTGCTGCGGCATCTTGTAGAGGTTCTTGTCCTTGTCGTACTGGCATGACAGCGACAGGTTCATGCATACGTAAGGCTTTATGTCCTCGGGGATGAGGTTGATGATTTTCTGCGGATCGGCGGCGTTCCATACATCGATATGTATGAGCCACAGAGGATGGCGCGCGTCGATGGGACGGCGTAGCGGCTGCTCGGCATGTGCCGTGAGCACAGCGAGTGCTAAGAGGATTACTGACAGGATGTGTTTCTTCATAACGCAAAGAGATGCTGGTTTATGTTTTTTGCCGTGCAAAGGTAGCATCTTATTCCGACATACGCAAGCGCACTGTCAAGGATGAGACGCCACCCGAAAAAGATGCGACAAAAACGTAGATACTACTTGCGCTTACGCTTGCGTTCGGCACGCCGTTGCAGCTTGGCGGCGAGCTCCCAGTGATGCTGCGCCTCGTCATGACGCCCCTCGCGGTCGAGACAGTCGCCGAGACGTTTGTGTGCCGCCTCAAAGTCGGGCCACAGCGCCACGGCCTTCTCGTAGTTGCGCAGAGCGGCACTGTTGCTGTTGAAGTCCTGCAGCGACTCGTTGCCCATGAGGTAATACTCGCGTGCAAACTGACGGAGCGTGCGCGAACGCTTGGCGAGCTGCTGCTCGAGGTCGGCAATCTGCATTTGCAGCTCCACCTTTTCCTGCTGCAAGCGTGTTATCGATGAAAGCTTACGGCGTATGAGACGCTTGGCCGACGGTGTCTCGATGTCGTAGCGGGCATGAATGGCCGTGAAGAAATGGGTGATGAAGTCGTCCCACCGCTCCTCGTCGAAGGCACGCATCGTGGCCTGGTACTCGACGTCGGCACGCGCCGCCTGCATGGCACGGTCGATGGCCTGACGGTCGTTGAAGAGCGATGCGAAGCGCACCACCTCGGGTCTCACGAAGACATCGTTCTGCGCGAGCGGCCGCTTCAAGGTCATGCCTTCGAGGGTAGTGCAACGGCTCAGTGCCACGTAAGCCTGCCCTCCGGCAAAAGTGCCGCTGCCGAAGTCTATAGTGGCACGCTCGAAGGTCAGCCCCTGGCTCTTATGGATGGTGATGGCCCACGCCAGGCGTAGCGGGAACTGCGTGAACGTACCGAGTTCCTCCTCCTCGATCTTGTGCTCCTGCTCATTGTAGGTGTAGCGTATGTTCGACCACTGCGCAGGCTCCACAAGCACGTCGCGACCGCCGTCAGTGCGGACGTATAGGCCATACGGCGAGTCGCTCACGCCGGTGACGATGCCGAGGGTGCCGTTGACCCACTGCTTCTCCTGGTCGTTCTTCACGAAGATAATCTGTGCGCCGAGCTTCACCTCAAGGTCGATGAGCGTGGGCAGCATGGTCTGCGGGAAATCGCCCTTTATGGTTCCATGGAGGTGTATGCTCTGCCCCTTTAGGGCTTCAAGACGCGAGGTGTTGAGGAAATCGACGTCATCGCGGCGCGTGCAGAGGGTGATGCCGAGGTGAGTGGGGGTGTCTGAGGGGATATCAGATGGCGTATTGCCCACGCGGCTGTTGACGAGAGCAAGGTCGGCGGGAGTTACTGTGTTGGTGCGTATGCGGTCGAGCACACCGATAAAAGTGGCGTCCTTCTGGCGGAAGACTCGCGTCAGCTCTATACACACAGGTTCCATGCGTCTGAACACCTGTGCGGCGAAGAAGAAGGGTGATGGGTAGAAACGCTGCAGGATGTCACGTTCGTCGGCCTTCACCACCGGCTCAAGCTGGAAGATGTCGCCTATGAAGAGCATCTGCTTGCCGCCGAAAGGCTCACGGCTGTTGCCGCCAAAGGTGCGCAGTATGCGGTCGATGAAATCAATGATGTCTGCCCTCACCATCGAGATCTCATCGATGATGATGAGTTCCAGGCTCTGCAAGAGCTTGATTTGCTCCTTGTTGTAGCGCAGGAAGTCGCGGATGCGCCGACCCTGATAACGTGCATCGTCGGGGGTGAGGGGGTGGAACGGCAGCTTGAAGAAGCTATGCAGCGTAGAACCTTCGGCATTGATGGCAGCGATGCCTGTGGGTGCCAGCACGACACATTTCTTCTTGGTGTTGTGGCGCACGTAACGCAGGAAGGTGCTCTTGCCCGTGCCTGCCTTGCCGGTGAGGAAGACAGACTGGTGGGTGAAGCGTATCATGTTCAGAGCCGCCTGAAATTCGGGAGCAGAGGTATCTATCTGTGCCACAGGCTTGACGATGTCCCATCCCCTACTCCACCGGTGTGAGCTCGGTGTCGATGGGTGGCGGCAGGTTAGAAGGTTCCTTGATGTCGGGCTTCTCGATGGCAGGCGGCGTGGATGGCTCTATGCTGATGCCCTCGATGGGTTCCAGCTGAATGGTGGGGAACATATTGTCGGGCTGCTCATAGGTGGCGGCACACTCCCATGCCTTGGCATCAATCTTCTCTTTCGGCGGCTGGAAGCGCGCGCGGTAACAGCTGAAACGCTCGTCGGCGATGAGGCTCGCCATGAAGCGCCCGAAGATGGGCAGTGCCGTACGGCTGCCCTGTCCGAGTGCCGATGTTCGGAAGTGTATGCTGCGGTACTCGCCACCGACCCATGCCCCTGCCACGAGGTTGGGTGTCACACCCACGAACCATGCGTCGGAATAGTTGTTGGACGTGCCTGTCTTGCCGCCGAACTCAGCCCAGTGGGCCACGGGGTTGACGTACTGCCAGAGAGCTCCCGTGGTGCCGCCGGGGATGTTCATGCTGGCACGCAGCATCATCTGCATGAGGTAGGCCGAGCGGTAGCTGATGGCCTGGCTCTCGTCGAGCTCGGCCTCGTAGATGGTATGGCCCTCGCGGTCAACGATGCGTTCCACCAGGATGGGCATGTTGTAGCGCCCGTCGGCCATCACCGTGCAGTAGCTGTTGACGAGGTCTATGAGCGAGACATCGCTGGCTCCGAGACTCAGGGCAGGCACCTCTTCGAGGGGCGATGTGATGCCCATGCGGTAGGCCGTCTGCGCCACGTTGTGAATGCCCATCTCGTTACCGAGTTTCACGGCGATGCTGTTCACGCTCTGTGCGAAGGCTGTCTTGAGGGGCATGGAAGCTCCCGTGAAATGTCCGTTGGCATTGCGCGGCACCCACTGCTTGGGTTCCCCGGCCTTGGTGGTGTCGGCGTAGGCCGTCCACTGATCGACACGCTGCGAGCATGGCGTGAGGCCCTGGTTCATGGCCTCGGTATATACGAAGAGCTTGAATGTGGAGCCGGCCTGACGCATGGCCGTCACCTTGTCGTACTTCCAGAAGTCGAAGTCTATGTCGCCCACCCACGCCCGCAGACGTCGCGTGTGGGGTTCTATAGCCACGAAGCCGCTGTGGAGGAACTTCACCATGTAGCGTATGCTGTCCATGGTGGAAATATTGAGCACTACGGGGCCGTCGTAGCTGAAGAGGCGCGTGGGTCGCGGCAAGTTCATGTAGTAGTCTATGCTGTCAGGGCTGTCGGGGAAACGGCTTGCGAGGTCGCGGTAGCGCTCTGTGCGCTGCGCTATGTCCTCCACGAAGTTGGGGATCTCATGATGGTTCTCGTCCTGCCATGGGTTCTGACCGGCCCAGTGCTCGTCAAAGCGCTCCTGGAGGATGCGCATCTGCTGCATCACGGCCTGCTCGGCGTAGCGCTGTATGCGCGTGTCGATGGTGGTGTAAATCTTAAGGCCGTCGGCATAGAGGTCGAGGCGGTCGTTGCTCATGCCGTGGATGCGTCCGAGGTCGCAGAGCTGGTCGATGTATTCGTTGAGTCTCGTGCGGAAGTATGGCGCGAGGCCGTCGTAGCTGCTCTCCTCCACCCTCTCCACACACTCTATGGGCAGGCTCTGGAGGCTGTCGAGCTGTGCCTGCGTGGCGGCGTTGCCGTTGATGATTATGCCGCCGTGGTCGAAGAGGTTCTGCAGCACGACGTTGCGTCTGTGCTTTGAGTTCTCGGGGTTCAGGCGCGGATTGTAGGCACTGGTGGCCTTGAGGAGGCCGATGAGCGTCGCCGCCTGCTCGTAGGTGAGGCGGTCGGGTGTAGTGGCGAAATATGTGCGTGCCGCTGTCTTGATGCCGAAGCTGTTGGACCCGAAATCCACGGTGTTGAAGTACATGGTGAGAATCTCGTCCTTGGTGAAGGCGTGCTCGAGCTTCGTGGCAACAATCCACTCCTTGAGCTTCATGACGATGAGCTTCACGCCGGGGATGTTGCCGAGCAGGCCCGTGCTATACTGCGTGCGCACACGGAACATGTTCTTGGCCAGCTGCTGGGTGATGGTGCTGGCACCGCGTGCGTGTCCTCTGAAGATGTCCTTCGCGGCAGAGAAGAGGCCTGCGAAGTCTATGCCGCGATGGCGGTAGAAGCGTTCGTCCTCAGTGGCGATGAGCGTTCTCACCACGATAGGGCTGATGTCCTCGAACTTCACCGGCGTGCGGTTCTCGCTGAAGAAACGGCCTATGAGCACACTGTCGGCGCTGTAGATCTCAGATGCCTCGCTGTTGACGGGGTGCGTGATGCGTTCGTAGGACGGCGACTTGCCGAAGAGGTATAGGAAGTTATTGTCAACGGCTAGCAGTAGCAGCATGAAAGCCACGATGAGCGTCACCGTCCACACGATGAGCTTTCTCCACCACGGTCCGCGGCGGTATGCCCAGGCGAGGGGCCGGGCAATGACTTTGAGGGTATGCTTGAGCTTCATTGTTTATGTTGTTGGGCGTCTTTATGCAGCTGGCAGTCTATCCAAGCCTCTATGGCATCGGCATTGTCGGGATGGAACCATTGTATGGTGTCGTCGCGCCGGAACCATGTGAGTTGCTTCTTGGCATAGACACGGGTGTTCTTCTTCATGCGCTCGACAGCGAAGGGGAGCGTCCATGTGCCGTCGAGCACAGCGAACATTTCCTTGTAGCCAACGGTGTTGAGGGCATTGGCATGTCGGTGTGGCAGCATGGAGCGGGCCTCGTCGAGCAGGCCGGCTTCTATCATGGCATCCACTCGTGCGTTGATGCGCTCGAAGAGCTCTTCACGCGGGCGGTTCAGACCTATCTTGAGAATCCTGAAGGGCCGGGCCTTGGCCTGCCCGGTGAGGAAATGGCTGAAGGGCAGCCCCGTCTGGTAGCACACCTCGAGGGCATGCACTATGCGTTGTGTGTTGCGCAGGTCGGCGCCGGCGTAGTAGTCGGGGTCGAGGAGGCGGAGCTCGGCTTTCAGGCGTTCCAGGCCCTCGTCGGCGAGTCGCTGCCGCAGCATCGAGCGCGTCTCGTCGGTGATGGTGGGTATGTCGTCAATACCCTTGCATACGGCATCGATGTACATCATCGACCCTCCGCTCATGAGTAGCGTGTCGCGGGTGGCAAAGAGGCGTTCTGTAAGCCCGAGGACATCGGCCTCGAAGCGGGCGGCACTGTAGTAGTCGCCGATGGCGAGGGTACCCACGAAGTAGTGGCGCACCTGCTGTAGCTGAGCTGGCGTCGGCGCTGCCGTGCCGATGCTGAGGTCGGCATATATCTGTCGGCTGTCGGCATTGATGACCGGCGTGGCATAACGGCGTGCCAGGCGCAGGGCAAGTTCCGTCTTGCCGACACCCGTAGGGCCGAGTAGCACGAGCAGCGTATGCATCAGAGTTCAGTTATGTCGAAGCCTTCGGGGTCGAGCTCCTCGGGGTCGAAGTCGTCGTCATCGGTGATGGGGTCGTCATTGTCCTCGTCATCCATGGCGAGGGCGGCGGCGGTGAGCTGTGCGAGGAGGTCAGCTCGTGAGGGGCCTTCTGAGCCCATGACGACCGGCGATGCCGACGGGTCACCGTGTTGAGCCTGCGCAGAGGCTGTGGCTGCCGACGCGGTGCCGCCATTGGCTGTCGGCGCCGTGTCGTCGAGGTCGGGTGCCGTGCCGTGCCGTCGTCGGCACAGCGGCTCGTCGATGTGTTTGCCGTAGGCTATGCGTGTCACTTCGAGGAGGAGTGCACGGCGGGCACGGGCGTCGAAGACGTACTGCATGCGCTGACCCTCGTCATCGAGGAGGTCGCCGAGTTCCACGTCGGCCATGACATCGTCCTCGTAACCGCTCTCCGGGATGGCACGCTCGCGGCGCCAACGGTGGTCGCAGAGATAGAAGGTGGCGGGGTTGCCTGCACCCCAGCCGCAGCTTTCGCGGATGAGACGATGCAGGCTCTCGAAAGTGGCGTCGGACTCTATCTGGAGTTCGAGCACGAAGTCATCGACTTCGGGTGAGGCGGCTGTTATGGTGTAGAGCATAAGGTCTGATGAAATGATGGAGAGGCGGGTTCAATGCACGAAACCGCGCTGCTTGGTGTCTTCTATGAAAGAGAGTATGTACTGTATCTCCGGTGTCAGCTGCAGCTCGCGGTTGATAGTATCAACGGCATCGGAGAGCGACAGCCCGGCCTGGTAGATGATGCGGTATGCCTCGTGGATATGGTTGATGGTCTCGCGGTCGAAGCCACGGCGTCGCAACCCCACGATGTTGAGGCCGCAGTAGGTGGCCGGCTCGCGTGCACAGATGGTATATGGCATGATGCTCTGCGAGGAGCGTGTGCCGCCACCCACCATGGTGTATGAGCCTACGCGGCAGAACTGGTGTACGAGCACGCAGGCCGAGAGAATGGCGAAGTCGTCAACCGTCACCTCACCGGCGAGCTTTGTGCAGTTGCCGATGATGCAGCCGTTGCCGACGATGTCGTCATGGGCGATGTGAACGCCTTCCATGAGGAGGTTGCCGTTGCCGACAACGGTGCGGCCCTTGGCGGCGGTGCCGCGGTTGATGGTTACGTTCTCGCGAATCTTGTTGTTGTCGCCAAGCTCGACGGTCGTCTCTTCGCCACGGAACTTCAGATCCTGCGGGATGGCGCTGATGACGGCACCGGGGAAGAAAATGTTGCCACGACCGATGCGTGCGCCAGAGAGTATGGTGACGCTGTTCATCAGCTCATTGTCGTCGCCGATGACGACGTTCTTGTCGATGTAGCAAAAGGGACCGATCTTCACGTTCTGGCCAATCTGGGCCTCGGGGTCAACATAGGCAAGTGGACTAATCATAGGGCAATTGTATGGTTTTTCTGTTTTTATGATATTTCTTGTGTTGGCTGACGACAGACCTGGCAGGTCCCGCCAAGCGTCCTTTCGCCGGGACGTGTCTCATATCACATGATTATCCGCAAGAGCACCACCTTTGTCCATCGGCGCTTGACCTCTGCGCCATTGGCAGTACGATTGCGGATAACCATTTCAGCCTATATCATCTTTGACACTGTCTGTCAGCCTTTGCATATTCAACAACTGATCTACACTCCCCTCAACGCGCGCGCAAACCTATTATTAATAGTATGTCCGGGGCGCTGTGCGGTGATGTGTCCGCGTATGCGACAGCCCACGAGAGCCATGTCGCCGACGATGTCGAGAAGCTTGTGGCGAGCGGGCTCGTTCTCCCACACGAGGGGTTTGGGCTGCAGGAAGCCCAGCTCACGGGCATCGTGGTGGGGAGCGCCGATGGCATCGGCCAGACGGTCGAGGTCGGCCTGCGTCTTCTCGTTCTCATAGATGACGATGGCGTTGTCGAGGTCGCCGCCTTTGATGAGGCCGGCTCCGAGCAGCATCTCCACCTCACGGACGAAGCAGAAGGTGCGCGCCGGAGCTATCTCCTTCTCAAAGAGGCTTGTGTCGGGGAGATAGGCCATCTGGTCGCTGAGCACACGCGAGTCGAAAGCGATATGTGCCGTCACGCCGAAGGTTTCGGCAGGGACTATGGTGAGTGAGTTGCCGTTGCGCTCGTCGGTGACGGTGATGGGTTCGTCGATGACGAGATAGCGCGCGGGAGCCGTCTGCTCTACGATGCCCACACGGCGTATGTTCTCCACATAGAGTTCGGCAGAGCCGTCGAGGATGGGCACCTCGGGCCCCGTCACGAGCAGCAGGCAGTTATCTACGCCGAGGGCGAAGAGCGCCGAAAGGGCATGTTCCACCGTAGAACAACGGGCTTCGCCCTGCTGCAGCACGGTGCCGCGTGTCGTCTCCACGACGTTCTCTGCCAAGGCGTCGATGACGGGCTGGCCAGGAAGGTCGGTGCGCTGTATCTTGATTCCGTGGTTCTCGGGGGCGGGAGTGAATGTCACCGTGAGCGCCAGACCTGTGTGCAGGCCTTTGCCGCTGAGCGTGAAGCTTCCGCCGAGGGTTGTTTGGTTTTGCATCAGAATGTTGAAGGGTATTGTCTGTTGGTTTGTGAGACGATGGCAAGATCATTCGCTGTTGCCATCGAGGCGAGCCTGGAGGGCTGCAACCTGTTTCTTAAGCCGGTGAAGCTCGATGGACATCTCCGGAAGGTTGCGCATCACGGCGGTGGTGCGGCGGAACTGGCGGGCAGTCTGGTAGGGGCTACCCATATACGTCTCGCCGGACTTGGGCATGTTGCCGGAGACTCCCGACTTGGCACCTACGGTGACATGGTCGGCAACGATGAGCTGATTGGCAAGACCCACCTGACCGGCGAAGACGCACCAGTTGCCAACCTTCGTGGAACCGGCGATGCCCACCTGCGCACAGAGGATGGTGTTCTCGCCGACGACGACGTTGTGGCCCACCTGTACGAGATTGTCTATCTTGGCACCACGCTTGATGACGGTCTTGCCCATCGTGGCACGATCGACACAGGCATTGGCACCGAGCTCCACGTCGGACTCCAGCACGGCAATACCTATCTGGGGTATCTTCTCGTAATGGTCGCCAGAGGGAGCGAAGCCGAAGCCGTCGGCACCCACGACGCTGCCGGCATGAAGGATGCAGCGGTCTCCTATGATGCAGTCGTGATAGACGGTGGCATGGGGATAGAGTGTGCAGTCGCAGCCCACCTTGGCACCGGCTCCCACGGTGGCATGAGGATGCAACACGGAGCCGTCGCCGACCTCGGCACCGGCAGCGACAGTTACGAAGGGGCCGAGGTACACATCCTTGCCGATCTTTGCAGTCGAATCGACACTGGCCAGAGGGTCGATGCCCACAAGACGGGGCTTTTGCTGCTCATAGAGCTGCAACAGGCGACCCAGGGCGGCACGCGGCGACTCCACGCGGACGAGTGTGGCGCAGACGGGCTGTGAGGGCTTGAAGTCATTGGGCACGAGCAGCACGGACGAAGCCGTCTGATACACATAGGGTTCATACTTCAGGTCGGAAAGGAAGGACAATGCCCCCTCTACACCCTCCTCTATCTTTGCGAATGTGTGTACGCAGACCGAAGCGTCGCCTTCTACGGTTCCGCCAACGAACTGCGCTATCTGTTGGGCTGAGAATTCCATTTCTAAAATCATTATTGATAATCGGCCGCAAAGATAAGCATTTTTTTTGATACGTCAGCACATAGCTACGTTATTAAATGTGAATTTGACAACAAATCAGACTTTTCTGACCAAATATCGCACGATACCGCCAGAACGTTTGTACGACAGGCGCCCACAACGTGTCTCATTGCGGAGCCAGCGGCCAAGGAACACCTCGGCATTTCCCTCAATCTTCAAGCCTGTGCGACGCCGCATCTCGACAAGCATCTCACCCACACGCAGCCAGCATGTGTCCTCCTCATCGAAGAGGCAGGGCTCGTATGTCTCCAAGAAATGTTGTACCACCGGACGTTGTGTCTCGGTGCGCATGTTGTGCTGCTCAAGCTGGCGCACGTCGTCGGGCGAGAACCAGTAGCGCGCACCCGCCATCAGCTCGGCCTGAGCCTGGGCATAGAGCTTGTCGTAGGGAATAGGCGTCTCTGTGTCGATGTGCGCGCCGTCGGCGATCTCCACGACGATGAAACGGCGCGACCCGCTGGGATCGGACAGCGCACCGCCGATGTTAGTGGTGGCGATGAATGAGGCATAGCGGGGAAGGTTCACAACGGTGCTACTATATGGCCTTCGGCCTTTGACGCTGGACTTCTGAATGAGGTTTTTCAAGAAGCCCTGTTGCGTTTTTTCCGAAATCTGATTGAACTCATCGAGGTTGATGAGGAGACTGTTAGTGAGCATGCGTTCGGCATCCTGCTTGCTGGAGAAATCCACGAGCTCCTTATAGCCCACGTCGCGCAACTGGGGCGGCAGCAGTATCTGCCCGAAAGTGCTCTTGCCACACCCCTGAGGACCTACCAGCAACGGCACTACGGAGTTGCCATGACGGTTGTCCCAATTCATCCACTGGGCCACGACGCCGAGAAACCATGTGTGGAACCAATCGGCCCAATGGCTGTCCGACGTAGGCACACGGGCGGCAAGCTGACGGATGTAGTCGGTACGTCCATCCCATTCATGACCAACACTTTGCAGATATGAATGAGCCTCGTTGAAGTCGCGTATGCGTGACGACCCGAGATAGCGTTTCATATCACGGTCGTAGATCTCCAGACCTGCCTCATTGGCCTCTTGTATCATCGTGTTCATGACGCGCGAGTCCAATGGGCGGAAGCTGTGACCGTATGAGGTGTTGGCACGCCACTCCACACCGTTGGCAAGCTCGTTGTAGCGCAGGTCGTAACGGCTTTGCACCCATGCCTGTAAGCGGAAAGTGAGGTCTTGCATCGAAGCTCTGTCACCAACTGGATTTTGTCGCGATAATTCCTTATATGCCGTTTCCACAATGGCACGCACACGCTCGTCGCCAAAACGATACCAGAAATGGTGGTGCATGGCTCGCTGCACAGACTCCTCGACGGGGATGTCAAGCTCGTGGGCCGCCCTCGCGGTGAGCGACAGCATGGTCTCATAATCCACCTTACCCTCTGGGTCGCGACCCTCAGGACACAGCTCCGTCCATGCCTTGTCAACGGCCTGCGAGAAGCGGCGCGTCCACATCGGATATGTCTCTGGCGATGCCGTACCGGCACCGTAAGGTGCAGCGGTCTCTGCTTCAGACATTTGCGGAGAGTGCGCGGCATCGACAGCGATGCGGAACGGCGCAGCGTCAGGATTGTAGTAGAGGTCGGGGTCGTAGGTCCAGCGGAAGGTGTCGCGCGGACTGACATCTATTTTTTTCACGCCGTGAGGCAGGATGGCACCATAGGTGCGGCACGCCACGTTGTAGAGCTGACGGTGAAAGGTGTCGATACGCTCGGGGGTGGCGGGCAGTGTGCCGTCGGCCAACAACCCCGACACGAGTATCTTCACCGTGCGGTCGCTGGAGCCTGTGGCGGCCAGCAGCGTCATCGGCAGGACCTCGGCAGCCTGTTTCACCGCAGCGACTTCGGCAGCTGTCGTTAAATCACTGATTTGCAGCAGGGCCACGCCATTATAGACACACGTCTCCTCACCTGTCCGTTTGCGGCTTATGGCCATGCCAGGGCAGATGAGAGGGAGGTCATCGATGAGCGGCCAGTGACTGTCGGGGGCAAGGGAGGGCAAGTCGTCACGCATGACGCTCACCACTGCCCCCAAGTCCGTGGAAGACCTGAGATCGTTCACCACGACCTCAAGGTCTCTCACGGTGACGCGCAAGTTTCTACTCCTTTTTCCTTTGCGAATAATAGTGCAATGCTTCACTTTCCTTAATCCAAATATATTATTTTCCTAACTTTCAGTAAGTATGTCCGAACAGCATTCAAGGTAAAATCATCATGCATTACATCAGTCAGCCCTGTCTTTCGGAACCAGATTGGTGCTCATTTGAGCAGCATTTCATGCCGTTCGGTGTGCTTTTCCGGTGGTTTCCGACCGCAAATGTAGGTCTTTTCCTCATAACCTCCAAATTTTTTATGGAAAATCAACGAATAATTGCAGAAATATTTGCATTAATGTCTTTTCACACCACCTTACATACACATTTACATACACAGGTTAACGTATTGTTAATCAGTAAATACACCATCAAGTGTGTATGTAAAATCATAAATATTGAAATAAAATTGATAGATATCGTGAGATGCATGCACAATGCACTTGGCACACGCCTTCAATGGAATGGACATTAGCTCCACATCCCCTAGGCGAGTTATAATACTCCCCTAGGCGAGTTACATTACTCCCCTAGGCAAGTTACATTACTCCCCTAGGCGAGTTAATCAACTCCCCTAGGGGGGCAACAGCCGCCCCAAAATGCCACTACTATGCGTCCGAACATAATGTCTATACGTCCACTAAAGGAGACATACCCCTACACGATGGCCTGCCAGCAGACAACAGTCCGCTGACACATGCGACACGAAAGCTAGTGGACGAGGCTTTTCGCTCTTTTGATCTGGAAATGGCATTCTATGAGTCAACATAGTGAGGCGTCTCTATTTTTTACCTTCGGATATTTGTTAAAAGACAAATATTTTTGCTCCTCTGCTCATATTTTTAGCAAAACAAAATGATATCTGCTGAAAAATCGCTATCTTTGTACCCAGTATTATGAATAATGTATAACATGGAAGGTAAAGACTTAAAGCGACTGAAAGTAGTGCTTGCTGGAGAACCTAATGGAGGTAGCCAAATGTCTTGAAGTGGATGTAAAAGAACTGCTGAGAATGTAGGGAAAGCAGCAAATAGAAAATAATATATAATGGCAAAGAAAGTAGTAAAAGAAAAGGCAATAGAGGAAGCTTTATGGGAATCAGCGAACAAGCTACGCGGCTCTGTGGAACCCTCGGAGTATAAGCATGTGGTGTTGAGCCTTATCTTCCTTAAATATGCACACGATCGCTTTACAGAGCGGCGCAACGAACTGGTGGCTGACGGCAAGGAGGCTTTTGCCGATAATCCTGTGTTCTACAATGCCAAGAATGTCTTCTATTTGGAGCCCGAAAGCCGTTGGAATTTTCTGATTGAGAATGCCAAGCAGAACGATATTGCCATCAAGATAGACAAGGCATTGGCGAAAGTGGAGCAGAGTAATCCGACGCTGAAAGGTGCCCTGCCAAGTAATTACTATGCAGGTCTTTCGCTCGACCGTACTAAGCTCGCTGCTCTGCTCGATGAAATCAATAAGATTGACACGCTGAAAGACCCGGAGAACGATCTCATCGGTCGCGTCTATGAATATTTCCTTGGTAAGTTTGCCATTGCCGAAGGTAAGGGTAAAGGTGAATACTATACGCCCAAGACCATTGTCAATCTGATTGCAGAGATGATTGAACCTTATCGTGGTAAGATTTACGACCCTTGTTGTGGTTCTGGCGGTATGTTCGTACAGAGCATGAAATTCATCGAGGCCCATCATGGTAACAAGCGCGACATTTCTGTCTATGGGCAGGAATATACTAATACCACCTACAAACTGGCAAAGATGAACCTCGCAATTCGTGGTATTGCCTGCAACCTGGGTGAGATGGCTGCCGACACGTTTCATAACGACCAGCACAAAGACCTGAAGGCTGATTTCATCATGGCAAATCCGCCATTCAACCAGAAAGCATGGCGGGCAGAAAACGAGCTGAAGGACGACCCACGATGGGCTGGTTACGACGTGCCACCTACAAGCAATGCCAACTATGGGTGGATTCTGAACATCGTCTCTAAACTCTCTGCCAACGGAACGGCAGGATTCCTTCTTGCCAATGGCGCTTTGAGTGGCGACGGCACGGAGTTGGCTATCCGTAAGCAACTGCTTCAGAACCATTTGGTAGAAGCGATTGTCATCCTGCCTCGCAATATGTTCTATTCTACTGACATCAGCGTGACTCTTTGGATTCTCAATAACAACAAGAAAGCTCGCACGGTGGAGCAGAACGGCAAGATGGTTAGCTATCGTAATCGTGAAGACGAGGTGCTGTTTATCGACCTTCGCCAGTGGGGAGAGCCTTTCGAGAAGAAATACATACAGTTCTCTACGGAGCAGATACAACAGATAGCAGAGAACTTCCATAACTGGCAGCGTGTGGGTTACGAACAAACCTATCACAACGAACCTGAATATTGCCACTCTGCCACTCTCGCCGAGATAGAGAAGAAAGGCTGGAGCCTTGTACCCAGCAAATACATCGAGTTCCGTAATCGCGACGAACAGATAGACTTCGACACCAAGATGAAGCAACTGCAAGCAGATTTGCGCGATCTCTTGCAACAGGAAGAAGAGAGTAAACAGCAACTGAAAGACCTCTTTGAGAAGTTAGGCTACACTTTGTAATTCTTTCCAATGTTTAAAGAACTGGAAAGAATTGGAAAGAAAAAGAGAAGTCGTAATAAGTAAGATAATGAAGAAAATAGATGATGCAACCAGATAATAAAAGCATACCACACGGTATTCGAATCCAGTATGTCAGCGACCTCCATCTGGAGTTCGCCAAGAATCGTCAGTGGATTGCCAAACATCCATTGGAGGTAACTGGCGACATTTTGCTTGTCGCTGGCGATACTGCATATCTTGATCTGCCAAACTCGGATTGCGACACTTATTCTGAATATAAATTCTGGGATTGGGCGAGTCAGCATTACAGCCAGGTTATAGTGTGTTTGGGCAACCATGACTTTTACGGATATTATGACTTGTCCTCTATACCAAATGGCTACTGCAAACAGATTCGCCATAATGTTCATGCATACTACAACAGTATAGTGCATCTGGACGACATGGACATAATCGTTTCTACATTATGGTCGAAGATAGAGCCCCAGAATGCATTCCAGACGGAACAAAGTGTGAGCGATTTCTATCGTATCATGTATGGTGAACATCGACTGACAGCAGATGATTTTAACCATGAACATGAGCGTTGTCTCGCTTTCATCAAACAGGCTGTTTCAGAAAGTGATGCGAAAAAGATAATCGTTCTTACACATCATGTTCCTACGCAATTATGTACTGCTGCAGAATTTTTTAACAGCACTATTAACGGTGCTTTCACGGTAGAACTGGGCAACTTTATAGCAGATAGCCAGATTAACTACTGGATATATGGCCATTCACACCGCAATATCAAAGCACAAATAGGGGATACACTCATTGTGTCCAATCAGTTGGGCTACATCTCGCATGGAGAGCATCTGACGAACGGGTTTAATCCGTCTGTTATGATTGAAGTTTAAAACGAGATTGCAAATTAATAGAGGATAGAAGAATGACAACATAC
>CAMVIB010000011.1 GCA_947167455.1 uncultured Prevotellaceae bacterium | reverse complement strand
GGCGTTGCGTGCAATGCATTTGGCTGATGCGTTGGTAGATGGGTGTGTATGTAAACGATGGTGGGTGTGTATGTAAAATTGTACGCTTACGTGCACAATATATACACTATTTGTTTTGAAAAAACATGTTTTACATACACACTTTGTGTCCAACTGATAGATAACCAATGAGTTTACCTGTGTATGTAAAATGTGCAGGGTGTGTATGTAAAATGCGCTTTTCGTGCTTTTTTTTGCACTTCCTGCGTATATGACCCACCTTAAAACTCCACCTATCACCATGCCCGTGTGTGGAACAAACAAAACACCATTCGTCCGATGCTTCCCAACCGTATGGTTGGAAATTGGATAACACTTCCCACGGATGCGTTACGTATCTATTTCAACCTTTGCATTATCAAGTATTTCCTAAACATCATTTCGCCGAACAACGACATGAAGGCCAAGATTTATGCTTTGCTCTCCGCTTACCCATCCATTGATACAAGTGCTATGGGCTTCCCTCGTGGGTGGGAGAACGAACCGGGCGAAAGTGACTAAATGCAACACTTTCGCCCGCCTTTCGTTACTTTTAACGCACCAACCGCTTGTGATTTACAAACTTTTTAGTACCTTTGCAGCGGAATTCCAAGTTTATAGCGTTATGACAGAGGCAAAGAAAGCTTTCAAGGATTGGGACATCAGCGACTTCTAGGACTTCACCGACATGGGCGGTTTGCAGAAGTTTGAGGAATCGCGCTTCCACCGTCCGTTCTTCGGTTTCAACAAGCAGCCGAAGGGTACGATGCACAACATGATAGTCTATGGTGCCGACCTCGATGAATATTCCATGCTTATTGGCATGGACGTTATACGTAAGACCGATTTCCTCATCACCAACGCCGACGGCAAGACCACCTTCCAGTTCTTCGACGAGCGAAGCGACAAAGTCGATTATCAAACACCCAGCGAGGGCGGCGTGGAACTATAACACGAAGATAAATTAACATCACGCACCAACACCATGCCAACGTTCACCCTGACACCGACCCGCGACGCTTCGTCCTGCCCGACATTCTTAGGCAGGACGGGGGTGGCCGTCATTGGCTCTGCTGACGGTTTCGGCGGCGGCAGGGACGGCGTGACTTTACCCCCCCATTTTGTAAACTTATTTTCGCAACCATGCTGCCGCGAGGCCGCCGCAAGGCTGCGCTTCAGCGAGAACAGAGCCAAGCTTGCTTGGCCTCTGTCGAGCGTGAGCAGGCTAGACCGAAGGTCAAGGCTGCGTCGGGCGCATCTGCTGCGGAGTGCCGTGAGCCTCCGTAGCCGCTGCTGTGTGTGCATTCGTGTAACTGAGGGAGTAGCGAGAGCAGAGCCAAACTCGTTTGAGCTATGCCGAGTCACGACCGAAGAAGACGATAGTCAACAGGCGGCGGCCATTCCCGAGCAGAGCTCGCCTACCCGTAGCCTTTCCGTGTAAGTCGTTTCCGCGACTCGGAGGCATATCGTATCTTTGCACACAATATTCGACAGACACTAAGAAACAACCATTTGATTAAGCGAGAGCAAAACAAGCTTGCTTGCTTTGCCGAGCGTGAAAATGGTCGCATGAAATGCAACAAATATCTTTTTTTTAATTCACTTCAAGTTTAACAATTAAAAAACTAAACACTTATGAAACAAAAAGTTTTATCCTTCATCCTTGTCGCCGTATTATGCTGCACAAGCAATGTCTGGGCTGACGAATTAACCGTTGCAAACGGTACTAATGCAAGCTCCGATGTTCCATTTAGCGGACAGTTCGGATATAGCTTTGAACGCGTTCAGATAATTTATCCGCAATCAGAACTTGCAGAGATGGCGGGCAAAGACATTACAAGCCTGACTTTTTATGTGAAAAATCAAGCCCCCTCTGCTCTAGGAGTAACAGTACAAATTGGCTTAGCTGAAATTAGTGATTCTTACTTCTCGGAAAAAGCATACAAATCAGCCACTTTAACAACAGTTAAAGCCGAGGTTGTTTGGGATCTTAACGCAGCAACTGTTGTAGTTGAGTTTTCCGAACCATTTAGTTATTCGGGCGAGGGGAGCATACTCTTCGATATACAGACAGTAGCGACAGGATCAAATGCCAATACATCCTTCTATGGCAAAGGAAGTCTCGCAAATTATCAAAGTGCTTATGGATATACACCTTCTTCTATTCCAGCAACCCCCGCTAGTCGTTCCTATTTTATCCCCAAAACAACTTTTACTTACGAAGAACCCGCTCCGGCAGGCCCGAAGTATAACCTGACGCTCGCTGATGGCAGCGATGCACACGGCTCGGTGGCGTTCAGCGTGGGCGGCAATGCCGCTACTCAGGCTAAGAAGGACGACGTGGTGACCGTGAGCGTGACACCCAACGAGGGCTACTCGGCTAAGGACGTGACCGTCCGCGCCTATACCTCATGGGAGGCTGCCAATGCACGCCGCCGCTCTGCCCCCAGACTGGTGAGCGACATCACAGTAACGAAGAACGAGACCGACGGCACATGGTCGTTCACAATGCCTGAGGCTAACGTATGGGTAGTGGTGACTTATACGAAGAACCTGCAGGACGCTTGGATTCAGGCCATTGCCGACCAGACCTACACGGGCAGTGCCATTGAGCCAACCATCGAGGTGAAAGACGGCGAGACCACACTCGCTCTGAACACCGACTACACCGTGGCCTACACCAACAACGTGGAGACAGGCACCGCCACCGTGACCGTCACAGGTACTGGCAACTACAGTGGCACGGCTACCGCCACGTTTGCTATTCTGGCCGACAAGGAACAACTTAACATTGAAATCTCGGGAGCTGAGGGTCGTCTTTCTTATTTCGAAAACTATCCCGACATTGTCGCTACATTCCAGGATGCCATCGACGCTGCCAAGCAAGTGAGGGACAATCCCCTCGCAACACAAGACGAAGCTGACCAGGCCATTGAAGCACTCGGTAATGCCTGGGAAAAAGCGATGCAGCAGTGGCAAATTTCCGAAAATATCGCCATAGCAGATGACATCTATAACAGTGCCAAGGATGTCTCTCCCGAAGCTGCCGCCACATTCTTGGGCGTCATCAACGCTACCAGGGAAGTGAGGAATAATCCCGATGCTACAATGGAGCAACTGTCGGAAGCCAACCAAAACATTTCGAATGCGTATGCAACACTTTTGACAGCAGTCAAGGACGACCTGGGCTATGAGATCACCGAAGCTGAGGCATACTACAACAGCATCAAGGACAACAATCCCGCCGCAGCTGGAGCACTGCAGACTGCTATCGACGCAGCCAAGGGCGTGAAGGACAACGCAGACGCCACGGCGGTAGATATTTGCAATGCTATCGCAGCACTCAGCGAGGCCGTCAGCACCGCTCGGGTAGAGGTGTCGCGCATCACGCTCGTCATCCCCGCCAAGAGCTACATGGCCCGCATCGATGCCGACAAGCGCCAGATAGAGAATGCTGTAGATGGTGTGAAGCTCTACTCGGTGAAGAGCGTGACCAATACGGAGGTGGAACTGACCGGCGAACTGAGCGTGATAGCCGCCGAGATGCCTTACTTCATCTACAACGACAACGACACGGAGGTTGAGGTGAGCATCATCGTGAGCAGCGAGGATGCCGACAACGTGGACTACGACAGCGACCACTTCAAGGGTACGCTCGTGGACAAGACCTTCACCGACGAGGACATGCAGGCCGCCGACCACTACGTGCTGACCGGCCACAATTTCGTATGGGTGAAGGATGCCGGCACGCTGGCCGCTGGCAAGTGCTGGATTGAGCTCGAGAAGTCGCCCGCCAACGCCCGTGCATTGAGCATCGTCTTTGATGGCGAGACCACTGGCATCAGCACCGTCAAGACTGCTGCCGGCAAGATGGACGGCGAGTGGTACGACCTGAGCGGACGCCGCGTCGCCCAACCTGCTAAGGGTATCTATGTGAAGAATGGCAAGAAGGTCATCGTGCGCTCGGCTACAAAGTAGACGCTTGGCTCGTCCAAGAAGTAAGACCGACACATGAGGAGCCACGGAGAGCCGGAGCAGAAATGTTTCCGCCCTCCGTGGCTATTTTATATGGGGAAAAGTTTCGAGACTGGCTAATGTCAAGTGGCAGGACGCCCAAAGGTTTTCCGCTGGACGCGCAGCATCCTGAGAACGGGGCGTACGCCCGACATGGCCCTCTATGCCCGATGGAGCAAAGGCAAGCATCCGACGGCATCGGCTCTAAGTTGATTCGCGAGGCTATTCATCTTGCTCAGGCAAATGGCATGAAGGCTGTCCGCCTCGAATATAACGGCCAGCCACAGACGCTCATCACCGCCGGTGTAGCATCGTTCGGCACCGTGGTCTATTCATTGGCAAGTTCATCCACCACCGCGTGGACGGAAAAAGTGTTCATTGACATACTGAGACACTATAGACGGATAAATAATACGGAGTTTTCTTTGCCAATCCAAGGAAAATGCTTACCTTTGCACCGTTAAAACATCAAAATGGCAGCAATATGGAAGCAAACGAAGCATTGAAGACAATTCTGAACCGAAGCCACGCACAGGCTATGGCTGGTCAGGCCGTATCGATGGATGAGGTAGAACGTTTCATGAACGACAAGGTATATGAACTTACGCATCCAGTGGACGCCTATTGCGTTGCTGAGCCTTTCTGAGGTTTTCGAGTACACCTTTGAGGAGTTAGGAGAGCGGCAGTTGCGCAGGCTTATAATAATGTGGAGAGACAAAGAACGGGTGTCCGTGCAGACATTCTCACATCGGTTTCCGCCCTATGTTTATAGAAGATTACTATTCTAATATTAGTTCTTAATGATGATTTTAGATGATTTAATCGGCTTAGACTGCTGGTAGAGCGTAACGTTATAAATACCATTCATCAACCCACTGACAGAAATCTGATTACTCCCTCGTTTTGCATTTAGCGACCTAACTATTCTTCCGTCTATAGCAGACATCACTAGAGTCAACTGCTCATCAGTTTCATTGTCAAAGATAAGATTGCTGCCCTCTCTTTTTATCGAGAAATCAGCCTTGGATCGGCTTACTTCCCTAATCCCAGTAGCATTATTTCCTAAAAGATATAATACGCTGCTGTTGTCGCTGCCATAACCCTGAACATAACACTTCCCCCTAAAATAATAGGCAGAAGAAATGTAGGTGATGCCGGGCAGGAAAGCTTTCACCGTTCCGTCTAATGTCGCAATCTCTATACCATCATTGAATATACCACCATATTGTTCGTGTTTATAAAGTTTGAGCAGTCGTTTACCGCTTTCCTCATCCCAAAACCATTCGTAGGTATAGGCTCCTGTTGCATTCATAAGAGAGTCTATTGTCGCATTGCCGCCAAATGAAATACTGGGGTGAGGAGTATAGCCGTTAGAGTGCTCCTTTGCGTAGTCTTCATATTTTGTGTCAATAGGTACTATGGACTGCCTGGTCCGAACATACTCAAAGTCGGCATCGTCATCAAACAAAGTCTGTGAAACGTATAAGTATCGAGAATGATATGTGTTGTCGTCTGAGTATAGTTCAAACCCTGACAACGAAGAACTTGTTGTATAGTCAGAAGTCTTGTCGTCGATAACAGTCCATTCGTCAGATGTCCATCCACCAGCAGACCTTGTGATACCACCTCCACCACCTCCACCAGAACCTTCGGAACCTAAATCATATACTCGAGTCATGGTCAAAACTCTTTGTTGGTAAGGTTTACCAATTGTAGGATCTGTAAAATCAGCTATAGCATTGAAATCTCCGTCATAAATTGCGAATTTCCCATTTGTGGAATTATTCTTTGACACAAGAAAGGCTTTGCCTTCTATCGTCATCGAGCCAGGAATGAAATACAAATCTCCATCGAAGGAGAGCACAGGTTCCTGAGCAAAGACAGAGGAACAGCAAATGGCAAATGCCAATAATAAAACCAACTTCTTCATTTTCTATCTTAATAGTTACAGTTTAGATTTTCTTGTGAAAACGAGTATAGGATGTCAATAAGATGCACTTGCTGCTAACGCCCTGAAGGGACAGCGAAATTAAGCCCTGGGCTGATATCTTATTGTCCCTTCGGGGCGTTATCACTGAGCTGACATCTCATTGCTCTTGCTTGAAGTGTCAAGCATCTCTTCAAGCATCTCCTCGAGCCGGGCGCGGGGCGCGCTAGGGAAATCCCAAGTCTTGTCCCTGAGCCATCGGCAGAGGTGGTCTGCCTGCCCTTTAGTATTGCCCGTGAAGACGGCACAGTCCTTATGCCGTGCATACTCGCAGGTCTTACATGACGCGTGCCTACGCCTCGCCTGTCATGGCGAGGAAGTCGGACTCGGAGATGAGAGGCACGCCGAGCTTCTGCGCCTTCTCGAGTTTGGCGGGTCCCATGTTGGCACCGGCAAGGACGAACGATGTCTTGCGGCTTATGCTGCCAGCGTTGACGCCTCCGTGTAGCTCGATGAGGCGCTTGTACTCGTCGCGCGAGTGGCGTTCGAAGACACCGCTGATGACCACCGTCTTCCCCTCCAGGCGTGTGCTTCGCGCAGCCTCCGCCTCTCCGGAGATGCTCATCTGCAGGCCGTGGCTGCGCAGGCGCTCGATGAGCATGGCGTTGTCGGCATCGGCAAACCATGAGTGTAGGCTCTGTGCCGTGGCGAGGCCTATGCCATCGACCCGCAGCAGGTCGTCGAGCGACGCTGCCGCGAGGGTGTCAATGTCGCCGAAATGGCGAGCCAGGGTCCGTGCCGCCGTCTCGCCCACGAAGCGTATGCCCAGTGCGAAGAGCACCCTCTCGAAGGGCACGTCGCGCGATGCCGCTATGCCTGCTATGGCGCGTTGTGCCGACTTCTGGCGTGTGCCGTCGCGGCCGTTGATCTGGTCGGGCGTGATGTCGTAGAGGTCGGCGACGTCGTGAATGAGTCCTGCGCGGAAGAAGTCGTCGATGGTCTCCGGCCCGAGGCTGTCGATGCCCATCGCCCTGCGGCTGACGAAGTGCTCTATGCGCCCCTTGATCTGCGGCGGGCAGCGCAGGTCGTTGGGGCAGTAGATGGCGGCCTCGCCGTCGGCCTGCACGAGGGGTGTGCCGCACTCCGGGCATACCTTGGCAAACTCTATGCGGGGCCCGCGGGGCAGCCCTGCGAAGGCCTCATCGACGCCTACGATTTTCGGGATGATCTCGCCTCCCTTTTCCACGAGCACGTGGTCGCCCTGGTGGAGGTCGAGCTGGCGCATGAAGTCGGCATTGTGGAGGGTGGCTCGGCGCACCACGGTGCCGGAGAGCTGTACGGCATCCATGTTTGCCACCGGTGTAACGACGCCTGTGCGCCCCACCTGGAACGTCACCTCGCGCAGGACGGTGCTCTGCTGCTCGGCCTGGAACTTATAGGCTATGGCCCAGCGCGGGCTCTTGGCGGTGAGACCCAGTGCTCTCTGCTGGCGCAGGGAGTTGACCTTGAGCACTATGCCGTCGGTGGCCACGGGCAGGCTGCGTCGTGCCTCGTCCCAATGGTCTATGTAGGCCATCACCTCGTCGAGGGTGCTGCACTTGCGCATGTCGGTGCTCACCTTGAAGCCCCACTGGCGTGCCTGCTGCAACAGCTCGTAGTGGGCGGCATCGGGGGCGGGGTCGTCGGTGAGCAGGTAGTAAAGGTAGGCGTCGAGCCGTCGCTCTGCCACGACGGCCGTGGTCTTGCTCTTGAGCGTCCCGCTGGCGGCGTTGCGTGGGTTGGCGAAGAGGGGTTCCTCGCGCTGCTCGCGCTCGCGGTTGAGGCGTTCGAACGATGTCCATGGCATCAGCACCTCGCCGCGGATCTCAAACTCGTCGGGCCACGACCCTGGTTCGAGCTGGAGGGGTATGGAGCGTATGGTGCGCACGTTGGGCGTCACGTCGTCGCCCCGCACACCGTCGCCTCGCGTCACGGCGCGCACGAGGCGTCCGTGCTCGTAGTGGAGCGAGATGCTCAGCCCGTCGAACTTCAGCTCGCAGCATATCTCGAAGTCCTCGCCGCCGAGGCCCTCGCGCACGCGATTGAAGAAGTCGGCCACATCCTGACGGTTGTAGGTGTTGGCCAGCGAGAGCATGGGGCGGCGGTGCTCGAATGTCGGGAAGTCGTTGCTCAGGTCGCTGCCCACGCGCTGTGTCGGCGAGTTCGGGTCGGCGAGTTCGGGGTGGCGGGCTTCGAGCTCGGCGAGCTCGACCATGAGGGCGTCGAACTCGCGGTCGGAGATGGTGGGGGCGTTGAGGACGTAGTAGGCATGATTGTGTGCGTGCAGCTCCTGCCGCAACAGTGATATTCTATCTTGCTCGGACATGGTGTGTGTGGTGGAAAATGTATTGCCGTGCAAAAATACGACATTATCGTCAGCGAAGCAAGAAAGGAACATTTTTTAACGCTCGCCGCCTGCCGGCTTATTGTGCTGATGCGCTCAGGCCTATGACAGCGTGCGTGTGTGGCGACATTAAATTGTAGAAAAATATCTTTGCGGCGCTTGCACAGGTCAGGGAAAAGCGCTATCTTTGCGGCGCAAAAGGCCGGGCGGCGCTGTTGCCGCCCTGTGCAGGCAGGCTTCTCATGCCTCGCAAATGACAGAGAACCAGACAACCGACAAAGATAATGAGCATCGTAAGACAGCACATATTGACCCTCAAGCCGGCGGCACAGAAGCTGGCATGTCTCTTTGCCTACATCGGGCAGGCGGTGAGCGACGATGACAAGACGCAGCTCTCGGTGCACGGCGCATGCATGCTCGGCGAACTGCCCCTGCTCACGAAGACCCTCGTCGATGACGGCATCGTCGGCATTCAGCCGCCGTCGCACTTCGGGGGTGAGTTTCAGTTCATACGTCCCCGCTACTACGGCGAGGTGATGCTATTTGCCATCGACGAGCATCCCGAATGGCTCGACGAGTTCGACCAATGGCCTCTGACCCGCCATCGCGACTTCAAGGCCCTGCAGGCATCGCTGCGCCAGTGTGGCGCGGGACGCACGCCATCGCCCATGGTGCTGCCCTCGGAGGTGGCGCCCTACCTCGTGGGCCTGGCCCACGACCGTCGTTTCGAGTCGCTGGTGACGATGATCCGCGACGTTGACTTCCCGGCATTCATCAGTGCCGTGATGCGCAAGTGGATGCGCGACGACTGGACAGACCCCAACGAGATGTTGAAGCGCCAGATGTCGATGCGCAAGTTTGACGCCACCGACCCCGACATCCGCGAGATGCGCGCCCTATGGAATTACTACAACTACGTGTGCCTGGGCATATACACGCCTCCGACATCGATCCGCATGACATACCCGGACTTGCTGTCGAAGGGCGTGCACGCCATGAGCCAGGGCAAGAGTGACCTCGCCCTGAAGGTGCTCTCCGAAGCCGTCACGGCATCGGCACGCACCGCTGCCGGCAAGGCCGAGGCGCGATTCCTCACTGACGGCGTGGCAGCCTTCTACTGGGTCATTGCCCTCTGGACATCCAAGCAGAACGATGCCAAGAGCAAGCTCCGCGAGTTCGTGGCCTTCTCGCGCCAGAACGGCTGGCGGCGTGTGGGTGCTGCCGTGCTGCTGGCAGAGACACTCACCACCCCCATGCAGCGCATGGACATGGACACGCTGGCACAGCTGCTGACACCCGTCGAGCTCGCCGACCGCGAGTACCGTCTGCAACAGCTGATGGCGCTGCTGCTGGCCGCCAACTTCACGGGCTACAAGCTCGACAAGGACAACTTCCAGCCGCAGTCGGCATTTCTGCGTCACGAGGGTGCTGCCTACGTGACACTCAACCGCTTCGAGAAGAAGATGCTCACCACGGCCTTCGGACCGAAGCCCATCTCGGCCATCGCCAAGAGCAAGGAACCGTGGGAGCAGATGCTCGACCGCCTCATAGCCACCGAGAGCCGCCGCGAGTCGGACACTGCCGAGGTGCCTGGCCAGCGGCGAGTGATGTACATTATCACCAGCGACGGCGAGAGCGTGGAGCTGCGCGAGCAGAACCGCCTCAAGGACGGGCGCTGGGGCAACGGCAAGAGCCTGCCGTGGGTGCGCTTCATCAGCGGAGCAGAGCCCTTTATGGACCGCACAGACCAGGCCATCGTGGCCGATGTGCGCTACCTGCAGACATCGAGGCTCACGGCAGGCATACTGATGCCGCACCTCGTGGGGTCAGACCGCATCTACTCGGGCGAGCACACGCCATACCGCCGGGTCACCATCGAGGAGCAGAAACCATACGTCATCATAGAGCGGACCGACGAGGCGTTTCGAGTGCAGAGCAACGTGCTCTTCAAGGACCTCATCTCGCAGAGCAATGTCTATCGCCGCGACGACGAGCTCCACTACGTATATTTCCCCATGTCAGACCACGAGCGCTCGGTGCTGCAGGAGCTGCTCTCCGTGGCGTCACTGCCCCTCGAGGCTGAGGACAAGCTGCGCCAGCTGCTGCCGCTCATCACCGACGTCGTTGACATACACTCTGACCTCGTGGATGACGAGCGCGAGTTGCCGTCGCTGGAGAGTCAGAGCAGCATCATCCTGCGCATGACTCCCGACCCTACGACCCAGACCTATTTCGACGCCTTCCTGCTGGCGAGGCCGCTACAGGGGGGGCAGATCTCCGTCGTCCCTGGCCAGGGCGACCGCGCCGTCATCGACAAGAGCGAGAGCACGGCAGGACGCATCCGCGTGGAGCGCGACCTTGAGGCCGAGCAGCGCAACCTCGACCAGACCCTGGCCTACTGTATGGCTCACATGATAGAGTTCACGCCGGGACTGAGCGCACACCTGACGACGCCGCAGGTGCTCGACATGCTGGCCTTTGCAGGCAACAACCCCGGCGTGATGGCCGTGGAATGGCCCGAGGGCGAGCGTCTGCACATGCACACCGCCGTGGCCGGGACATGGAACCTGGCCTTGAAGCCCCGTAACAACCGTTGGTTTGAGATTGAAGGCAACGTGCAGCTCGACGACAATTCCGTGCTCACGGCACAGCAGCTGCTCAATGCCATCGGCACGAGTCGCAACGGCTACATACAGCTGAAGGACGGCGAATACCTGTGGCTCTCAGAGAAGCTGCGACGGCAGCTGGAACGTCTGGAGGCCATCTCCACCCACGAGGACGGCACGGCAACGGTGTCGGCCATGCAGACGAGCCTGCTGGCAGAGATTGTGCACGGCGAGATAGACATAGGGTGCTCGTCGGACTTCGACGACCTCAAGCAACGTATAGACCAAGCCGAACAGATGGAACCCGACGTGCCGGAGGGGCTGCAGGCCAAGTTGCGCTCCTACCAGAAAGAGGGCTATCAGTGGATGATGCGCCTCTCGGCATGGGGTGCCGGAGCATGCCTTGCCGATGACATGGGCCTGGGCAAGACGGTGCAGACGATAGCCTTCCTGCTGGCACACGCCGGCGAGGGGCCGAGCCTGGTGATAGCGCCGGCAAGCGTGATACCCAACTGGCAAGCCGAAATGGCACGCTTCGCACCGTCGCTGCACTGCTACCGTATGGGCGAATACTTCGACCGGCGCAAACTCGTGGAGGAGGTCGATGCGGGCGACATCGTAATGGCGACCTACGGCCTCGTGACGACAGCCGCCGAACACCTGCAGTCGCGCGAATGGAACACCATCTGCCTCGACGAGGCCCACGTCATCAAGAACCGCGGCACGAAGACCAGTGTCGCCATCATGCAATGTGCAGCGCGCAACAGGATAATACTCACCGGAACGCCAGTGCAGAACCACCTGGGCGAACTCTGGAACCTGTTCCAGTTCATCAACCCCGGCCTGCTCGGCAGCTACGACCAGTTCAACCAGAAGTTCATACAGCCCATAGAGACCCAGCAAGACGAAGAGCGGCAGACACAGCTGCAGACACTCGTGGCACCGTTCCTGCTGCGCCGCACGAAGCAGGCCGTGGTGACAGAGCTGCCCGAGAAGACGGAGATCAACATCAACGTGGAGCTGAGCGACGACGAGATGGCATTCTACGAGGTGATGCGCAAGCGCGCCGAGGAGCTCTTCCACGAGGAGGGCAACCAGATGTCTATCAACATACTGGCAGAGCTGACACGCCTGCGACAGACGGCCTGCTCGGCAGAACTCACCGACCCGACGTGGACGGCAGGGTCGAGCAAGACCAACGCCTTCATGGAGCTGGTGCAGAACATCGTCGAAGGAGGCCACAGCGTGCTCGTCTTCAGCCAGTTCACATCATTCTTGACCCTCATAAAGCGACGCCTCAGCGAGGCAGGCCTGCAATTCCTATATCTCGACGGTAGCATATCCATGCGCCAGCGCGAGCAGACGGTGGCCGACTTCCAGAAGGGCAAGTGCCCCATCTTCCTCATCAGCCTTAAGGCCGGAGGCGTGGGGCTGAACCTCACCGCCGCCAACTACGTCATACACCTCGACCCGTGGTGGAACCCGGCCATAGAGCAGCAGGCCACAGACCGTGCCTACCGCATAGGCCAGAAGCAGGCCGTGACGGTGTATCACCTCATAAGCCATCACACCATAGAAGAGAAGATAATACGTCTGCATGAGAGCAAGCGGGCTCTCTCCGACAGCATCCTCGAGGGAGCCGAACAGACCTTCCGCCTCACCTCGCAGGAGATGCTCGAGATGCTCTCCAACCAGTGGTAAACCTCATACTCATCTCATTGACACACATGCGCATAGACATCATCACCGTCCTGCCGGAGCTGCTGCAGGGTTTCCTGCAAGAGAGTATCATAGGCCGCGCACAGAAACGGGGTCTGGCAGACATACACCTGCATAACCTGCGCGACTGGGCCGTGCGCCGCGACCGCCGCATCGATGACTACCCTTACGGCGGCTCGGCGGGAATGGTCATGCAGTGCGAACCCATCGACCGCTGCATAACGTCGCTCAAGGCCGAGCGCCGCTACGACGAGGTCATCTTCACCTCGCCCGACGGACAGCAGTTTTCACAGCCCATGGCCAACCAGCTCTCGCTGGCAGAGAATATCATCATACTCTGCGGTCACTACAAGGGCATAGACCACCGCATACGTGAACACCTCATCACCCGCGAGATAAGCATCGGCGACTACGTGCTCACGGGCGGCGAGCTGGCGGCGGCGGTGATTGCCGATGCCGTGGTGCGCGTGATACCGGGAGCCATCGGCGATGAGCAGAGCGCGCTCTCCGACTCGTTCCAGGACGACCTCCTCGCGCCGCCTGTCTATACGCGGCCGGCAGACTACAAGGGCTGGCGCGTGCCCGACATCCTGCTCTCTGGCCACGAGGCCCGCATTCGCGAGTGGGAGCTCCAGCAAGCCATGGAACGCACGGCACGGCTCCGGCCAGACCTCATCAAAAAGTAAAGGTGAGCATCCGCAATCGTGCAATTGTATAGACTAATTTCGCACATCTACTTAATACTCAGACAATGATAAGAACTATTGCTTTTGACCTTGGGGGCGTCATCATCACCATAGAGCATGAACGGGCCGTGGGCCGCTTCCGCCAGCTGGGCATCGCCGATGCCGCACAGCAACTCGACCCCTACACGCAGGGCGGACCCTTCGGAGCTCTCGAACGCGGCGACATCACACCAGAGGAGTTCCGGCAGGAGATGTCGAGACAGACACATCGCGAGGTGAGCAGCGACGAGTGCGCACATGCATGGATGGGCTATATGGGAGAGGTGCCGACGTCCAAGCTCGACTGTCTGAGGGAACTCAGGGAAGAGGGCTACCGCCTCATACTGCTCTCAAACACAAACCCCTTTATAGCACAATGGGCCGAGAGCCCGGCCTTCGACCGGCGCGGCAATGCCCTCGGCTCGTACTTCGACGCCTCATACAAGAGCTTTGAGATTAAGGCCATGAAGCCCGACCCGCGATTCTTTGAGATTGTGGAACAGCGAGAGCAACTCGTGCCACGACAGACGCTCTTCCTTGACGACGGACCGCGCAACATCGCCGCCGCGGCAGCACGCGGATGGCTGACGATGCAGCCCGCCAACGGCTCAGACTGGACATCGCAGCTGCGAGATTTTCTGGACGAACAACGCCTCAAGGCATAACACATACTTACATACACCCATGTCACTTCTCTCTATAGCCCAGGCACGCTACAGCTGCCGCAACTATCTGCCACGACACATCGAGCAGGACAAGCTCGACTACATCTTCAGTTGCGTGAGACTCGCACCGTCGGCCGTAAACCGGCAGCCGTGGCACTTCCACATCGTAAGCTCGGAAGCCATGCGCCGGAAGGTGCAGTCGTGCTACGACCGTCCGTGGTTTGCCACGGCACCGATGTATATCGTGGCCACAATACTCCACGACCAGGAATGGGTGCGCGCCGACGGCAAGCGCCATGGCGACATTGACATTGCCATCGCCACCGAGCACCTTTGCCTCGCAGCAACAGAGCAGGGGCTGGCGACATGCTGGGTATGCAACTTCGATGCCGAAAGGCTCGCATCGCTGCTGCACCTCACGGCCGACGAGGAGCCGGCAGTGATCATACCCATCGGCTATGCTGCCGACACGCCACGCGAAAAGAGCCGCAAAGCCCTCGCGGAAATCCTGTGCAGCGAGCAGATAAATTAATATTTGCAAAAAGAATAACATTTTTGCACCGTGGGGCAACGACGTCTGCATTTTTTTACCTAACTTTGCGCCCATCATGTCAACATACGTTACTGAAGGACAACAGGCACGGGCCTATGCAGCCTACTACGGACTGTGGATAGGCATCACGTGGATCGTCAGTTTTGCGCTGACGATACGCGGCATCATGTCGCCTGTCGCAAGCAATCTCGGACTGCTCATCGGGCTCGCATCACTGCCGCTGGCAGTATGGCTCATACGCGGATTCAGAGACAACATAGCCGGAGAGCTCACCTTCAGACGAGCATGGCACATCGCACTCATGACACTGATGGCAGCTGCCATGCTCACCACCTTCGCACAATATATCTATTTCGCATATCTCGACAACGGCGCCCTCGCACTGGCATATTCCGAAGCCTACGCTCGCCCTGAGACACAGGACATGCTGCGGCAAATGATGCCGGGGCAGGATGTTGACGCCCTCTTCCAAGAGGCTATGGCGACATTCCAGAACATGACGGCGGCACAGACAGCACTTCAGTTCCTGTTCTGGAACATCGTGCTCGCTAACGTGGCGGCATTGCCCATCGCCGCAGCATGCAAGGGCAAGAGGGCCGAGAGATACCCCCAACATCAATGATACCGCATATGGACATTTCTATAATCGTTCCGCTTTACAACGAAGAGGAGTCGCTGCCAGAGCTGCATGCCTGGATAAAGCGTGTCTGCGACAATAACAACCTGAGCTACGAGGTCATCTTTGTCAACGACGGCTCAACAGACACGTCATGGCAGGTCATCGAGAGGCTGGCAGCCGCCAACCCCGAGGTCCATGGCATATCATTCCGCCGCAACTACGGGAAGAGTCCGGCATTATTCTGCGGCTTCAGGCAGGCAAAAGGCGACGTGGTGATAACCATGGATGCCGACCTTCAGGACTCGCCGGATGAGATTCCCGAGCTGCGACGTATGATTGTCGAGGATGGCTATGACCTCGTCAGCGGCTACAAGCAGAAACGTTACGACCCGCTCTCGAAGACCATTCCCACCAAGCTCTTCAATGCCACGGCACGTGCCGTGAGCGGCATTCACAACCTGCACGACTTCAACTGCGGACTCAAGGCCTACCGTCGCGACGTCGTCAAGAACATTGAGGTCTATGGCGAGATGCACCGCTACATCCCCATCCTGGCCAAGAATGCCGGATTCACACGCATCGGCGAGAAGGTGGTGCACCATCAGGCACGTAAGTACGGCAAGACAAAGTTCGGCCTCGACCGTTTCGTCAACGGCTACCTCGACCTCATGTCGCTGTGGTTTCTCGGACGCTTCGGACAGAAGCCCATGCATGTCTTCGGACTCTTGGGCTCGCTCATGTTCCTCATAGGACTCATTGCCGTGGTGGTGGTGGGAGCCAGCAAACTCTATGCCCTCGCCAACGGCATACCGGCGCGACTGGTCACCGACTCGCCATACTTCTACATCTCGCTGACAATGATGCTGCTCGGCACCCAGCTCTTCGTGGCGGGATTTCTCGGCGAACTCATAAGCCGCAACTCCGACCTGCGCAACAACTACCAGATTGAGAAGGTGATATGAGCCACACGTCACTCCATGACATCCTCGACAGACGACGGCCGGCATGCCGACTCCTCGCACGTGCGGCGACGGCAATGCTCATGCTTGCACTCACGGCATGCGACGATGTCACATGCCCGCTCAACAATACCGTCGAGAGCATCTACAACTTCTATGCCTCGGCGCGCACGGAGGACGGCACTTTCGTGGAAGGGCAGGCCATCGGCGTCGGCGACACCATAACTATCGTTGCCATCGACACCGCCGAGATATACATCAACAAGCTGTATAATGCCGACAACTGCAAGCTCCCTGTGAGCTTCTACAGGCCGGCTGACAGCCTCAGGTGGGTGTTCACAGACTCGAAGGGAGCCACCGCCAGTGACACTATAGTAATCTTCAAGACCAGCCACCACCACTTCGACGACCCGTCGTGTCCGGTGCATATCTGGCATCATATAGACAGCATAGCCTTCACCGACAACGTCATCGATACCATTATCATTGCATCGCCCGAAGTCAACTATGACGGACTCGAGAACTTCAAGATATACTTCCGCACAAATCAGTCGTCCGACGAAGAGCAGACCACCGATGCCGACGATGACACCGGCAGCGACGACGACACTCAATCATAAACACGTACAGCCATCACACGACTCACACATCATAGCAAACTCGCCATCGCGCGTATCATAGCATGCGTCACGCTCGCTATGGCTGCCGCCATGCCCGCTACGGCACAGACTCCGAAGACCGAAGGCGAGGCCGTAGAGGCCGTGACAGATGCGCTGCAGGCACGTAAGGTCCGATTCTTCAACGGAGCCGGTGTGGGCATAGACCTCGTGGGGCCTGTGATGAAAGTCGCTGGCAGCGACTGGTCGCAGCTCGAAGTGCTGGCACGCATCAATCTGCTCGACAAATACTTCCCAATCGTTGAGCTCGGATTAGGTTCTGCCGACCACGAGGGGCGGGAGATTGACAACCACTTCTCTGTGCGAGCACCATACTTCCGCGTCGGAGCCGACTACAACTTCAACAAGAAGCACAACGGCAACAGACTTTTCCTCGGACTGCGCTACGGCTTCTCGGCCTACGACTACAACCTCGACTCCCCGGTGCCGCTCGAAGACCCCGTTTGGCACGAGAAGCAGGAACTCTCGCTCCACGACCTGCATGGCAGCTCGCACTTCGCAGAGATCGTCATCGGACTCGAGACAAAGCTCTGGAAGATAGTAAGACTGGGATGGGATGTCCGCTTCAAGTTCCTGCTCAAGCAGAACTCGGCAGAAAATGGCGATCCGTGGTACATACCGGGATATGGCAAAAACAGCT
This sequence comes from uncultured Prevotellaceae bacterium, assembly GCA_947167455.1. Classification (GTDB taxonomy): domain Bacteria; phylum Bacteroidota; class Bacteroidia; order Bacteroidales; family Bacteroidaceae; genus Physcousia. Next base: position 48,865 of record CAMVIB010000011.1, on the reverse strand, counting down.
CGACGCTGACATGGGGAGGCTCATTCAAGCTCCTCTTCGATATATAAATCACATAATCACTTATGTCACAAGATACCGACGACATCCGTAACACACCAGCCACAGAGCCCGAGAAACCACAATCTCAGTGGAGACCGTGGCACGTCATAGTGCTGATAGCCCTGGCGATAGCCACTGTGATAATCATCATACGCCACAACCAGACCCCCAAGGCTGAGTTCATACAGGAGGAGGGAGCCATCTTCGGCACCTTCTTCCACGTCACCTACGAGGCGCCGAAATCTCTCATGCCCGACATCATGGCCGAGCTGAAGAGCGTGGATGCAAGTCTCTCGATGTTCAATCCCAACAGCACCATCTCACATATCAACGACAACAGCGACATGCACTGCGACAGCATGCTCTGCTACGTCATAACGCTCAGTCAGCAGGTGAGCAAAGCTACCGACGGGGCCTTCGACATCACCGTGGCACCGCTCGTCAACGCATGGGGCTTTGGATTCAAGAACGGTGCGCTGCCCGACAGTGCCACCGTGGACAGCCTGCTACGCTATGTGGGCTACGACCGCATAACCCTCAACGACGATGCCACTCTCACCAAGGCCGATCCCGCCATTGTCCTCGACTGCTCGGCGGTGGCCAAAGGCTTCGGGGCAGACCGCGTGGCTGGCGTGCTGACCTCTCATGGCTGCACCAATTTCATGGTGGAGATTGGCGGCGAGATAGTGTGTCGCGGACATAATCCCAAGGGCGAACTCTGGAAGGTGGGAGTGAATAAGCCCGTTGATGACGTCACGTCAACAAGCAACGCCCTCGAGGCCGTGCTGCCGCTCACCGACAGGGCAATGGCCACGAGCGGCAACTATCGCAACTTCTACATCACCGATGACGGGCGACGCGTCTCGCATACCATAGACCCGAAGACAGGATTCCCGGCGCAGCACTCGCTCCTCTCCGCAACAGTCATGGCACCCACATGTGCCGAAGCCGATGCCTTCGCAACGGCATTCATGGTCATGGGACTCCACAGGGCTAAGGTCTTACTGCCCACACTGCCACAGTTGCAGGTATATCTCATCTACGACCATGAGGGTGAGGATGCCATCTACACAAACATCCGAGAACGCCCGTAACAGTCATTGAACCCTGACAAGTATTGAGTGTCGGCCGACATTGAGAAAAACGCCAAGGGATGCCAAGGCGACTGGTGAACATGACCTGGACTAAACAGCGACTCAACAATCTGTTCTTCTGCATCGGCATAACGGCCGTGGTTGTCATGATGCTGACATTCGATGTCAGCCTGTCGGAACTTTGGCAACACGTCTGTCACGCCGGCTACTGGATGGTGCCCATCTTGGGCGTGTGGGCGGTAATCTACGCCATCAACGCCATGTCATGGTTCGCTATCATACGCAGCACCGACGAGCCCGACAAGCCTGTCACGTTCCGGCGCATCTTCAGGCTCACCATCTCGGGCTACGCCCTCAACTACGCCACGCCCATGGGTGGACTCGGCGGAGAGCCGTATCGCATCATGGAGCTGTCTAAGGACATAGGCACACAGAGAGCCACATCGTCAGTCATACTCTATGCCATGATGCATATCTTCGCCCATTTTTGGTTCTGGTTCGCGTCAATCATCCTCTATCTGGCACTCGCTGTCATAGGCGACCTCGCAATGACGCCCGCCATCGCCATCGCCCTCACGCTGACCACGGTCTTCTGCTCGGCCGCATTCGCACTCTTTGCCAAAGGATATCGCAAAGGACTTGCCGTAAAGACGATACGCATCCTCGGCAAAGTGCCGGGATTGAACGGGTGGAGCCGTCGTTTCCTCACAACCCATGAGGCGCAACTCAAAATCACCGACACACAGATCGCTGCTCTCTATGCCGAAAACAGACGAGCCTTTTATGTCAGTCTCGCACTCGAATTCGCCTCGCGCATAGTGCAGAGCACGGAAATCCTCTTCATGCTGCTGCTCTTCGGCATCGACTGCGGGGGCGGCGTGGAGGGTATAACACTGGCCTTCTTGCATTCCGTGATTATCCTCGCTTGCACAACGCTGATGGCGAACCTCATAGGATTCCTGCCTATGCAACTCGGTGTGCAGGAGGGAGGATTCGTGGTCAGCATAGCGGCTCTCGGTCTCCCGCCGGCCATAGGCATCTTCATAAGCATCATCTGCCGACTGCGGGAAATCATCTGGATCATCATAGGTCTCATCCTCATGCGCCTTAGATAGCCCTTATTAGCCCCCGGCTTAAACTATTGTGAATTTGGCGAATCGCAGCAGCAACTGTTTGCTGCCCACGTTGTCGAACTCAACGGTGGCCTTGGCATCTACGCCTTGGCCTGTGAGAGCCGTGACGTGTCCGCGTCCGAAGCGTGCGTGCACAATGACAGATCCCACACGCAAAGTGCCTTGGGCCGTGGTGGCAGACTCCACGCTCTTGCCGCCCGGCGTGGCCGCCACGGCTCCGCTGCTGAAGATGCTGTGCCATCTGCTGCCTGAGGGCTGTGCGGCGTTCTCGGCGTGTGAGCCGGTAGGAGGCGTTTTTGACCTATAGGCAAATGGAGATTCTGGAGCGGTCTTCCTGCCGAACCGCGACATCGGTGGCGTCGGGCTCATCGCCCTCGGCCCTCCGGCGTCAGATGATGACTGCCGTGAGGCCGATGGGTCGCGCTTGAGGATGAACTTGTCATCGATGTCGGAGAGGAAGCTGCTTGGCGTACTGAATTCCTGCTTGCCGTAGCGGTAGCGGTTCATGGCAAAGGTGATGTAGCACAGCTCCTCGGCACGTGTTATGGCGACGTAGAACAGGCGCCGCTCCTCCTCGAGCTCGCGCAGCGACGATGTCGCCATCTGGTTGGGGAAGAGGTTCTCTTCCATCCCGACGATGAACACGATGCGGAACTCCAGGCCCTTGGCAGAATGCACGGTCATGAGCGACACCTTCTCATCGCTGTCGTCGTTGCTCTCTTCGAGGTCGCTGATGAGCGACACCTCTTGCAGGTAGTGTGTCATGAGTGCGCGGTCAGGGCCGTCCTCCTCGTTACGTTCGTCAACGAATTGATTCATGCCGTTGAGAAGTTCCTGCAGGTTCTCTTGTCGGGAGATGTCTTCCGGCTCGCGACCTCTGAAAATCTCCGACTCCATGCCGCTCTCCTTTGCTATGCGCCTGCCGAGGGTGGCGGCGTCGGTGTGTGTGACATCGGCGGCGAAGCTGCGGATGAGGTCGGCAAAGGCCATGAGCTTTGCTGCCGTGGCCTTGGAGATGCCCGTGTTGTAGGAGTCGGGGTCGGCCACGACCTGCCATGGCCCTACGCCGGCAGCCACGGCGGCATCAGCGACCTTCTGTAATGTCGTCTGTCCTATGCCGCGGGCAGGATAGTTGATGACGCGCCGCAGAGCCTCCTCGTCGTTGGGGTTCACGGCAAGACGGAAGTAGGCTATCATGTCCTTTATCTCCTTGCGTTGATAGAATGACAGCCCTCCGAAGACGCGATATGGTATGCCGAGCTTGCGCAGGGCGTCTTCGAACGTACGGCTTTGTGCGTTGGTGCGGTAGAGGATGGCTATCTCGTGACAGCCCACGTGGTCGTAGTCGCAGAGGTTGTGAATGTGTTTGGCCACGGCGGCTGCCTCCTCGATGTCGCTCATGAAACCGCTCACGTGCAGGGGCTGGCCATCGGGCTTCTCAGAGAACACCTCCTTGGGAATCTGACCCTTGTTGTGGCGTATGAGACTGTTGGCAGCGCCGACGATGTTCTTGGTGGAACGGTAGTTCTGTTCGAGCTTGAAGAGTTTGGCTCCGGGGTATAGCTTCTGGAAGCTGAGGATGTTGTCGATGTTGGCTCCGCGGAAACTGTAAATGCTCTGTGCGTCGTCGCCCACGACGGCCAGGCGCTGCCGATGCTCTGCGAGCTGCCACACGATGGCATGTTGTGCGAAGTTGGTGTCCTGATACTCATCTACGAGGATGAAATGGAAGCGGTCCTCGTAGCGTGCGCGTATGTCGGGGTGCTGGCTGAAGAGGGCATATGTATAGACGAGGATGTCATCGAAGTCGAGGGCATCGGCCTGTCTGCAGCGTGCGGCATATCGTGCATAGATGTCTGTTATCTGTGGCATGCGCGAGGCTTGGTCGGCGCGTATGCATGTTATGTCGTGGGCGTATGCTTCGGGCGAGACGAGCCGGTTCTTTGCTGCTGAGATATGTGCTGCCACCGTAGCGGGCTTATACTGCTTGTCGTCGAGGCCCATCTCCCGGATGATGGTTTTTATGAGGCTCTTGCTGTCGGCGGCGTCGTAGATGGTGAAGTTTGACGTGAAGCCTATGCTTGTGGCCTCGATACGCAGTATGCGTGCAAAGACGCTGTGGAATGTGCCCATCCACAGCCGTTGCGCTTTCTCGCTATCAACCTGTCGGGCTATGCGGTTCTTCATCTCATCGGCGGCTTTGTTGGTGAAGGTCAGCGCGAGAATATTCCATGGTGCCATGCCCTGTTCGAGAAGGTAGGCAATCTTGTAGGTGAGCACGCGCGTCTTGCCGGAGCCTGCCCCGGCGATGACAAGCGACGGCCCGTCGCAGTATGTCACCGCCTCACGTTGTGCGGGATTTAAGTCTTGTAGGTTGACCATCTAATCTGTGTGCAACTAATAATTTTTATGATTGTCTGAAATGATTATCCGTAATCGTACCACCAAGACGCTGAAAGCGTCTCCTCTCAATAACCGGGGGTGCGCAGTACCCCCGGATAGGGACAAAAAGGTGAACATCGACCCTGAAGGGGTCGCCCATTACGCTGTTCGGGCACTCTTTCAGAGTGCTTGCCTCTATAGCGCTCAATATCCGGGGGTGCTCGCTACGCTCGTACCCTCGGTTACCAAAGCGAAGACCGCGTTGCGGTCTCTTTGGTGGTATGATTGCGGATAATCACTTATCTGATATTGTACCACCAAGACGGTGCGCTCGAACTTCGGTCGCTTCGACACTTCTTTGCAGAGCAAAGCGCCTGTAGGTCTAGCGCGAAGAAACCGTCTCCTCTCAATAGCCGAGGATCGTATGCGACCCTCGGACAGAGGGGCATGAGGGATTGCACACTGGAAGTGTGCCCCGACACGACAGGCAGGCGACTCTTGCAGAGTCGATATTCTGTCGGCCTGCTTAATCCGGGGGTGCTCGCTACGCTCGTACCCCCGGCTGTTGAAAGGAGACCGCGTTGCGGTCCTGTCGGTGGTGAGATTGCGGATAATCATATATCTTTTTAGGGTCTTATGCCTCAATCGTTGTCGGGCTCAAGGTGTTCGAGGTCGATGATGTGCAGCTGCAAAGCCCTCACCACGAGGCGTGTGGCATTGACACCGCTGCGCTCATCAGCGCTGAAGAGACGGCTTATGAGGTCTGTCTGACGTTTCTCGAGGCTTTTCACTCCGAAGGGCATCTGCCGCAGGGAGGCTATCATCTCCTTGGTGTAACCTAAGGCGAGGTGTCGCAGGAAGCGCTCGTCATACTCATCGATGTCATAGTCGATGACAGAGTCTGTGCGGCGCGTCTCGCTCATCACGCTGCGCTTGAAGCGTGCCACTATCTTCTCGAGGATGGGCTCGTTGAACACCATGCGTCTGCCGTCCATCACCAAGCGCACGTCGTTGCGGGTGAGTAACTCGCCGGTCTTCAGGATGATGCCGTCGGCTCCGGCCTGTAATGCCTCCACCCACAGCCGCTCGTTGAGGATCTCGCCCGTGAAGATGAGCACCTTCACGCCGTTGTAGTTGGTATGAAGCTGACGGCAGATGTCAACGCCCACGGTGGTGGAGCCTCCGAGGCCAAGGTCCAGCAGCACGAGGTCGGGCTTCGCCTGTCGCATGAGTGCCCACAGCTGGCTCTCGTTTTGCGCTGTGCCGATGATCTCGGCTTCGGGTATGTCGGAATGGAAGATTTCTTCCGTGCCTTTGAGTTCGAGTTTCACATCTTCGACGATGATGACTTTGAAGGGTTTCATATATGTAAGTTGTGGGTGAATGATGTAAAAATGAGTATTGCACAGCTGTCATTCATGCCTTGGGCAGCGTGAACCATAGTGTGTGTCCGTGTGCATCTGGCGTGGGGTCGGCCTGTATGCGGCAACCCACATGGCCGAGCAGCATGTCTGTCTCGCGGATGATTTGCTTGCAGATGAGCATCTCGTAGGCATCGTGGCGTGGCGAGAAGAAATCGTTGGCCTGTGACTCCGTGAGCTCATACTCGGGGTTTGTGACGGCAAAGCGCACGAAGCGGTCGGTTGCCACGGCCTCTATCGTGATGTGTGCCTCAGGCATCAGATGCCGCTCGTAGGCGACGATGACTGACAGCAGCATTTCTGTTAGCTCTGCGTCGGCACGCACATACAGCCCCTTGGGTATCTGCCATGCTGTCACGGCCGATGGCATCCTGATGTCCGCCGCAGCAACCCTCGCTATGCGGAATGGCACCTGCGCCGCCTGCTGTTCGCCCTGGGCTATGAATGCGGAATATACCTCCCGGCAGTATGTGGCCGTCTCTGCCAGGGTGGGCAGCAGCGATGCCGCCGTGTCGGGGCTTAAGGTGTCGTCGGGAGTTGTGGCGTGGGGTAAGGTCGTCGCCTGTTGTGCCGCTGCCTGCTGTGCCAGACGGCGTATGCGGCTGGGGTAATAGAGCGTCTCGTGCTTGATGGTGGAGAGGCAGTTTTCCATAATCTGATTCTGGACATGCAGACGGCTCTCCTCATAGAGGCGTCGCCGGTGTTCGTCCTCTGCCATCTCGACATCGGTCTGCTGACGGCGTTCGCGTTTGTGCTGAGCGTCGAGGTCGCTTCGGAAGCGCTGCTGCCGCAGCTCCTCGATGGCTCTCTGGACACGCATGCGTGGGCGCAGCCAGAAGAGGTAGGCCATCGCCACTGCCACCGCGATGAGTGTCAGCATGAGCCACAGCATGGCACGTTGCCACTGCTGGGCCTCCTCGAGTCTCTGGCAGTCGGCCTCGAGAGTATGGTCTTGTGAATAGAGCTTGAAGAGGCGTGTATAGACGTGGTTGTTATATGTGTAGATGTCGAAGCATCGTGTGGCGAGAGCCGCCACGGCAGCCTCGTTGCGAAGTGCCAGAAGCAGTCCGTAGTCGATGCTGTCGCCACGCAGCAGCCATATCACGTCGGGAGCCTCGCCGCCTACGGGTTGCAGGCTCATGGCGAGCGTGTCGGCAGAACGGGCGCTGTCAGTCGCTGCCGTAAGGGCGTTATGCCACCGGCTGGCGGCTGCCATGGCTTCTGCCGCCAGTCTCAGGGCGTCGGCGTGGCGGCCATCTACGTTGGCATAATATAGCGAGTCGGTGAGGCGGTAGGCTTCGTCGCGAAGGCCGTCAACAACCTCTGGCCTCGCCTGTGTGGGTAGGAGCCACAGCATGGCCGTTATGGCTACCTCTACGGCTTTCGGCAGACGGAACCAGAAACGGCTGCCGCTGCCCGGTGTGCTGTCAACGCCTATTGCCGCAACGGCAAAATGGCGGCTGGTCTTACGGTAGCGTTCTATGATGCCTCGGCAGTTCATTAGTCCGAAGCCGTGACCGTCGTGCAGCTCACCGCGGCCCGAGAGCACCGTCTGACGTTGCTCATCGGTGAGGCCGCAGCCGGTGTCGCTGACAGACAGTTCGACATATTGGCCCTCTGCTGTCGAGCCTTCGGTGGCGGTGATGGCCACGCGCCCGTTGCGTGGCGTGAACTTGCGTGCGTTGTCGGCAAGGGTGTTCAGCATGAACAGCGTCAGGGCGCGGTCGGCTTTGACGCTTAGGGTTGTCGCTGGCACGTCGAGGGTTATGCCTTGTTGGCTGAAAGTGAATGCCGAACGCCGCAGCGTCTGCATGAGAGGTTCAAGCTGGAAGGTGCTTATGCTCAGGCTCACGCGTCCGCGTTCCATCTGAATCCAGTCGGTCAGCAACTGTCCGTTCTGGTCGATACGTTCGGTGAGTTCGCAGATATACTGTAAGGCATTGGCATTGGGCTGGCCGTCGCGCAGCATCCTGCGTGCGGCGTGTATGATACGGTCGAGTAGGGGAATGATTTCCCTGGCAAGTGACAGCTTGGCCCGTTGCGCTACGTTCTGGCGTTTCAGCCTCTGAATGCGGAGCAGGGTGGCCTCGCGCTCTTCGCGCAGAGCCTCCTCGGCATCAGACAGCGCTGTCGTGCGCCGCTCGGCCTCTGCCATGAGCTGTCGGTGTGCCTCTGTGGCTCTTTGCAGACGCTGGATATTGCGTCTGAGCCACCATCTGCGCAACAGCAGGAGCATCAGTGCCAGCACTATGGCGAGTGCCACCGTTGCCATGACGCTGTTGTGAAGGCGCTCGTTCTCATCGTGCAGAAGGTCGGCACGGCTGGCCCATTCGGCATCCTCACGTGTGCGGTAGCGCAGGTCGAGGTAGCGGTTGCGGGCATCGGCGCTCTCGGGCAGCATACCCTGTCCTGCCAGTGCCACCGACATCTTCTCCCAGATGCCGGCCTCCCATTCCGGCACTCGTTCGCCATCGACGAGTCGCAGCGCTTCCCTATAGGCCGCGATGGCATCGTCGTAGCGCCCGTCGTTGCTGGCCAGCGTGCCTACGGTGCGCAGGGCGCAGGCTGTCTGGAAGGCGTCGTCGAAGTCCTGGAACAGGCAAACCGCCTCGTCGGCCATGACCTGCGACGACATTTCCGGGAAAATGATGCCGAGGTATATCAGCGCATCGGGCTTATGGTCGCGTAGTATGCCTACGTTGACGGAGTCGGCAAGCAACGTCGCCAACGATTGCAGGGCATTGGCTTCGAAATAGACATAGCCGTTATTCTTGGAGAAGGTGAAGCACTTAAAGAGAAAGTCGAACTCGGCTCGCACAACGGCCTCGTTGTCAGGTGTGTCAATGAGTCCTCCCGAACCACGCATATAGCAGTAGTTGAGCCATTGTGCCGTGTCTGTCTGCATCTGGCAGAAAGGCTCTGCCTCGTCAATCTCGTTTCTGGCGCGTTGCAGTTGATCGACGTAATAGAAATAGGTTGAAGCAATGATGTGTGCCTCGCCCTCAGCAAAAGCCAGTCGTCGGGACTCATGGTCTGAGATGGTGTGCCGGCGTCGGTCGTCGATGCGCTGCTTGGCGTGAGCCCTGTGTGTGAAGAAAGCGATGTTGTCGCTTGTGCGCTGTGCAATCTTCATCGCCATGACATCGGCAATGGCCTGCTCAGTGGGAGCCTCGTTGATGTCGAGCACCTGGCGCAGGATAGCCATGGCGCTGTCGAAGTCGAGCACCTGCGCACGCTCGTAGGCCAGATGGTTGAGAGCCTCTGCGCGTCCGGCAGAATAGTCGTCGGGGCATTGCTCTAGTGCCATCGTGGCATAGTGGTGCAGACTGTCGATGTTGCGGTAGCGCCAGCTGTGTGCGGCGTCGTTGAGCGAATCGACATGCTCGTGCCATTTGCTGTCGCTGCCACAGGAGGCGAGAATGCACGCCATTAGTATGTGCAGAAGAGGCTTCACGTGCTGGTTAATGTCGGTTGACAATGCGGTCTATCTCGTCGAACTGCGGCCCCATGTTCAGATGCAGGTAGATGCGATACAGCGGCGCTGCCCAGCGGTCGGTGTCCTGTGGCGCGAGTTCCCGCACGCGTTCCATGGGCAGCTTGGCCAGGTTGTAGAGGCTCTGAATGACCTCGCGGTCGCGTTTGCATCGCGGGTCTGTGAGGTCGGTGCAGGCTGTCTCGGTGTAGGTGACGGCCAGGTTGAGCGATGCAATGCCTTTGGTGTAGTGGGCGTCCACGTAGTCAGGGTCGCGCACGAGGCATGAGTCGCAGGCATCGATGGCATCGCGGTCGCGTCCGAGCTTCAGCAGCATCAGGCTCTGCGCGTACCAATATAGCGGCCGTGTGTCGTTGACGCTGAGCATCGAGTCGGCAAAGGCCAGACCCTCGGCGTATCGGCCCTGTGATGCCAGTGCGTCGAGGATGTGCGAGAAGAAGAACGGGTGCGACTCGAAGCGTCGCAGGCCTTCTGTCAGCGCCTTGGCGCTTGCCATACTGTCGCCCTTTGCAGCGAGAGCCGTGCACAGATATTCCTGTATGAGGTGGCTCTTGAGCCCGGCACGCTGTGCGAGTGTGGCGTGGCGTATGATGCCGTCATAGTTGCCCGTGGCGCGTGCGGCATCCACGGCAAGGTATGCGGCCATTGGCATCAGCGTGTCGGTGAGCTCCAGCGTGTCGGGCGCGAAGGCCTCGAGCTCGTTGCATCTGATGTATGTGTCGAGGAAACGGAATGCCTCGGCGTAGTTGGCCTTGATATAGAAGAATTTGCCGCCGCCCATGAGATTATTCCTGTAGGGCATGAGCATATCGCGCACGCGTCGTGGTGAGAGTGGGCGCACACGACCCTTCTCGTCGGGTGTCCGGCTGAGGCTGTCGGCCTTACCCACGCGCAGAAAGATGTCGAGGATGTGTGCGTAGAAGCGTGTCGTGTCGGCTTTCTGCTTGAGAAACATCTTGCGGTTCTCGTCAGCGTGCAGCTTGCGGCTGCACTCTGCCGCCAGACGCAGGCATTCCACGCGGTCGGCGTGCTTCACACCCTCCTTGTCGGCCTCGGCAAGGAGGGTCTTGGCAGTCTGTTCGAGGTTCTGATTCTTCTTCAGTGCCTCGCGAGCCTGTCTTATTACGCTGGCAGCAAAAACAGGCAGCGTGACTACACATAGCAGTATGAATGCAAATCTTTTCATATTTTGGTGCAAAGATACTGCTTTGCCCACTCAATGGCAACAAAAGGTGGCTAAAAAACCTTAAACGCAAAAAGATTTGGGTCTGTGGCATCGCCCTGTCAGGATAAATAGCTACCTTTGCGGCAAATCGTTTTTCCGACTATACCACTCATACCCACATGCGTACCGTACATTCGCTACTACTGCTCGCGCTGGCCACGATGTGTGCCACCGCCCGTGACATCGATGTCACCACTTACCGCTACCATGGCCCGCTGGTTTTGCAGAAGCCGGCCATCCTCGACAGCCTCAATGCCAGTCAAGAGGCATTCGATGCCACTCGGCTGCTGAAGTCGCCGCTGAGCCTCGACGCGCAGAGGCATGCGCCTACACGCACATCGCAGGCACTGCCACACACACCGGCTGCCTCGGCAGCGGCGTTGCACTTGTTGGGCTTCGACATCACCACGACATCCTTTGCCAAGGTGCGTGTTAAGGTCGGCGGCCTGAAACACTTCACGCTATATGTCGATGGCACCGAGAGCTCTGCCGACAGTGATGTAGAGCTGCTGCCTGCCACCCACGAGGTGGTGGTGAAGGCGCTCACCACGGCCGACAGCGATGCCGACTCGCTGGCCATCACCGTGACGGTTGCCGACGATGCCGCCATCAGTGTCGGCACATCGCATGACAGCCGTCTCTACACCCTCGCCGACGTCCTGCATGCCCGCCGCTACAGCTCGGTGTCACTCTCGCCCGATGGACGTTGGATGATAGTAGCGACGCGTCAGACTCTGCCCGGCGGTACCGTTCAGGACGTCACAGAAGTGCGCGAAGTGTCCACCGGGCGTGTCGTGGCCAGACCTCAGTCGGCGGCATGGATGCCCCGCACCAACCGCTACTGGTGCTTTCGTAAGGACGGGCGCGGGCGACATTGCGTCATCGCCACCGACCCAGCAACTCAAGCAGAGACTACGCTGGCCACCGACGTGCCGACGTCGGCCTACCGCTTCCTTCCGTCAGAGAATGTCATGCTCTGCTACGAAGAGGTGAAAGGTCCCGAGGAACGCGATGATGTCTATGAGGTGATACACCCCGACGACCGTCAGCCGGGCTGGCGCAACCGTCCTGTCTATTCGCTCTACGACTTGCGCACGGGTGTCGAGCAGCCTATCCTGCACACTCACGACAACGTTTATGTCACCGATGTCAGTGACGACAGCCGCTACCTTCTCATGATGCGTGGGCAGAGCCGTCTCGGCGCACGCCCCACGACTGTGAACACCCTTTTGCGCATTGACCTTACAACCCTGTGCCTCGATACCCTTGTGGAGCGTGACGGCTTCGTCAGCAATGCCCTGTTCTCGCCCGACGGACGCAGCGTGCTCATCACCGGCTCGCCCGAGGCGCTTGGCGGCATAGGCAAGAACGTTGATGAAGGTCAGACGCCGAGCATGACGGATAGCCAGCTTTACATGCTTGACTTGCAGTCGCGTAGCCTGCGTGCGCTGACGCGTGACTTTAATCCGTCCGTGCAACATACGTCGTGGAGCAAGGCTGATGGCATGGTGTATTTTTATGCCGAGGATAAGGATAGCATAAACCTCTTTCGTCTGAACCCATCAACTGATGTTATCGAGCAACTGAGCCTTCCGGAGGAATTGGTGAGAACGTTTGCGCTGGCCGGCAAGTCACCCGTGATGCTCGTATGTGGGCAGAGTGCCTCGAACAGCGACCGCCTCTATCGTCTCGACCTTGCTCATGCCAAGTCGGCGAAGCGCGCCGGCGAAGGCATCGTGGCATGCCCCGTCACCTGCCTCGAGGACCTCAGCCGCGAGACACTCGACGGCATAACGCTCGGTGCCTGCAAGTCGTGGACCTTCACCAACGACCGTGGCGATGTCATCTGCTGCCGCTATTACCTGCCTCCTCACTTCGATGCCTCGCGCCAGTACCCCATGATTGTAAACTACTATGGCGGCTGTTCGCCCACGAGCCGCAACTTCGAGAGTCGCTATCCGCAACACGCCTATGCGGCGCAGGGATATGTCGTGCTTGTGGTGAATCCCAGCGGCGCCACGGGCTTCGGTCAGCGCTTCTCGGCCCGCCATGTGGCAACGGCAGGCGTGGGTCCTGCCGAGGACATCATCGGGGCTGTGAAGGCCTTCACAGCCGAGCATCCATTTGTCGATGCCAAGCACATCGGCTGTATCGGTGCCAGCTACGGCGGGTTCATGACGCAGTATCTGCTTACGCAGACCGACATCTTCGCCGCCGGCATCAGCCATGCCGGCATCAGCGACCACACGAGCTACTGGGGCGAGGGCTACTGGGGCTACAGCTACAGTGAGGTGTCGATGGCCAACTCCTATCCATGGTCGGACATCGACCTTTATGTCCGGCAGAGCCCCCTATATCTTGCCGACCGCATCCATACGCCGCTGCTGCTCATCCACGGCGATGCCGACCACAATGTGCCTGTCGGCGAGAGCATACAGCTCTTTAATGCGCTGCAGCTGCTGGAGCGTCCGTCGGCGTTGGTGTTGGTGCGCGACCAAGACCATCACATCAACGACTACGACAAGCGTAAGCGCTGGCAGCAGAGCATCGATGCGTGGTTTGCCCGCTGGCTCAAGGGTGATGATGCGTGGTGGAAGTCGATGTATCCCCACAAGGAGTTGTGAGCTGCAGGTCTGCCACGACGTAGCATGACCCGCCGACAAAGATGAAGTCATCGGCCTCGGCAGCCTGAAGGGCAGCGTTGCAGGCATCGCCCACGGTGCCGAAGACGTTGCCTCGCAGGCCGTGGCGGCGACCCTCCTCTGCCAGTGTTGCGGCTGGCAGGGCACGCTTTGTGGACGGCTGTGTGAAATAGTATATGGCATCCTTGGGCAGCAGCGCCAAGGCTCCATCCACGTCCTTGTCGTCAACCATGCCGAAGACGATATGCATCTGTCGGCAATGTTGCATGGCCAGCTGACGTGCCACATAGGTGATGCCGCCGACGTTGTGGCCGGCATCGCACACCATGCGTGGCTGCTGGCGCAGCAGCTGCCAGCGCCCCTGTAGTCCCGTGAGCTTCACCACGTCGGCAAAGCCCTCGGCGACGGCCGAGTCATGAGCGTCGAACAGCTTCATGTAGAATTCTTGTTGCCGCAGCGTGTCGATGGCCGTGAGGACTGTCGCGGCGTTATGTTGCTGGTAAATGCCTCCGAGGGCATAGTGAAGATGAGTGTCATCGGCCAGGGTGAGAAGGAGCCCTCCGTCGGCTTCGGGCTGTGCAGATGCGACAAGTCCCTCCTCGTCGGCAAAGCGGAGCGATGGGGTGGGGGAGCCGGTAGCCAGGGCTTCGGCATTGACGCGTGCCCATGTGTCGGCAAACACCCGTCGCACGTTATCGCCATCTGTCTCGCCCACCACCACCGGCACACCGCTCTTGATGATGCCTGCCTTCTCGGCGGCAATCAGGGGCAGTGTGTTGCCGAGGAACTGCTGATGGTCGAAGCTGATGTTGGTGATCACGGCAACGTCGGGGCTGATGATGTTGGTGCAGTCCAGACGTCCGCCCAGGCCTACCTCTATGACGGCCACATCAACCTCTTGCTCGGCAAACCACAGGAAGGCGAGTGCCGTGGTGAGCTCGAAGAACGAGGGCTGCAGCGGCTCGAAGAAGGCGCGTTCACGGCTGACGAAGTCAACCACTCTCTGCTTGGGTATCATCTCACCATTGACGCGTATGCGCTCGCGGAAGTCCTTGAGGTGGGGTGAGGTGTAGAGACCCACGCGCAGTCCTGCCGACTGCAGCACGGCTGCCAGCGTTGACGACACGCTGCCCTTGCCGTTGGTGCCGGCGACGTGGATTGTGCGATAGTGTGTATGTGGATGGCCGAAATGCGTGTCGAGGGCATGGGTGTTGTAGAGACCCTCCTTGTAAGCGCCAGCCCCGATGTTCTGGAACGTCGGGGCTGCATTATACAGATATGTGATGACAGAGGCATAGGCGTCATCTGTCATGCTGGCACCGCCTTGGGCGGTGGCGATGGTTGTCGGTTGCTGTTGCATGGAGAGTGATGTGACGTGTTGACGCATGTGCGTGAGGCTTAATCGAACATCTGCTTGAAGCGGTTGAAGAAGCCCGTCTTGGCGCTCTGGCTGGGCTTGAAGCTGTCGCTGTTGCGCATACGCTCCAGGGCTTCGCGCTCATCGCGTGTCAGTGTCTCGGGTATATAGACGTTGACGTTGACGATAATGTCGCCATTGCCATAGCCGTAGCCTTGCACGGCGGGCATGCCTTTGCCTCGAATGCGTAACACCTTGCCCGGCTGTGTACCAGGGTCTATCTTGACCTTCACCTTGCCGTCGAGGGTCGGCACATCGACGCTGCCGCCGAGGATGGCCGTCGGCACATCGATGATGAGGTTGTAGAGCAGGTCGTTGTCATGGCGTACGAAGTTCTTGTCGTGCTCCACCTCAATGAAGACCTGAATGTCGCCAGGCACGCCGCCGTGGATGGCGGCATCGCCCTTGCCGGGTACGTTGAGCACCATGCCATCGGCCACGCCGGCGGGTATGTTCACCTCCACGACCTCGTCGCCGGACGTGATGCCTGTGCCGCCGCAGAGGTGGCACTTGTTCTTGATGATGGTGCCCTCGCCCTGACAGTCGGGGCACACGCTCTGCGTCTGCATCATGCCGAGGATGGAGCGCTGCGAGCGTATGACGTAGCCACTGCCGTGGCACGTCGAACACTGCTGGGTGTCGCCGCTGCCGTTCTCGGAGCCGCTGCCGTGACAGTGAGAGCATGTCACCTTCTTGCGCACCTTGAACTTCTTGGTGACGCCCGTGGCACACTCTTTCAGCGTCAGGCGCACCTTAAGGCGCAGGTCGCCGCCGCGGTGCTGGGGCTTGCGTCCGCCGCGCCCGCCGCCGAAGCCTCCTCCGAAGCCGAAGCCTCCGAACGATGCTCCCCCGCCGAAGAGGTCGCTGAAGATATCGCCGAACTGTGAGAAGATGTCATCCATCGACATGTTCTGATAATTGCCTTCGGCACCGCCCACTCCGGCAAAGCCGAACTGGTCGTAGCGTTGACGTTTCTGAGGGTCGTGGAGCACGTCGTAGGCCTCGGCCGCCTCCTTGAACTTGGCTTCGGCCTCCTGCTTCTCGGCATCGCTCTTGCCCGTCTGGCGGTCCGGATGGTATTTGATGGCCATCTTTTTGTAGGCCGCCTTTATCTCTTGCTCGGTGGCCGTCTTTGACACGCCGAGCACATCATAGTAGTCTCTTTTCTGGTCTGCCATATCTTATCGGCATAAAAGCCGTCGTTTTTAAGGTTGAACGTATCACATACCCACTGCCACTTTGGCATGACGTATGACATGGTCATTGAGGGTGTAGCCACGCTCCACGCAGTCTATCACACGTCCCTTCTGCTCGTCGGGCACCCCCGGCACCTGAGCTATGGCTTCGTGAAGGTCAACATTGAAGTCCTGACCTTCGGTGTCAATCTGCTTCACGCCGAGACCTGCCAGCGCCTTGAGGAATTTCTGGTAGATGAGCTCTACGCCCTCGGCCACGGCAGCTACGTCTTCGGCCTGCTTCATAGATGGCAGTGCACGCTCCAAGTCATCGACGATTGGCAGCAGTGCTATGACGGCTGACTTAGAGCCGTTTAGGATGAGGTCGGCTTTCTCCTTGATGGTGCGTTTGCGATAGTTTTCGAACTCGGCCTGCTTGTAGAGAGCCTGGGTCTTCAGCTCCTCAATCTCTGCACGTGCGGCAGCAAGTTGCTGCTCTGGTGTCTGCTCCTCTGCGGCCTCGGCCTCGTTGTCGGCAGTGGTGTCAGCCTCGTTGTCGGCGGCCACGTCGTCGGTCTCTGCGCCCTCTGTCTCGGGCATCTGTGCCTCGGTGTCGAGAGATTCGTCTTGTGTTTTCTTTTCGTCTGTCATAATTTCAGTGTTTTATGCTTTGTTACATCTATAGCAAAGAGTGTGCCAAAGGCTGTCTGGCTGCCCAGCCTTGCTGTGGGGCATGGCCTGTGGCACAATATGGGTATGACCTGCCGGGATGCGGGTCCTGTTCTGCCGGGTGCGGGGTATGACTTTCGGGGTCGAAGGTCATGTCCTTAGGGGTCGCGGGTCATGTTCTTTGGGGTTGCGGGTCATCCCTGTGGCCGGGGCTGAAAAAGCCCCTAGGGGAGTTAGCAAACTCGCCTAGGGGAGTTGTGTAACTCGCCTAGGGGAGTTTGCTAACTCCCCTAGGGGATTAATACCCTTTGTCAGCTACTTGATGAACTTCACCCTGGAGGCGTCACGCGGTTTGGCCTGAGGCTGTTCGTCGGGGTAGCCTACGGCGATGATGTAGTTGAGCTTGTAGTCGGCAGGGATCTCGAGCTTGTCGATGAAGAAACGTGCCTTCTCGTTGGCGAGCAGGAAGCGCACGGGGCCTCCCAGACAGCATGTGCCGAGCCCCATAGCCTGAGCGGCAAGCATGATGTTCTCGCCCAGCAGGCCGGCATCGAGCTCGCCACCGCCATTGGCCGGCGTGCACACGCAGATTATGTTTGGGGCATTGCGGAACATGTTCTTGAAGTTACTGTCGCGAGCCACCTGCTCGGCGTTGGCCTGGCGATAGACCTCGGTGACGTCGGCGATGAGCTTCCGGTCCTCCACCACTCTGACGATCCACGGCTGGCGGTTCATGCCGCTGGGGGCGTTGATGCCGCACATGGCCAGGGTCTGCAGCTTCTCGTGCTCCACGGGCTTGTCAAGATAGCGTCGCACGGAGCGACGGGCCATGATGTTGCTCAGCACGGGGTTCAGCTCGGTGCCGATGCCGACTTCCACGTCGCTCATATCGTCGGTAGGCTCGTAGCGTCTGACGACTCTGCCGTCGCGGGCGATGAGGAATTTTGTGAAATTCCACTTGATGTCGGGATTCTTGTCGTAGGCCGAATCCTGACGGCGCAGCATCGTGTCCATGGCCTTGCCCATGTCGCTGTCGGTGCGGAACCCTCCGAAGCCCTGCTGCGATTTCAGGTATGCGTAGAGAGGGTGGGTGTTGTCGCCGTTGACCTCGATCTTGGTGCTCGCGGCCTCGCCTGTGCGTCCGGCATAGAGCTGTGGAAAGCGCACGCCGTAGTTGAGTGTGCAGAACTGCTGAATCTCCTCGACGGTGCCCGGAGCCTGCTGCCCGAACTGGTTGCAGGGGAAGTCGAGAATCTCAAGACCTTCGTCGTGATATTTCTCATAGAGGGCTTCGAGCTCGCTGTACTGACGTGTGAATCCGCAGCGTGTGGCTGTGTTCACAATGAGCAGCACTTTGCCCTTGAACTGTGCAAGAGGCACGTCGGTGCCGGACTTGTCTTTCACTTGAAAGTCGTAGATGCCCTGTGCCGACAGCGTCAGCACGCAGACAATTGCTGAGAGGCATAGAAGGGTACGTTTCATCTTTTGTCTTATTTGTCGTTTGTGGTATCGGCTTGTCGGTCCGATTCACTTGGCGGCGGAGAGACGTTCCTTGATGGTGCCGTGTCGGTAGGCGTAGAGCAGCTCCTGGAGCTCGTCGATCTGGTCTTGCAGCTGCCGGCCTTTGTCGGTGTCGCGGACGCGTATGCGTCGTCCGCTGAGCTCCACGATTTGCTTTGAGCTTACGATGTCGGTGCCGCGGCGTATGGCATCGTCGGCACTGCGGAAGGGCTCGTGCTGAATGAGTTCGAAGCCGCGGCTGTGGAAGACGAGTGTGTAGCCCGCGATGCCCGTGGTGTCGTGGTATGCCTTCGACAGCCCCCCGTCGATGACCATGAGCCGCCCGCCGGCTTTGATGGGGCTTTCGCCGCCTGCCACCCTCACCGGCACGTGTCCGTTGATGATGTGGCGGTGGTGTCCGCTGACGCCAAAGGCATCGAGTATGCGGTCGCAGACATCGGCATTGTCGCGCAACAGGTAGTAGTTGCCCTTACGCTCCTCATGTGTGGCCTTGTCGCAGAGGAAATAACGCTCGAAGGTGGCCATGCGGTCCTTGTCGAAGAGCGGTGAGTCGGGGCCGCACCAAAGGTACCAGAAGTAGTCGCGTGCGAAGCTCTTTTCGGCTCGTGGCGTGTCGGCGTTGAAGGCGGCGCGCATGGTGATGCCTATGTGGTGGAGCAGCTCGCGGCCGCTGTACGAGTGTCCGTCGATGTCCACGGCCTTCAGTGTGCCGTCGGCGTTGAGAGGCACGCTGGCGTGGAAGAGTAGGTTGCCGTTGGTGACGGCATACATGCATCCGTGCGTAAAGAGGCATTTTATGTGCTTCTGGAGCTTGTCGGAGACGCGGAAGCTGTGATGCAGCTGTCGCACCAGCTCGGCCTCCTCGGCAGTAAGCTCGAACGGATGTCGAGGGTCGAGGGTTGGCAGGAAGGTGTCCTTCATCTCGTACTCGCGGCCGTCGCAGACATAGACCCCGCGCTTGAGGTCGATGTTCTGCAGCACCAGTCGGTTGTGCATGCCCCATTGCGGCCGTCGCAGTATCATCTGTGCTTCGAGTTTAAACTGGATGATGCTTATGGCCTTGTGCATCTGTGCTATGAGGCGTCGTGTCTTTTCGTTGTGGGTAGTGTCATCCTTGTCGAGCCGCGGCCCGAAGAGGTCGCAGGGGTCGTCGGCATAGGTGTCCATGGCGAAGGTGGCCAGTGGCACGAGGTTGATGCCGTAGCCGTCCTCGAGTGTGGCCATGTTGCCGTAGCGCAGTGACAGCCGCAGCACATTGGCAATGCAGCAGTCGTTGCCTGCGGCGGCACCCATCCATAGGGCATCGTGGTTGCCCCACTGTATGTCCCATGCCGACAGCTGGCACAGGCGGTCCATGATGATGTGTGCGCCAGGCCCTCGGTCGAAGATGTCGCCGAGGATGTGCAGCTGGTCAACGGCCAGCCGCTGTATGACACTGGCGATGGCAACGATGAATGCATCTGCCCGGTCTGTCTCGATGATGCTGTCTATGATGGCAGAGAAGTAGGCCTCCTTGTCGTGGTCGGAGGGCGACTCGTGCAGCAGCTCTTCTATGATGTAGGCAAACTCTGAGGGCAGGGCCTTGCGCACCTTGGAGCGTGTATATTTTGAAGACACCGTCTGCAGCACGCGTGTGAGCTGCCGCAAGGTGGTGGCGTAGAATGCGTTGAGCGACGACTGGCGGTCGATGTCTGACACCGGTGCTTCGCCTACGCCATGTGCCGGGTGCAGGTCGTCGAGGTCATCGCTGCGGCTGTTCTTGATAATCTCGAGCTTTTGCTCAGGATAGTAGATGAGTGTGCAGAGGTCGCGTTGCTGTTCGTCGGTCAGCGTGTCGGCGAAGAGCTCGCGCACCTTGCGCTTGATGCGTCCGCTGGCATTTTTCAGGATGTGCAGGAAGGCTTCGTACTCGCCGTGTATGTCGGCCATGAAGTGCTCGGTGCCTTTGGGCAGGTTCTGAATAGCTTCGAGGTTGATTATTTCGGTGCTGGCAGTGGCGATGTTTGGGAAGCTCTGGGAGAGCAGCTGCAACAGGCGCTGGTCGGTGTTCGGCTGTTTGAAGAGCAGCAGCTGCCACTCGCCGTCTGAGGCCTGACGCATCAGTCGCAGCCCCTGTGCCGCAGCAGCCTCGGTGAGCATCGTGATGTCCTCGGACAGGAAGCCGCTCACCATGAGCTTGCCTCCAGGCTTCAGCCTGCGTGCGAAGGCGGGCATGTCGGCCAGGAGGATGTTGCGGTTGATGTTGGCCAGGATGATGTCGGCCTGCGGCGCCGTGGCCAGACAGCTGGCATCGCCGTGCTCGATATCTACCACGGGCCAGAAGCTGTCGGGGTGGCGGCGGTGGTTGATGTCGTAGTTGTGCTGGGCGTTGCTGACGCTCCACTCGTCGATGTCGTAGGCCATGACGGCCGATGCTCCCCGCATGGCGCAGAGTATGCCGAGTATGCCGGTGCCGCAGCCTGCATCGATGACCGTGGCGCCGTCAATGTTGGCATCCAGCAACTGGCGCAGCATGAGGCGTGTCGTGGCATGCGTGCCCGTTCCGAAGGCCTGACGCGGATGTATGGCGATGTCGATGCGTGCCGGGGGATAGTCGGTGGCATCCTCATCGTGGATGACGATGCGGTCGCCTATGACAATAGGCTCGAAGCCCTCTGCCTCCCAGGTGGCATTCCAGTCCTGGTCGGCGACGGCCGTGGCGGTGTAGCTCACGTCGGTGTCTGCGAAGGGGAGACCCTCGACGACAGCCCGGACACGGCTGTCGTCGTAGAGAGCCGTGGGCACATAAGCCTTCAGACCCGCAGGCTCGGCCACGAAGCTGTCGCAGCCTGCATCAGCAAGGGAGGCTGCCAGCACATCGGCGGCGGCCTCACTATAGGGATTTATTACGAAAGATAGTTCTGTGTATTCCAATGTCTGTGGGCAGATTGCTTAGTCCTCTTTGTCGCTCTTTGTGGCCTTCGTGACGTCGGGCTTGGCCTTGTAGCGCTTGTTGAGGCCGCGCACCACCTCCTCGGTGATGTCGAAGGCGGGATTGGCCATGAGGATGTTGTCGCCAGAGCGTGAGAGGATGTAGTCGAACTTCTTGCTCTTGTTGTAAGTGCGGAGGAAGGCCTGGATGCTGTCGCGCATCTCGGCAGTGAGGTTGGCCTGCTCATTGGCAAGCTCGCCCATGAGGCGTTGCTCGAGCTCGGCAAGGTCCTGCTGCTCGCGGGCCAGCTGGTTCTGTGCGCGTTCGAGCTCATCGCGTGTGGTAAAGCCGTTGCTCTCGTACTTCTTCTGAAGGGCATTGGCGTGCGACTGCAGTGCACGCTGCTTGTCAGCCAGAGCCTTCTGGGCGTTCTCGCCCTTCTGGTTGAGAAGGAGGTTATAGTCCTTGCAGAACTGGTACTGGCTCATCAGCGAGTCAACTTCGATGTAGGCTATGCGCAGCCCTGACGTGGGTTCGTCTTGAGCCACAGGGGCTTCTGCTTGCTTGCCGGAGCATGCTGTCAGCGCCACGGCGGCGCTCATTGCGAGTAAGATTTTCTTCATTATATGAATGCGTTCGGTGTTAATGACGGATTACGTTATGCTGCATGTCTCATCGCGTCTCACTCGCGTGCTGTCGGTGTGCACGCTGTGCGCGCTCTATGGCATCCATGCTCTCCACGCAGTGAATGCCGCGGTCACGCATGGCACGGCTGGCACCGATATGCTGCATGGGGCCGCTGGCATCGCCGCGGATAATGAGCTTCGCGGCCAGCAGAACCACTGCCACGCCAATAATTCCCAGTGTGAGAAGCAATATTTTTAGCATTTCGTGCGTTTAATAATAGAAACTTATGTAATTTTGCAGCGCAAAGATAGCGCAAAGTTGCGTCCTACGCGATTCTTGTGACTAACTTTAACCTTAATTAGCAAAAACAGAATCATAAAGTCAATAAATTAAGAAAAAAACAGCAAACTCATAACGCTATGACAGAACTCAAACCAGCCAGCGTGTTCAACATGTTCGCACGCATCAATGCCGTACCGCGCCCATCGAAGCACGAAGAGAAGATGATTGACTTCCTGCGCAACTTCGGACAGAGCCTGAACCTCGAGACCATTGTCGATGAGACGGGCAACGTGCTGATACGCAAACCCGCAACCCCGGGCATGGAAGACCGCCCGACTGTAATCCTGCAAAGCCACATGGACATGGTGTGCGAGAAAAACAACGATGTCGATTTCGATTTCCAGAACGATGCCATCCAGACATACGTCGATGGCGAATGGATGCGTGCACGTGGCACTACCCTCGGCGCTGACGACGGCATCGGTTGCGCCATGGAGATGGCCATCCTGGCCGACGACACCATCAAGCACGGACCCATAGAGTGTGTCTTCACGCGCGACGAGGAGACAGGACTTTCGGGTGCTGAGGGCATGAAGCCCGGTTTCATGACCGGCACGATGCTCATCAACCTCGACTCGGAGGACGAGGGCGAGCTGTTCGTGTCGTGTGCCGGAGGTTGCGGCACATACGTGGATTTTCGCTTCGAGCCTGAGGCAGCGCCTGCCGATGCCTTCTTCCTGCGCCTCACCATAAAGGGTCTCATGGGCGGGCACAGCGGCGACGATATCGACAAGCGTCGTGCCAATGCCAACAAGCTTCTGGCGCGCTTCCTCTACGACGGCATGAAGGCCTGGGGACTGCGCATCGCCGACATCCAGGCTGGAGGCCTGCACAACGCTATTCCGCGCGAGGCCGAGTGTGTGGTGTGTGTGCCTAATAAGTATAAGGAACAGGCGCGCGCGCGTTGGAATGTCTTTGCCGCTGAGGTGGAAGAGGAGTTTGCCGTGACGGAACGGTCGATGCAGTTCGTACTCGAGAGCGAGGAGCGGCAGGCCACGGTGCTGCCCGCAGACGTCAACTGTCGTCTGATAAGTGCCCTGCAGGCCGTGGACAACGGCGTGTATGCCATGAGCCAGGGCATAGAACTTGTGGAGACGAGTTCAAACCTCGCCAGCATAAAGCAGGTGGAGCCGGGACACATACGCATCGTCACGAGTCAGCGTAGCAGCATCCTTTCAGCACGCCACAACATGAGCCACACCATAGCTGCCGTCTTCGAGCTGGCAGGGGCAGAGGTCACCATCGGCGACGGCTACCCGGGTTGGGCCATGAACCCCAAGAGCGAGATACTGCGCATAGCCCGTGAGCAGTATGTGCGGCTCTTTGGCAAGGAACCCGTGGTGAGAGGCATACATGCCGGACTGGAGTGCGGACTGTTCTCTGAGAAATATCCAGGATTGGACATGGTGAGCTTCGGACCCACACTGCGTGGCGTGCACTCGCCCGACGAGCGACTGCTCATCCCTACGGTAGATATGGTGTGGCGGCATCTGTTGGCCATCCTCGAGAATGTGTAACCTATAGCAACGGCCTTGCCATCATCTCACCCTAAAGGGACAGAAAAGCAGATACCTTTCAGGTCGTAACGCCAGATGAAAGTAGAATGGCAAAGCATACAACCATGATAGTGAACGTCACACGCTACTACACTCACCGCTGTCCGTTCCACTCTCCTCTGAGAGTGGGGACGATGGCGGTGCTTATCTCGCTCCTCCTGGCCTGTGCCGCTTGTGACAGCTACGACAGCTTCACGACCGACCGCTCCACGACGCTCTCCTTCAGCACCGACACCGTGCGCTTCGACACGTTGCTGTCCACGGTGCCGTCGGCCACGAAGACGCTCATCGTCTATAACCATGCCGACAAGGGCCTGCGCATAAACACCGTGAGGCTCGAAGGCGGTGCCGACAGCCCGTTCCGCATCAATGTCGATGGGCAGGACCTCAGTCGTACGCCGTCGAACATGGCCACCGACTTCGAGGTGAGGCGGCGTGACAGCATAGTGGTGCGTATCGAAGTGACGCTGCCTGTCAATGCCGACGACACCGTTCATCGCATAGAAGACCGCTTGTCGTTTCTACTGGAGAGCGGTATAGAACAACATACAATGCTCGTGGCATCGAGCCGGAATGCCGACTTTCATGGCGGATGGGTGGTGACGACAGACACCACGCTGACGGCGAGGCGACCCATCGTGGTCTATGACAGCCTCGTGGTGGCACCGGGAGCCACGCTGACACTGGCAGCAGGCACGCAGCTGCTCTTCCACGACGGAGCGGGCATCGATGTCCGCGGCACGCTCATAGCACAGGGCACGCTGGAGGCTCCCGTGGTGTTGCGCGGCGACCGCACCGACCACATGTTCGACTACCTGCCCTACGACCGTCTCCCATCGAGGTGGCAAGGTATGCGCTTCGCACCGGAGAGTGCCGGCAACAGCCTGTGCTATCTTGACCTGCACAGTGGCTCCTACGGCATCATCTGCGACAGCACAATGGCCGACACGCTGAAAGTCAACATCGTCAACAGCCGCATACACAACATCGGGGGCGACGGACTGTATGTTAAGGCCGCACACGTCGAGGTGCAGAACACGGAGATCAGCAACACCCTCGGCCACTGCGTGTCGCTGCTCGGTGGCACGACAGCTTTCACACACTGCACTCTCGCACAGTTCTATCCTCTCGATGCCAACAGGGGCGACGCCCTGCGTCTCACCAACCGCGGACCCTCGGATGCCTATTACCCTCTGCATAAAGCCGAGTTCGTAAACTGCGTCATCACAGGCTATGCCGAAGATGTCCTCATGGGCTCGTGGTTTGAGAATCAAGACTATGAGGCCAACTACATCTTCCGCAACTGCTTTATTGCCACCGAGGTCACCGAAGACCCGGTACGCTTCATCAACATCACCTATGACGATCCCAAGAGTGAGACGGCATCGTTCCGCAACTTCAAGCTCATTGACACGCATAACTTCATTTACGACTTCACGCCCGACTCGCTCTCTGCTATTAGAGGCAAGGCCGATGCCGCAACGGCATTGTCATATCCCACCGACCGTCTCGGACGCAGCAGGATGAGCGACAATGCCCCCGATGCCGGATGCTACGAATTCATCGAAGCCCCTGCAACGAAGTCACAGAGGTAGCGACAGCCCACACGCAGGGGCTTTTCATTTGAAAACGACGGCATCGACATGATTGCCGACGAACATGGGAACGTAGTCGGCAGTGCTGTACCATCTCGGCTTGCCTGGCATGTTGTCGTGGATGTGTCGTCCGTTAATCTTAAGGCCTTCAAAGGTGATGTCCTTGACTCGGCGCTCCTCGTCGTAGCCATTGATGACTGACATGTAGGGCTGTGTGCCAGAGTAGCGTATGTTACGGAACGTTATGCCCTCCACTCCGAGGCCGGGGGCCTTGCAGTATTTCTCGTTCCACCCTATCTTGACTTGCAGAAGTGAGCCTTGGTGCAGCTGTTCGATGCGGATGTTGTCGAAGGTGACGTTGCGCACGAGGTTGTTGTCGCCGCAGTTGATGGTGAGGCATCCCTGATACTCTATCTGAGGCTCGCTCTGGCAGAGGATGTCGATGTTCTCATAGACGATGTTCTCTATGGTGTCGAGACGTTCGGGGTGTGGCCCCGCTGCGGCACCGTGTAACCCTATCATGATGGGGTGTGCGACGTCGGCCCATAGCGTGGAGTTGCGCATGCGCACATTCCTCACACCGCCCTCGAAACCCTTACGTGTAGCGTAGGCCGTGGTGCAGTCATCACTGTTGCGGCAGAAGACACGGTCGTAGAGCACATTGCTCGAGGCGAAGACGTTGAGTCCGTCGCCCCACTGTGGGAAAGAGATGCTGCGCACATCGTGCAGCGTGACACCGTCGGACCCTCCCACGGGGCAGGTGTTCACCACCAGTCCGTCGATGAGCACGTTACGGCTCCGTCGCACACGGCACCCCTCGTAGCCGCGTGTGGGGCGTGCTATGCCTCTGCCGAGGATGCTGACGTCGTGTGCGTCATCGACAGAGAAGGTTCCTGTGAGATATGCCCCGCCCTCGAGATACACGGTGGTGTTGGACGGCACGGCGATGCTGTCGGCGTCGGCATAGAAGCCCGGGGCATAGTAGCGGAACGTGCGACCCTGAGCCTTGGCTTCACGCTCTGCCTCTTCGCGGCTGACGGGCGGCCGTGAGGTGAAGACGAGCAGATTGCCGGTGATGTCTCCGTCGAGTTCTACGCTGACATTTTCGGGCTGGAAGAGCAGGAATTGCACGGTGGAATCATTCTGGACATTGGCTATCGTGCCTCGGTAGTCGGGGCGTATGCGCGCCGATGTGAACTTCCTGCGCTTGGCCACCACGCGCACGAAGACATCTCCCGTGAAGTCGAACATGCAATATGATATCTCTGACACCTTGTGCCTGTTGTCGCCCACGGGGGCATTCACCTTGGCCATGTATGTGTCGATGCGTGTCCACTCTTTGCTGCCTCGCGGCTGCACAAAGACATCGTAGTCATGCTTGAGCGGTGCACCCTCGGGAGCGGGATAGCAGATTACTTCATGAAGCTTCTTGCCCTCCGTGACGCCCGGCACGCGCCAGCTGTCAGCTTCTGGCGAGGCATGGATCTCGCCTCGGCGTGCCGCCTTCTTCTGCATGGCCAGCAGTCGCTTGACGTATGGCATTTGCAGGCCTTTCTTTCTGACATAATAGTCGTATGGCGCGTCATAGATGCATCGTATGAGCCCTCGTCCCATGGCACCGGGTTCTGTCCAATCGTTGTAGAGCCCGGTGCAGTCTTGCCATGTCTGGAAGGGCACGTCATAGCCGAGGTTGTAGCGCGCAGAGTATTCCAGACCGTGCATGAGACGGTTGTCAAGTGCGCTCCAGAGGTCATCGCCATGCTCCTCTGCCATCACGCAGATATCTGCCAGTGCGCCGAGTCCCAGCTGTGCGTGGTTCTGGTCGCGACCTGTCTCTTGGCATTGACCTGTCGGGCCGACATACCGTGGCAGCGACCCGTTGTCGTTGGCCGTGAGATAATAGTCGATGGCGGCTTGGTACATAATGCTGTCGGACATCGCCAAGGCTGCTGCCATGCGGCAGCGGTTGACGATGGCGCCCCAGTTGCCATTGGCGTATGGCGAGTCAGCGTCGAACTTGTCGATGACAGGCACCACGGCCCTGCGTATCATCTCATCCCATGCCGGTGTGCGGTGTGCGCCCTCGAGCGTCATGGCGCGGCATAGCCAGTAGGCTTGTATCAGGCAGAGCGGCGCATCGTGGCCGTCGAAGCGTTGCAGAGTGTTGGCATAGGCATTGATGATTTCCAGCGCCTTGGCGTGCTCGCCTTGGCGTGCGCAGTCCCAGGCGGCTTTCATGTCGCGCTCGCTGCCGCCTTTCGTGTTAGCGTGACGTCCGTCGCGGGCCACCACTTCGTAGGGGCCGGACATCTTGTAGTCGGAGAGAGCGGGCTGTGCGGCAGCCGCCAGCCAGCAACATAGGATACAGGGGAGGATGAAAGTTCTCATGGATTAATGTTTTTGTGTGGGGTGGGGGAGTCAGGGGTTGGGTGTCTGGATGAGATGTCGGTAGCGCAGCAGGGCTTCAAGATAGTAGTAGTCGGCATAGACAATAGGTACGTCAATCTCTGAACCGGCAGGAAGGTTGCCCGTGCTGTGCAGCAGAAAGGCCGGGTTTGCCTTGCCGGCCTGATATTCTGACGAGGCAAGGCATCGTAGCATCTCTTCTGCCGCGACGAAATATTTACTGCCTGCGTGTCCGCCATCCTCGGCGCTGTCAGCAGCCTCGTCCAGACCTTGGCCTGCATACTGGCACAGCTCGAGCAAGGCACTCGCCACGACAGCTGCCGCCGATGCATCTTTGGGGCGTGGGGCTTTAGGGTCGTGGATGCGTGGGTCGTCAAAGTCCCAGTAAGGCACCCAGTCGTCTGAGGTCTCGCCGAGGCGCTTCAGGAATATGTCGGCAGCTCTCTCGGCCATGGAGAGGAAACGTTGGTCTCGAGTGAAGCGATACATCGTCGTGAACCCGTAGATGGCCCATGCCTGACCGCGAGCCCACATCGATGAATCGGCATAGCCCTGATGGGTTACGCCACGGATGAAGTCGCCGGTCAGCGTGTCATAGACTGCCACATGATAGCTGGAACCGTCGGGGCGGAAATGGTGTTGCATAGTGGTAGCAGCGTGGCGAATGGCTATATCTGTGTGGCCTGCCCAGCAGAGAAGCTCCAGATTTATCATGTTGTCCATAATGGTGTTGTGACCTCCGAACATCTGAATGTTGCGGGGCCATGAGAGTATGGTTCCCACATTGGGGCGGAATAGTGTCGTCAGCGAATCGGCGGCACGGAGGCAGAGGGTGCGGAAGACGTCGGCAGCGGCCTCGTCGGCAGCACGCACATCGGCCGGGAGGTCTTTGCGCTGCAGCTCTGCGTCGAGCACGCGAAGACCCGTGCCGGCACTACAGAAGATGAGGAATCCCAGGTCGTGGTCGAATACTGGTGCGTCAACGATGCGCCGCATTGCCACCGTGGACTCAACGGCAGCCTTTTTCAGGGACGATAGGTAACGTTGGTCATCTGCGCTGCCGCTGCCTGACAGCTGCCTTTCGCTCTCAACCTGATAGCCCATCCACAATATGCCGGGCCAGAAACCGCTGCACCACTCCTCGGCACACACGGGGCGAAGGCTCCATGCCGTGTCGCCGGAGGCCACGTTGCGAGGCATCATGGTGGTGTCGATATGGCCCGTGGCCGACAGCTGTGACATGGTTCGGCGAAGCTGCTTGCTGCACTGCGACAATGCAGCATCAACATCGAAGGAGGTCGGCGCATCCTTGTGTTGGCACGTAGCCAGGGCGCACGCAACAACCCCCACAAGGGCCGTGCGCCATAGGTTTGTGAACTTGTTCGTCATAATGAATGTTACTTGAGCCTGATTGAGAAAGCCAGGATGAAAGCTTTTGCCTTTGCAGGGAATAAAATTACTGATTCGTAACAACAGATCTAAATGTCAGTGTGCCACAGTGTTGCCGTGAGGGCTGCAACTACGGCTTCGAGGCCGTGACGGTCGGCGTCGTCGAAGTCATTGATGCGGTCGCTGTCTATGTCGAGCACACCGTGTATAATGCCGTGGGTATCGGTGAGAGGCACCACAATCTCTGAGCGGGATGCTCCGCTGCATGCTATGTGACCGGGAAAAGCATCAACGTCGGGAACCACTAGCGTGCGTGCCTCTGCCCATGCCGTGCCGCACACACCACGCCCGCGGCGTATGCGGGTGCAGGCTGCCGTGCCCTGAAACGGCCCGAGTGACAGCCATTCGTCCGAACTGACGAGGTAGAAGCCCACCCAAAAGAAGGCGAAGGCCTCACGCAGGGCGGCGCTGGTGTTGGCAAGGGTGGAGATGACGTCGGTCTCGCCATCAATGAAGGTGTGATACTCGTCGAGGAAACGCTCATAGCGTTCTGGCTTGGAAAGGCCGGGGGGTAGTGTGAAAGAGGGTTCCATAGATTATTGTGAGATGCGTGAGAGTTTACCGAATGCGACAGCTTATGAAGTGTTGCCGCGTGAAGGCGAAGAACATGGCGGTGGCAATGCACTGTGATGCTGCCACGGCCCAGAAGGCGGCAGTATAGCCGGAATGTTCGGCCACGACACCGCCAAGCAGCACCCCAAGACCTATGCCGACATCCCATGCCACGAGGAGTGTGGAGTTGGCGGTGCCGCGCTCGTTGTGGTGCGCTAGTTCGATTATCATGTTCTGGAAAGCGGGCCACAAATGGCCGTTGCCGAGGCCGAGCAGTAGGGCAGAGACATAGTAGCCCACATCGTTGGGCATGGCCACAAAGAGGAGATAGGCGGCAGTGGAGATTACCATACCCTCGGCGGCATTGAGAGTGAGGCGCCCTTCGCGCAGAGCCTTGGCACCCTGCAGACGCGAGGCTATCAGCCCCACGGAGACGAGGGTGAAGTAGATGCCGGTGCCGCCCTCGCGCCCCAGCACCTCCTTGCCATAGATGGCGATATAGTTGCTGAGCACACCGAAGCAGAAACCGCAAAACATCATGTTTACTGCCAGAGGCCAGCCACGGACGAGAAAGAAGCGGTCGAGCGATAGATGCGGGATCTTACTCTTAGGGGGAGACGGACGTAGAGTGACAGCTGCGGCTGACGGTATGTGCGAAGAGACAGCTTCAGACTTAGACGCCGGCTTCTTGATGCCGGCATCGACACACATGCCGGCACCGGCAATGATGAGGGAGAGCCAGAAAAGAAGGTCGAAGCTACCCGTGGCGCGATACAGCAGCACCGACACCGATGGCGCAATGGCCATGGCGAGGTTGTTGGAGAGACCGTAGTAGCCTATGCCCTCGTTGCGGCGAGACGATGGTAGCACGTCGATGGCCATCGTGGAGTTTGCCACCGTAAGAGCACCGAAGGGTGCTCCATGCAGAGTCCTTACGATGGCGAAGAGAAACAGCGTGGATGCCCCGATGTAGCCGCCGAAGAAGATGAAGAACAGCGCAAAGCACACCATGAGGACACGCTTGCGCGGGTAAGTGTCAACAAGATAGCCCGAGAAGGGTCGGGAGAGCAGGGCCGTGAGCGTGTAGCCGCTCAATACGAGCCCGATGACATCCTTCGTGGCACCGAAATGCTCGCTGAGGTAGAGGGGCAGCAGAGGCGTGAGCAGGTAGAAGGCGAAGAATAGTGCGAAGTTGGCTGCCATCACGCGGCAGTAGTTCGCATTCCACAGACGTTCGTGTTTCATGGCGCAAAAATAAACATTTTTCTCACACGAAGGGTAAACACGGGCAAAAAAACGATGTTTCTTACACTTTTTTATGTCATAAAGCAATGATATTACCAAAAAAGACCTTACTTTTGCAATCTGGAAACGCATCAACATAATACCTAACTCTTAAACCAACACCATTATGAAGAAACTATTTCTCTGTGCTCTGGCAGCACTTGCCATCGTAGCATGCAAACAGGCTCCCAAGGCCGAGACCACCGAAGACACCACTGATGCCGCTGCCGAGAAGACTCTCGTAGCCTACTTCTCAGCCACTGGCACTACTCAAGCTGCCGCCGAACTGCTGGCTCAAGCTTTGGAGGCCGAGGTCTTCAGGATTGAACCCGTCGAGCCATATACCGAGGACGACCTCAACTGGCGTGACAGCCTCTCGCGCTCGAGTGTGGAGATGAAGGACATTAAAGCACGACCCGCCATCAAGGCCCTGCCTGTGGATTTGAGGCAGTATAAAAAGATTTACCTCGGCTTCCCCATCTGGTGGGGCGTGGCGCCGCGTGTCATCAACACGTTCATCGAGGAGTCTGAGTTTGCCGACGTCACCATCGTACCCTTCGCAACGAGTGGCGGCTCAGAGATAGATGAAGCTTCAAAAGCTCTTGCAGAGACATACACTAACCTCACTTTTGAGAGCGGACGCCTCCTCAACGATGCCACGCCAGCCGACATCGAGGCTTGGGTGAAAGGCGAATAAAGACCCTTAGGGGATGCATGTGCCTCGCCTAGTGGATGCATATCTAACATCGAAAAGGTCGTTTACGTCTCTCCTCTCTATAATATGTAAGCACTTCTCTGTCATATACAGCTGTACTATCCCATACATAGAGCGCAGAACGGGGAGGTAATAGCATGTCGGGAGAACAAATACAGAAGCCCCCTGTCGTCTCGACAGAGGGCTTCACGATTTACTAACTAACTTGTGGCCTGTCCTTTTTATAGGATTGACCTTCTAACAATTCTGCTAAGTTTCATGCGGAGTGGGTGCGACATCATCTTCTTCAGTGTTCCCACCCTGACCGAAAACTGATGCAAAGTAAGGCAGAAATCATCAGACGTGCAAGGATTCGGGTGATTCAAAGCGGCACAAGCACTGGTTCAATATGGTTCAATCAATAATCGTGCCTGTAAATCCGATGGATTCACAGGTACAGCCAAAGACTGGAAACGGAACCCTGTAGGGTGACATATCACTGCCAAGGGCGTCAACCTCTGATAACGTATGAGCGGACGAGCAGAACCCCGTAGTGGTGACACATTAATGTTGCAAATGTGGTGTGTCACCCATACGGGGTTCTGCTCGTCCGTGTGTGGCTGAAGCAAGTGTTAACACCCCAGCCTATGGTGTGTCTCACCCCTGAGGGGTTGCTGACGCTCTCATCTACAGCCCGAAGACCTTTGCGAGACCACCATCGACACCTCCAAAGCCCATGAAGGCCATGGCCAGGAGGCCTGCTGTGACGAGTGCTATGGGCATGCCCTGCATACCCTTGGGGATGTCCATCATGGCCAACTGCTCGCGGATGGCTGCGAAGATTGTCAGAGCGAGTCCGAAGCCCAGTGCTGTGCTGACGGCATAGACAACGCCGGTGAGGAGGGTGGGCTCCATGCCCTGAGCGTTGTAGGTGCCCTGTGCCACGAGGATTGCCACGCCGAGGATGCAGCAG
The DNA here is from genome assembly GCA_947167455.1 of uncultured Prevotellaceae bacterium. Classification (GTDB taxonomy): domain Bacteria; phylum Bacteroidota; class Bacteroidia; order Bacteroidales; family Bacteroidaceae; genus Physcousia. Next base: position 16,265 of record CAMVIB010000011.1, on the reverse strand, counting down.
TTGGTGGTGATGAGAGGCAGGAAGACGCCGAGGGCCTGATACAGTGCCGGTGACACCTTCTTGAGCACAATCTCCACCATCTGCACGAGGGCAGCGATGACGAGGATGAAGGCGATGGTCTGCAGATAGACGAGGTCGTACTTGATGAGCAGAATCTGAATGAGGTAGGTCACGATGGTAGCTATCGTGAGCACAAAGGCCACGGCAGCAGACATGCCGAGGGCGGTATCTACTTTTTTCGACACACCGAGGAACGGGCATATCCCGAGGAACTGCGAGAAGACGATGTTGTTGACGAAGATGGCCGAGAAGAAGATTAATAGGTATGCCATAGAGTCTAAATTTTAGCTGTTTTCTTGACGATAGCAATCAGATAGCCGAGGGCGATAAAAGCGCCTGGTGCAAGGACAAAGAGCAACATGCCGTAGTTCTCGGAGTAGAGGGTGGCGCCGAAGAGCTTGCCTGTGCCGAGGAGCTCGCGGATGCCGCCGAGCAGGGTGAGTGCGATGGTGAAACCCAGACCTATGCCGAGACCGTCGAAGATGCTCTCCACGGGGCCGTTCTTGGCAGCGAAAGCCTCGGCACGACCGAGGATGATGCAGTTCACGACGATGAGGGGAATGAACAGGCCGAGAGTCTTATAGACCTCAGGAGTGAAGGCCTGCATGAACATTTGCAGGGCTGTGACGAGTGATGCTATCACGACGATGTAGGATGGTATGCGCACCATGTCGGGCACGATGCTCTTGATGCACGAGATGATGAAGTTGGAGAAGATGAGGACAGCCATGGTGGCCAGACCCATCGACATACCATTGATGGCGCTGGAGGTCGTTCCCAGCGTAGGGCACATGCCAAGGAGAAGAACGAAGGTGGGGTTCTCCTTGAGGATGCCATTCCATAAAATCTTGATATATTTCATATCTTCTTAATTCACAATGCACAATTCACATTTCATAATTTGCTGCGCAATGCAACGCATGATAAAAAGTGCTGTTGTTCATTGTTCTTATTTAACGGGTGAATAATTGTGAATTATGAATTATCAATTATGACTTGATTGCTGGGCAGACGCTCCGCTCTGTGCGTCAGCGGTAGCAGACGCTCCGGCGTAGGCATGGAAGGCCACGTTGACGGCACGGAGGAAGGCTCGTGAGGTGATGGTGGAAGCGGTGATGGCATCCACGTCGCCGCCGTCTTTGCTGACGGTGAGCTCCTTCTGGCCAGGGTTCTTGCCGATGATGTCGCCCTTCTCGCCCTTCTGGAACCAGAAGCTTGCCTTGGCACCGAGACCGGGAGTCTCAGCGTGCTCGAGGACGGTGTAGCCCTTTATGGCACCGGCTTCGTCAAAGCCGACAAGCACTTTCAGGGTTCCGCCGAAGCCGTTGGGGTCCATGGCCTGCACGGCAACACCTTTGTCGGTAGAATATATGATGACATCGTTGCCGTTGGCATCCTCAACGGTCTGTGTGTCCTGAACATTGGCGTCGGAAACGCCGAGCACAGAGTTGATGCCTTCGGCCAGCGTGCGTGCCTTGTTCTCTTCGATGGGGCCTGCGGTAATCTTGTTCACGTAGGCCAATGCTCCTGCGGCGATGACCGAGATGAGGGTCAGCACCAAGAGCATATTAGGTAATGTTGATGGCAGTTTTTTCATATCTCTTTAGAATTCATGTCTCTTTAGAATTCATAATTCATAATTCGTAATACATAATTAACACGCCTTTCGGCATTTCATTATAAGAGTGATGTTTCATTGTCAATTATGTATTTTGAATTATGAATTATTTCTTCACCTCCCCGAAGCGTTTAGGTTTGACATAAGTGTTGATGAGCGGCGTGAAGCCATTCATGATGAGGATGGCGAAGCTCATGCCCTCGGGATAGCTGCCGAAGTCACGGATGAGGACGGTCAACACACCGATGGCGCAGCCGTAGATGAGCTGGCCCTTGGCCGTCATTGGCGAGGTGACATAGTCTGTTGCCATGAAGCAGGCGCCGAGCATCAAGCCTCCGGCGAGGATGACCTGCACGGGGTTTGCATAGCTGGAGTCGATGAGATGGAAGAGCCCTGCCAGCACGAATACGGTGCCGAGGATGCTCACGGGGATATGCCATGTGATGATTTTCTTCCATATCATGTAGCAGCACCCTATGAGCAGGCACAAGGCGCTGACCTCACCGAGCGAACCGCCTGTCTGACCCACGAGCATATCGAAGGCTGAAGGCAGTTGATCGAGGTAGGAGGTGTCGCCTTCCTTGATGGCCAGCTTCATGAGTGCCAGTGGTGTGGCACCCGTCTCGGCATCCAAATAACCCAGCTGTCCGCTGAGCGGCCATGAGGTCATCTGCACGGGGAATGAGATGAGCAGGAAGACACGACCTACGAGGGCAGGGTTGAAGGGGTTGCAGCCCAGGCCACCAAACGTCAGCTTGCCGATGCCTATTGCCACGAGTGCACCAATGATGATAATCCAAATGGGAAGGTTTGAGGGCAGGTTGAAGCCGAGCAGCAGACCTGTGAGGACGGCACTGCCGTCGCAGATGGTCAGGCGCTCGCGTCCGAGGATGAAGCGTGTGATGGCCCACTCGAAGAACACACACGCGGCCACCGACGTCAGCAGGACGATGGCAGACCCGAGTCCGAAGAAATACAGCGATGCTATCAGAGCAGGAATGAGGGCTATGCACACGCCGAACATGTTCTTCTGCACCGAGTCGCCGCCGTGGACGTGGGGTGAAAGGGAGATGATTGGTTTCATATTCTTAAAATTCATAATGAATTATGAATTTTTGATTTTTTATTGATAATTACTTTTTTATAGCTTCCATGTGGCGTGCCTTGATGATGCCCATGACGGTCTGTTTGGCAACGCGGATGTTGTCGAGTAGGGGGCGGTTGGAGGGACAGGTAAAGGCACAAGATCCACACTCGATGCATGATGTGACGTCGTTCTTCTCGCAGCCATCCCAATCCTTGAGACGGGTGTAGGAGGCGAGCAGGTATGGCTCAAGGCCCATGGGGCAGGCACTTACGCACTTGGCACAACGGATGCAGGGCGAGACCTCGCCACGGCGACTCTCCTTCTCGGTCATCAGCAGCAGACCGCTGGACCCTTTCGTCACAGGCACCTCGAGCGACATTAGGGCTCGGCCCATCATGGGACCGCCACCGATAATCTTGCCGGTGTCCTCGGGCAGGCCGCCTGCCTCGTCGATGAGTTGCTGCATGGGCGTGCCGATGCGTGCAAGGAAGTTGGTGGGTTTAGCAACACTTTTACCTGTCACGGTTATAATGCGTTCTATCAGCGGCTTATTTTTCGTGACGGCTTCGTAGATGGCATAGACCGTGCCGACATTCTGCACAATGGCACCCACGTTGATGGGCAGCGCAGGAGGTGCTGGCACCTGACGGCCAATGACAGCGTCGATGAGCTGCTTCTCGCCGCCCTGCGGGTATTTGACCTTCAAGGGCACGACCTCGATGCCCGGGTACTGTGCTGCCTTCTCCTTCAGTAGGTCGGTGAGGAGCTTGATGGCGTCGGGCTTGTTCATCTCGATGCCGATATAAGCCTTGGGGCAGTTGACGGCATGCTTGATGAGTTGGATGCCGACTAAGATTTGTTCGGGCTTCTCGAGCATCAGACGATGGTCGGCCGTGAGGTAAGGCTCGCACTCTACAGCATTTACGATGATGGCCTCTGCCTTGGTGCCTGGAGGGGGCATCAGCTTCACGCCCGTGGGGAAGGTTGCACCTCCCATACCGACGATGCCTGCGGCCTTGATGCGACGTATGACCTCTTCGGCGGTTATGGAGCCGAGATCCTTGAAGGTAACGAGCTTGTCGGAACGGTCTATGTGGTCTTCCCATTCATCGCCTTCTACGTCAACGATGACAGCCATGCGGCGTGTGCCGCTGCTGTCGAGCACGGCATCGACTTTCGAAACCTTGCCGCTGACGCTGGAAAATACGGGAACCGAAAGGCCCTTGCCGGCTTCGCCGAGCAACGTTCCGACCTTGACCTCATCGCCCTTCTTGACGACAGGCACGGCGGGTGCGCCGATATGCTGGAACATCGAGAAGACGGCTTGCTTGGGTATTGCCGCTGTGCGGATAGGCGAAGCGGCAGATAACTTATTCTCTGCGGGATGAACACCGCCAATGTGGAATGTCTTCATGATTACTGTTCTTTTGCGGGTTCAACATTTCCCGTCGGTGACCCGACGGGCACAGTGGCTTCATTTGCCGCGGGCTTCTCAGCTACAGCTGCGGGCTTCTCAGCAGCAGGAGCCTCGGCCTTAGGCTTACGGGGCGGGAAGTTGAAGGCGTGGATGGCGTTCTGCGGGCATTCGTCCTCGCACTTGCGGCAGAGCTTACACTTCTCGGCATCAATGTAGGCGAGGTTGCCCTCGACGGTGATAGCCTCGAACTTGCAGACCTTCACGCACTTCTGGCAGGCGATGCAACCAACGGTACAGGCCTTGCGCGTCACGGCGCCCTTGTCCTTGTTGTTGCAGAGCACCACGACGCGACGGTTCTTCAGGCCCTTCAGGCGAATCTCGATGACGCCGCGTGGACAAGCCTTGGAGCAGGCGCCGCAAGCTGTGCACTTCTCGTCGTCCACCTCGGGCAGGCCCGTCTCGGGGTTCATGTGGATGGCATCGAACTGGCATGCTGCAACACAGTCGCCACAGCCCAGACAGCCGTAGGCACAAGCTGTCTCACCAGAGCCGAGCATGTTCTGCACTCGGCAGCTCTGTGCGCCATCGAACTCTGCGATGCGAGGACGACTCTCGCATGTGCCGTTGCATCTCACCACGGCGACCTTGGGCGCACTGGCCTCGGCCTTCATGCCAAGGATGTCGGCCACCTTCTCCATGACGGGCTGACCGCCTACGGGGCACAGCAGACCTTCGAGCGAACCCTTGTCGGCAGCCTTAACGCACGCTCCAGCAAAGCCGGAGCAGCCAGGGAAGCCGCAACCGCCGCAGTTGGCCTGAGGCAGAACCTCTGCCACCTTGCCGATGCGCTCGTCTTCATGAACAGCAAATTTCTTGGCCGCCAGAAACAAGATGAGGGCGCTCACCAAGCCGATGGCTCCAAGAACAATCACTGCAATCAGGATTACATTCATTTGTTGTTTGTTTGTTAAAGTTATTATTGATTAGTTTTATCGTATCTACTTATGAGATAGCCGCATCAGTGTTGTCTGCTATGACGAATGAGAATCGTTGTTGCAGGCGCTTTCGGAAGCCGATGGCGATTACTGCGTAATAGGCTGCCACAGTGATGAGAGCGCAGAGTGCGCCTGCCGTCTCACTCCCCGTGAGCGTGACGGCGGTGTATAGCACGGGCAACAGCAAGAGCAGTGGTAGTCCGTAGGCGATGAGTGCTGCTGTGCGACCATCTGTCAGGCGCCCTTCAATGCTGACCATCTGTCCAACCTTGTAGGACGCAGCGGCAGAGGTCTTCACCACGACCTCTTTCTCCTTTGCCTCAGCGCTGGAACACATCGCCTTTGCTGCACAGCCACTGCACGCCGAAGACTGGAGGATGGCAATGTGAACGCATTCATCCTCAACGCTTTTCACCACACCCTCGTGTGTGATTATTTCGCTTCTCATTATGATATGGTATGTCTTTGCTTTGCAAAAGTGGCACAAAGGTAATATAAATTATCAAGGAACGGGCGCGTCAAGGAAAGAAAAAGACATTTTTTAAGATATTTAACAGAAGAATCCACTTGAAAAACAAGAAAGCCTATGAAGAGTATAACGCCCCGCAGGGGCTATGAGATGTCAGCCCAGGGCAGCGCCCTGTGTTGGTGCATAATCGCAGAAAGCGGAAAGGCGCGGCTTCACAGCCACGCCTTCCGTATGTTTGTTTGGAAAGAAGTATTATGTTTGGAAGTTTGGTTAAGCCTCTGCAGGAGCCTCCTCTGTTGGGGTTTCACTTGCAGCAGCCTCAGCCTTGGCAGCAGCCTCGGCCTCTGCCTTAGCAGCAGCCTCAGCAGCCTTCTTGTCGGCTACTTTTTTTGCGATCTCTTCGTTGGTCTTCTTCTCTGCCTCCAGAGCAGCAGCTGCTGCGGCCTTCTTCTCGGCAGCGACCTTTGCCTCTACGGCCTGCAGACCCTTCTGACGGTCGGCCTTCCAGGCGTTGAATTTGATTTGAGCTGCAGCCTCATCAAAAGCACCCTTCTTGATGCCACCACGCAGGTGCTTCATGAGATACACACCTTCGCGTGAGAGGATGTTACGTACGGTGTCCGTGGGCTGTGCGCCTGTCTCCACCCAGTAGAGGGCACGCTCGAAGTTCAAATCTACAGTGGCAGGATTGGTGTTGGGGTTGTAGGTTCCAATCTTTTCTGTAAACTTACCGTCGCGCGGAGCTCTTACATCAGCAATCACGATGCTGTAGAAGGCGTAGCCCTTACGGCCGTGACGCTGCAATCTGATTTTTGTTGCCATAAAAACTGATAAATATTAATAATATAGGTTTGAAACTTATGCTGCCAACTCGTGACAGCAGGCGCAAAGGTAGCCCTTTTCTGCGACATGACAAAAGAAAAGACCGAAAACTTTGTGTGTGTGTGTGATTTTCTGACATTTCACGACACGCAGTCCTTCTCTCTACCCTTACCGGTCATGCCAGACAGGCGTCCAGAGCTTCAGTGATGGCCTTGCGGTCGAGGTGTTGACCTATGAAAACGAGTTTCTGCATGCGGTCGCCGTAATGCTCGTCCCAGTCGCGCCGGAGGGCTGGCGTCTCTGCCATGAAGGCTTCGAGCTCGTCGGCAGGCATCGTGGCGTACCACTGACCGGCGTTGCGAAGTGTCACCTGGCGACCTGCCTGCTCGAAGACATAGCATGTGTCGGGTTCGCCATAGAACCAGCAGATGCCCTTCGCACGAATGATGCTCTTCGGCCAACGACGGGCCACGAACTCGTCGAACATGCTGAGGTTAAGTGGTTTGCGACGATAATAGACGAAGGTGCCGATGCCATATTCCTCGGCTTCGCCCTCATCGTGATGATGGTGGTGATGATGGTGGTGATGATCATGATCATGATGGTGCTCGTAGTCATTGTCGCCCTCATGGTCGCCGTCATCGTCATTATCATTGTCGTAATCGTGTTCGTGCTCTTCGTGTTCGTTCTCCTCATGCTCGTGGTGATGATGGTGCTCGTGGTCTTGCTCGTGGTCGTCGTCATCATCGTCATCGGGGTGGTGGTTTTCCACTTCGTCAATCCATGCTGCCGAGGTCGCCACACGGTCGAAGTCAAAGGCTTTGGTGTTGAGGATTCGGTCGAAATCCACATCGCAATAGTCGCACTCGATGATTTCTGCCTTGGGCTGTATGGCACGTATTATGCTGCGTATGCGTCCGAGCTCATCTTTGGTGACCTCCGACGCTTTGTTGAGCAAGATGATGTTGCAGAACTCAATCTGCTGAATTACAAGGTTCTCGATGTCGTCCTCATCAAGGTTGGGTCGTAGCAGGTCGTGTCCGCTGCCGAACTCGTCACGCATGCGCAAAGCATCTACAACGGTGGCTATGCAGTCAACGACAGGCACCCCGTCGCGCACATACTCCATCCCCATTGTCGGCATGGTGCAAATGGTCTGGGCTATGGGTGCCGGCTCGCAAATGCCGCTGGCCTCGATGACGATGTAGTCGAATCGGGGCTTCTCTGTAACGCCGTCGGCGTCAAGTTCTTTCTGGCGTGTTATGTCACGCAGCTGCTCTATGAGGTCCATCTTCAGCGTGCAGCAGATGCAACCATTCTGCAGTGCCACGAGGCTGTCGTCCTTCTGTCCTACGATGCCACCTTTCTCAATTAGGTCGGCATCGATGTTCACCTCTCCTATGTCGTTCACGATGACGGCAAAGCGTATGCCACGCCGGTTGTTGAGGATGCGGTTCAGAAGTGTCGTCTTGCCACTGCCGAGATATCCGGTGAGCAGTAGCACAGGTATTTGTTGAATTTCCATGTTTGATGTGTTTTTATGTATTCAAGCGCGCAAAGATACTCAAAAGAGTTAAGAAAAGAGGCATTGTCAGTTAGTTTTTGTGGATTGAGAACTGTTTTTTTGATTTCTTTTCGCTACCTTTGCGGCCGTGATGGATATGACACGCATACTTTTCGTCTGCCACGGCAACATCTGCAGGAGTCCGATGGCCGAATTTGTGATGAAAGACCTCGTCAGCAAGGCTGGCTTGGCCGATAGCTACTATATAGAGTCTGCAGCAACATCGACAGAGGAAATCGGCAATGCCGTCTATCCCCCTGCCCGCCGCAAGCTGTCCGAACACGGCATAAGCTGCGAAGGCAAGCGTTCACGCCAGCTTCGACGTTCCGACTACGACCGCTTTGACCTGCTCATTGGTATGGACGGGTGGAACATCCGTAACATGCTACGCATCTGCGACGGCGACCCCGATGGCAAAATTCACAAGCTTATGGATTTCACATCGCGTCCCGGCGATGTCGCCGACCCTTGGTACACTGGCGACTTCGATGCCACATGGCGCGACGTGCTCGAGGGGTGCCAAGGCATTCTTGGCAACAGCGATAGGTCTCCCACATGACACGCGCCTTGTAAGGGCAAAAGATTTGAAAACGCATGGTCATTCTTTTGCCCATACAGGGCGTGGAATGGATGTGTGCCACACACTATGAATTATCTTTGTCTGCTCTTGTCTCTCTTGGATAATCTCGGCTGCGGCTCGGGCACTAAAGCAAGCTTTACGCCGCTCACCTTGCACGAGATCTCGGCATCTTTTGCTTCATGTCCTTGGGACGTTCTCCAAGTGTGGAGCGAGCAGAGCTCGAGCGCTTGAAGTGTCAAGCGTCGCAAGCGCCGAGCGGCCTGCAACGTCCCGGCGGCCTTGAAACAAAATATGCCCGAAAATAGCCTAAGAACAATCCAATGCTAATTTATAGAACCCACCATAAACTATTTTTGCATATCTGCTTATCACTTCCTAAAATGAAACTATATGGATCACTTACCCAATGACCCCGCTATGCTTGTCTCGGCAGTGAACATGTTGCTGCGTGACGGCGAATTTGACAACCTCGAGGAGTTGTGTTCGAGTTTCAATCGCGACTGTGACGAACTCAAAGCCATGCTGGCAGAATGCGGTTTCGACTATGACGCCAAAGCCCTCCGTTTTTATTGAAGTCACATCGCTCACGCAGGCAGGGCTCGATGTGTTCAGCACGCTCACCGAGGCACAGCTTCGCAACCGTCTCGAACCAGACAAGGGCATCTTCATCGCCGAAAGCCCCAAGGTGATACGCGTGGCATTGAATGCCGGCATGGAGCCTGTAGCATTGCTCTGTGAGCACCGTCACATCGATGGCGATGCTGCCGACATCGTGTCGCGTCTGCCACACGGCGTGCCCGTCTATACCGGTGCGCGCTCTTTGCTGGCTCAGCTCACGGGATACACCCTGACGCGCGGCGTGCTCTGTGCCATGCGCCGCCCGCGACCGAGAAGTTTGGAGGATGTCTGTCGTGGCGCGAGGCGTGTGGTGGTGATTGACGGCGTTGTCGATACAACAAACATTGGCGCTATCTTCCGTTCGGCGGCAGCTTTAGGCATCGACGGCGTGCTGCTCACGCCCGCAAGTTGTGACCCCCTGAACCGTCGCGCCGTGAGGGTGTCCATGGGAACGGTGTTCCTTGTGCCATGGACGTGGACCGGCGAGTCCTGCAATGCCTTGCCTCAGCAACATGACACCGGTGCAGCATCGTCTGTCACAGGCAGCTGCTGCCATGACGGTTGGCAGCAACAGTTGCGACGTCTGGGCTTCAAGACCGTGGCAATGGCCTTGACAGACAGGTCTATAGGTCTCGACGATGTGCGTCTGAAGGTTGAACCTCGTCTGGCAATCATCATGGGGACGGAGGGCGACGGTCTTGCCGACTCTACCATATCGGATGCCGACTACACCGTGCGCATACCCATGGCACATGGCGTCGATTCGCTTAACGTGGCAGCAGCGGCGGCAGTGGCTTTCTGGGAGCTTCGCCCGACGAGCCAATAAAGCTGACATGTCACTGCCAGCGATATCCTCACTCCACGGTCACACTCTTGGCGAGGTTGCGGGGACGGTCAACGTCCTTTCCTTTGCATACGGCTATATGGTATGCCAAGAGCTGGAGGGGTATGCTGGCGATGATGGGCTGGAAGCACTCGAGAGTGTCTGGCAGGACGATGATGTGGTCGGCGAACTTCTGAATCTGCGTGTCACCCTCCGTCACTATTGCCGTGACGCGTCCTCCTCGCGCGCGTACCTCTTGTATATTGCTGATGACTTTATCATAGAGGTGGTCGCGGGTGGCGATGACGAAGACTGGCATCTCGCTGTCGATGAGAGCGATGGGGCCGTGCTTCATCTCTGCTGCGGGATAGCCTTCGGCATGTATATATGAGATTTCCTTCAGCTTCAGGGCACCTTCGAGCGCTACGGGATAGTTGTAGCCTCGCCCAAGGTATAGGCAGTTCTTGGCGTAGGTGAAGATTGGTGCGAGGCGTTCGATTTGCTCGTTGCTCTCCAGTGCCTTTTCCAGCTTGGCGGGTATCAGCGTGAGCTCGCGCACCATTTCCTTGTAATGCTCTGCTCGTATGGTGCCGCGTTCGTGGGCGAGACATAGCGCGAGCATGGAGAGTACAGTGACCTGCCCCGTGAAGGCTTTGGTGGAGGCGACGCCGATTTCCGGTCCTACGTGGATATATACTCCAGTCTGTGTCTGGCGCGGGATGCTGGCTCCGATGGCATTGCAGATGCCGAAGACGAAGGCTCCTGCGCGGCGTGCCAGTTCGATTGCCGCCAGCGTATCGGCTGTCTCGCCGCTCTGCGAGATGGCTATCACCACGTCGTCGGGATAGATGACGGGGTCGCGGTATCTGAATTCTGATGCATATTCCACCTCTACGGGTATGCGGCAGAGGCTCTCTATGAGTTGCTTGCCGATGAGGCCGGCGTGCCAGCTGGTGCCGCAAGCTACGATTATGATGCGGCGTGCGTTAATCAGCTTTTCGCGATAGTCGATGACGGCAGAGAGCGTGATGCGGTCGGCGCCCACGTTGATGCGGCCCCGCATACAGTCGCGAAGGCATGCGGGCTGCTCGAAAATTTCCTTGAGCATGAAGAAAGGGTACCCCCCCTTCTCCAGCTGACCGAGCGTGATGTCTATTTGCTTCACCTTCGGGTGCTGGGTCTCGTTGTCGATGTTAACGACCTTCAGCTCCTTGCCAGGCTGCAACACGGCGATGTCACCGTCGTTGAGATAGGCCACTTTGTCGGTGTACTCGGCAATGGGACTGGCATCTGAGGCAAGATAGAAGTCGCCGTCGGCACCCAAGCCCACGACGAGCGGTGAGCTCTGACGTGCACAGACTATGGTATCGGGGTGTTTGCGGTCGAGGATGGCGATGGCGTAGGCACCGATGACTTGATGCAATGCCACTTGAACGGCTTCGAGGAGTGTGAGTTCGTTGCTGAGCATGATGTGCTCTATGAGCTGCACAAGCACCTCCGTGTCGGTGACGCTCTTGAATGGTATGCCGAGGGCAACGAGCTTCTCCTTCAGCGTCATGTAGTTCTCGATGATGCCGTTGTGGATGAGCGCCAGCCGGCCCGAAGCCGAATAATGCGGATGGGCGTTGGTGCTGTTTGGCTCGCCGTGCGTCGCCCATCGGGTGTGGGCAATGCCGGCACAGCCACTGATGTCCTTATCCTCGCAACAGGCTTCGAGGTCGGACACCTTACCTTTGGCCTTATATACGTTGAGATCTCCGTCCTCGCTGATGAGCGCCACGCCGGCGCTGTCGTAGCCGCGGTATTCCAGACGCTGGAGTCCTTTGATGAGAATGGGATAGGCTTTCTTATGACCTATGTAACCTACTATTCCACACATGATGTTATTTTACTACTTATTATTTACGAATTGCAGTGCAAGGCGTTTTCTATTAATAACGTAGAAGCCGTGCACATTATTGCATGGATTTACAAATATCATCCGGAAAGCCATCGCCTGCCACGACACCATCGCCCCAATGTTCGACAAGATTCGCTGTCAGATTGACAAGCTCGAACTCATCGTCGATGACAGTCTCTGGCCGCTGCCCAAGTACCGCGAACTATTGTTCATCAGATAGCGCATTATCCGATAGCGCACTGCGCGAACCCGCAGGGGTGGCTCTTTCACATTATGGAGCACTCTTCCAAAGTGCATGTTCCACGATTGCCTGTCAACCGGGGGTGCTCGCTACGCTAGTACCCTCAGGTGTTGAGCGAAGACCGCAACGCGGTCTTGTTGGTGGTATGATTGCGGATAATCATAGACATTATTATATTTCGCGCGCGCATGTAATAATTATTGTGCGCCACCTTGAATAAAAGTCTCTTTTTCTTGCGGCCATTTAAAAATAATGTTGTAATTTTGCACCCGCATTTCAAGTTTAAACCCTTTTTATGATTAAGATTACACTCCCTAATGGCGACGTGCTCGAGCGTGAGGTCGGCGTCACAGGTTATGAAATTGCCGAGAGCATCTCGCCAAGGCTGGCTGCTGATGTTCTCGCTTGTAGCGTCAACGGCGTTACCGTTGAACTCAACCGTCCCATCACCGAAGATGCACAGCTGGTGCTCCTGAAGTGGGATGACGAAGAAGGCAAACATGCCTTCTGGCACACCAGTGCCCACCTCATGGCCGAGGCACTGCAAGAGTTGTGGCCTGGCACGCAGTTCGGCATCGGCCCCGCCATAGAGCGTGGTTTCTATTATGATGTCATGCCGCCAGAGGGCGTCACAATCCGTGAGGCCGACTTCCCTGCCATCGAGAAGAAGATGATGGAGCTCGTGCAGCGCAAGGAGCAACTCGTACGCCGCGACATCTCGAAGGCCGATGCCTTGAAGTTCTTCGGCGACAACGGCCAGAACTATAAGAACGAACTTATCGCCGACCTCGAGGACGGACATATCACCACTTACACCCAGGGCAATTTCACCGACCTCTGCCGCGGCCCGCACCTCGTCTCCACGGCACCCATCAAAGCTGTGAAGATAACCGCCGTAAGCTCTGCCTACTGGCGCGGTGACGAGAAGCGCCCCCAGATGACACGCATCTACGGCATCACCTTCCCGAAGAAGAAGCTCCTCGACGAGTACGTAACCCTCATGGAGGAGGCCAAGAAGCGCGACCATCGTAAGATAGGCAAGGAGATGGAGCTCTTCATGTTCTCGGAGCGTGTGGGCAAGGGCTTGCCCATCTGGCTGCCGAAGGGTACGGCTCTGCGCCTGCGTCTGGAGGACATGCTTAAGAAGATCCAGAAGCGCTACGGCTACCAGCAGGTCATAACCCCGCATATCGGAGGCAAGAACCTCTACGTCACTTCCGGTCACTGGGAGCACTATGGCAAAGACTCATTCCGCCCCATCACAACCCCCGAGGAGGGCGAGGAGTATCTGCTCAAGCCCATGAACTGCCCGCACCACTGTGAGATATTCGCGTCGAAGCCACGCAGCTATAAGGACTTGCCACTGCGTCTGGCAGAGTTCGGCACCGTGTATCGCTACGAGCAGAGCGGCGAGCTGCACGGTCTGACACGTGTGCGCTCCTTCACCCAGGACGATGCCCATCTCTACTGCCGCCCCGACCAGGTGAAGCAGGAGTTCATCCGTGTGATGGAAATCATCCAGATCATCTTCGGCGCTCTCGACTTCGACAACTATGAGGCACAGATTTCTCTGCGCGACCCCAACAACAAGGAGAAGTACATCGGCTCTGACGAGGTGTGGGAGCAGGCCGAACGTGCCATCATCGAGGCTTGTGAGGAGAAGGGACTCTCCACACGCACCGAGCTTGGCGAGGCCGCTTTCTATGGTCCGAAGCTCGATTTCATGGTGAAGGATGCACTGGGTCGCCGCTGGCAGCTCGGCACCATTCAGGTCGATTACAACCTGCCGGAACGCTTCCAGCTCGAATACACAGGCGAGGACAATCAGAAGCACCGCCCCGTGATGATACACCGTGCACCATTCGGCAGCATGGAGCGCTTCGTGGCAGTGCTCATAGAACATACGGCAGGACATTTCCCCCTGTGGCTCACACCCGACCAGGTGGCCATACTGCCCATCTCGGACAAGTTCGTCGATTACGCCACACGCGTGCAGGAGTATCTGGAGGCCCACGACGTGCGCACCGTGCTCGATGACCGCTCTGAGAAAATCGGCCGCAAGATTCGCGACAACGAGATGAAGCACATACCCTACTTGCTCATCGTGGGCGAAAAAGAGGCCGCTGAAGGCACCGTAAGTGTGCGCCGACAGGGTCAAGGCGACCAGGGAAGCATGAAATTTGAGGATTTTGCAAAGAAAATTGACGAAGAAGTTCGTCAAATGACAGAAAAGTATTAACTTTGCGCCCGCAATCCACATTGCTATAACACTATCATCAACACTTAACCCTTCGGCAAAGGCCGAACTTATGAAAAGAGACAACCTCAAGAACCAGTATCGTGTCAACGAGCAGATCCGTGCCAAGGAGGTGCGTATCGTCGGCGATGACATCGAGTCGAAAGTACTACCGACACGCGACGCACTGCGCCTCGCAGAGCAGAAGGGAGTGGATCTCGTGGAGATATCACCCAACGCACAGCCTCCGGTATGTCGCCTCATAGACTACTCCAAGTTCATCTACCAGCAGAAGAAACGGCAGAAGGAGATGAAGGCCAAGCAGGTCAAGGTTGAGGTCAAGGAGATACGCTTCGGACCTCAGACCGATGAGCATGACTACGCCTTCAAGCTCAAGCACGCTCAGGGGTTCCTTTCCGATGGCGACCGCGTGAAGGCTTACGTCTTCTTCCGCGGACGCAGCATTCTCTTCAAGGAGCAGGGCGAGGTGCTGCTGTTGCGCTTCGCGCAAGACCTGGAGGAGTATGGCAAGGTGGAGGGTATGCCCGTCCTCGAGGGTAAGCGCATGACGATGTTCATAGCCCCGAAGAAGACAGCCCCGAAGAAAGTCGTTGCCGAAGAGGTCGATGACGACACCGACGACTTCGACGACGAGCCTGACGACACGAAGCCGGCCGCACCCGTCAAGCGACAGCCTCAGCAGAAGGCCCGCAAGGAATATACAGGCCCGAAGGTTGAGGGTGAGGACTGGGACGATTAGAAGAAAGGGTTGCGCGCTGCGCCCGGTATATGCGCAGCCGCGCCTGTTAACATTCAATAACAATTTAAACAACAAAAAAATGCCAAAAGTAAAGACTAATTCCGGTGCCAAGAAGCGCTTCGTACTCACCGGAACGGGTAAGATTAAGCGCCACCACGCTTATCACAGTCACATCCTGACGAAGAAGACCAAGAAGCAAAAGCGCAACCTCCAGCACAGCGACCTCGTCGTAACGGCCAATCGCAAGCAGGTGCGTGAGCTGCTGCTGCTCCGCTAATCATCTTTTCAGGACAGAGAGTTAAAACAAGAGCTGCCCGCGACCTCTGCCGAGGCAGCCACCCAAAGTCAACAATCAGGACGCTAAGCACGACAAGTCCGCACCGCGGCGCTTACGTTCACAAACAAACAAAACTATGCCAAGATCAGTAAATCACGTTGCATCACGTGCAAAGAGAAAAAGAATCCTGAAGCTCACCCGTGGCTTCTACGGCGCTCGCAAGAACGTCTGGACAGTAGCCAAAAACACATGGGAGAAAGGTCTCACCTACGCCTATCGCGACCGCAAGAACAAGAAGCGTAGCTTCCGTGCTCTGTGGATTCAGCGTATCAACGCTGCCGCCCGCCTCGAGGGCATGAGCTATAGCCAGCTCATGGGAGCGCTCCACAAGGCTGGCGTGGAGATCAACCGTAAGGTTCTCGCCGACCTCGCCATGAACCATCAGGAGGCCTTCAAGGCTATCGTGGCCAAGGTGAAGTAAGCCTCTCAGCGCATCATCGACAACGCGTACAGCATCCCCTTCATTATATTTCCAACAGCTCTATCCTTTCCTGCCCATTGTATAGAGCTGGTACTGAGGGGGATGCTTCTTTGTACCCCTCCCATCGACATCGGCGGCGCAACCATCCGTATGCAGCCGATATGCCTCCCTAAACAACGAAACCGGACTCCGACAGAGTTCGGTTTCGTTTTTTAGGGAGGGAGGTAGAACGTAACCATCCGAATGCAGCCGGCTTTTCCCTCTCATTTTATCGCTGTACCTTTGCGGCCAAAAAACGCAAATGTTCAACTTGAATG
>CAMVIB010000010.1 GCA_947167455.1 uncultured Prevotellaceae bacterium | reverse complement strand
GAGTATTAACCTTAGCACAGAGTTCAGCAACACGAGTATTAACCTTAGCACAGAGAGTTCGCAACACGAGTATTAACGTTATTAGGAGATCGTAAACAAGAAACCGTCAAACCACTTTTTAAGAACTCAGATAGGAGGTACCAACGATGAAAGCAAAGAAAAGCGCAGAGAAAGAGTGGTTGCGCAGACTCGGCACACCACAACACATTGACACACACACTGCAGATGAGGCGCGGCGCCCTCCCAAGCCCGCCGCAATAGAGCAACGACATGACAAGCCTCGCCCGTCGGACAAGCAAAAGGGTTTCTGCGACGTGGCAGGAATGGATGACCTCAAGCGCCTCGTCACCGAGGGATTCATCAACGTGCTTAAAAACCCCGAATACGCAGCGGCATATAACATTACTCCTCCGAGCCTGCTCTTCTACGGCCCTGCGGGATGCGGCAAGACCTTCTTCGCCGAGAAGATTGCCGAGGAGGTAGGAATCAACTTCATGAAAATCGTGCCCGATGACATCGCCAGCACACTGGTTCACGGCACACAGGAGAAGGTGGGCCAGCTGTTCCGCAAGGCAGAGAGCAAAGCCCCGACGCTGATATTCTTCGATGAGTTTGATGCCATGGTGCCACGACGCACCAACGACGACCGGGGCTACCAGAACGGTGAGGTCAATGAGTTTCTGGCCATGCTCAACAACGCTTCCGCCCGTGGCATCTACATCCTCGCTGCCACAAACCACCCAGAGCGCATCGACAAAGCGATCCTTCGCACGGGACGTATCGACGAACTCATTTACATTGACATGCCCGACACGGAGGCGCGGGAGAGCCTATTCAAACTCAGCCTGTCGAAACTGCCCACGGACACAGACATCGACTTCCACCGCCTTGCAGAGATGACACGCGGCTACAACTGTTCGGACATCAGCTATATCGTAAAGACAGCCTCACGCAAGATGTTCAACGCCACGATTGCCGATGAGAACGGGCATCGCCAGCCCATCACTCAGAAGCTGCTCGAAGACATCATTGCCGCCAAGGCACCATCGGTGAGCAGCAAAGACCTCCGCGAATTCGAGCGTCTGCGCAACGAGTTCTCGCCACTCGCCACTAATGCCCGCCACAACGACATCGGCTTCCACATTTAAGGTGGAGCCTATTTGGACTTACTCTATACACAACGATGCATATCAAACAACAACTCAGATGGATATGAAAGAGAAATTCATGCAATCATTCAAGCACCTCGGGTTCGTCCTGGAACCCCTTGATGAAGAAAAGACGGCCTATTTCTACAACTACGAGGGGCATAGGTTCATCTATTTTGTCAACGACAACGACCCCATTTTTGTGTCAATCGGCATTCCTGCCATAATCGAGATAAGCGAGGAGCAACGCCCTTACATCAACAAGTGGATTCAGCTCTTAAACAGCAACATTAAGTACGTGAAGGGCTACATCTTCGAAGGTGGCGTGTGGCTTTTCTACGAACGCATGATCACAGAGACGGAGAACACAGACGAGTCGCTGGCTCACATGATAATACAACTCGAAAACAGCATGAACACCTTCCTGTCATACGTTGAAGATGCTCTTGGCGACGATGATGATGAAGAAGACGATGATGATGAAGAAGATGATGATGATGAAGAAGATGATGATGAAGACTACGAGCATTACGATGACGAGCATCACGATGACGACGATGATGACGCTTCATTGACTGAGGCCGATGACACTTCCTATGACAAGTGTCCAGACTATAAGATAGACAACGACGATACTGACAACAAGACTCACGATTAAAAAAACAACAGACCATGAACGCAAAAGAAGCAACCATGACCATCCTCCAGAAGATGGGCTATGAACCAGAGTATGATGAAGACGGCGACATCAGATTTCCCTTTCAGCTGAAGACGATATACGTCATCATCGACGAAGAGAAAAACTATGCTATCGTGCTCTTACATCATTTCCACGAGATTGATGACGACACCGAAGCCCAGGCACTCACGGCATGCAACAAGCTCACACGCGACATGAGGCTTTGCAAGGTATATCTTGAAAAAGACTTCCAGCATATCACTGCCACTTGCGAGTTCTACTTCACCGACGAGAACTCCTTAGAGAATAGCATTTCTCATTCACTCGAAGTGCTTGCCATCATACGCTCGCATTTCAACGACACGATGCGAGACTACATGAACTGACAAATAATCACTGTCCGATGATATGAACACTATCCGACATCATCACATCAGCCAGCATCATGCACGAAACACGGTGCTGGCTCAGCTTATGCAACTATGGTGGCTGCAGAAACGTCGTGACTTCTCATGGCGTATGCTGTTCGTCACGGCATATTTCGCCGTGATATATATTATTCTCATCGTGGGCCTCTATTCCGGCCTGTCAGAACATATCCATGAGACACCACTCCCCGTGGACATCTCATTCCTTGTTCCCATGCTTGCCGCGGCAATCGTTCCGGCCGACATGCTGATGAAGATTATATGGCGACGCTCGCCAGTGGAGATGGATGACTCGCTGCGCACACGTCCCGTAGGGCCAAAGCAATGGGGACTTTTCGTGCTCGCCGACACGGCTGCCGATGTCATGCAATGGATGCTGCCCCTGGCCGTGGCTGTCGCAGTGGCACTCTTTGTCTCAGTGGGCATGGCACTGGCATCACTGTTGCTGACATACTCATGCGTAATGGTCAATGCACTCTTTCAGAACTGTTGGCGACGCGCTCCCGGCAACGCACAGACGCTGCCGCTGCTGGTCGGATGGCTGGCCTGGGCGGCACTGCTGTATGCCCTCACCATCCTTACGGGCATCGCCATGGGCATTGCAGGCAGCGACAGCGGCTCCGGCCGACTCTGCGATAACACTCTGTTGGCCGTGCTACTGTCCATGGCCGTGATGCTCGTTACAAATGTCGCCATGTGCTACGTCCTGCACAGGTATTTCTGCAAGATGAAGAACTACAATGAGAATGCTCCAAGGGCACACACTGCCCACACCTCCGGCGAGGTCTCCCTGTGGCGCATGGAATGGACAGCCGTGTGGCGCAGCAAGCGCCTGCGCACGTCATTGCTCGTCATAGCGCCGATCTTCCTTTTCAACACCTACACACGGCAGCTGCCGACCATCATCACAGACTTCGGCTTCAATCCCATGTTGCTCTTAGGCGTTGCCTTCCCCAGCGTCATACTCGGGCAATATGGCCTCGGCGTAGAGGCCAACTATGCCCACGGCATCTGGACAAAACCCTGGCCGATAGCCACCATCCTCATCAACAAATTCCGATTCCACTCTGCCATCTGTGCCATCATGGCCATGTGCTGCCTGCCGGCGGTGGCGTGGTTGCAGATGTCTTTGTGGACGCTAATCGCCACGTTGCTGTTCGCCTGCGGAGTATTCGTACTGCTGATGATGCCCATGTGCCTTTTCTGCTCGAGATTCGACCTTTTCTCATCCGCCTTCTTCAACTACCAAGGTGCCAACAAGCAGATGAACATCTACTCTTTCATAATCTTCGTGCCGATGCTCGCCTATTACGCTGCCGCCTACTTCCTCTCCACCACCCTAGCCAACATCGTCATCGCTGGCCTGGGCATCTTAGGACTTACGCTGCATGTCCCGTTCTGCAAGTGGCTGGCACGCTTATGGCAGTCGCGCAGATACGCCATGATGGAGCGATGGTGCCAGTGAAAATGATATAACACAATAACACCAATATGACAATCACAATTGACAACTTGCAGAAATGCTATGGCGAGAAGGTCGCACTCGACCTCCCTCACCTCGAAATCGGCAGCGGTGAGCTTGTAGGCCTCGTTGGCAACAACGGCGCTGGCAAGACAACACTGTTGCGCCTCGTCCTCGACCTCATAGAAGCCACCAAGGGCCATGTCCTCAGCGGCGATGCCGACGTGGCACGCTCTGAGGCCTGGAAGCTATACACTGGCTCCTTCATCGACGGCCGGTTCCTTGTGGACTTCTATACCGCCGAAGAGTATTTCACCCTCATCGCCAAGCTCTATGGCCTCAGCAATGAGGTCATGAACGAACGGCTCGAAGCATTCCGCCCACTCATGCACGACGAGATTCTCGGCACCGGTAAGTACCTCCGCGACTACTCCGAGGGCAACCGCCAGAAGTGTGGCATCATCGGCGCTATGCTTATCCACCCCAAAGTCCTGCTGCTTGACGAGCCCTTCAACTATCTCGACCCCTCGTCGCAGATTGTCGTGGCAAGACTCATAAAGCAGATGAACGAAGAGCACGGCACCACGGTGCTCATCTCAAGCCACAACCTCAGTTTCGTGGCAGACATCAGTACACGCGTCCTGCTGCTCGAACGCGGACATCTCATCAAAGACCTCTCAAACAACCTCGGGTCGGCAACGGCAGAACTCAACGATTATTTCGCATCAGAGACCGCAGAGGCATGAGACAGCCATCACCAGGGCAACATCTGCGTCCTGTTACTGCAACTCATAACCTCACAACCTTAAGACCAAACAAGTTGAGCACTTGCGAAACTTGCATAATATAACATTAAGTAACAAATGAAAATCATAGACGACACCCTGCTCACACAGGTAGCCGACGAGGCAAAAGCATCGCCGAGGCTACGCATGAACTATAATTTCCATCAGAGTCTTGACGATAAATGCCACCGATTCCTGAATGCCTTGGAGCCAGGAACAGTCATTCCCGTACACCACCACCCCGATAAGGCAGAGACCTTCGTTATACTGAAAGGCAAGGTCAGAGTGACGACCTACGACGACAGGGGCCTGATCCGTGAGTCATGCGTTATCTGCCACGAGGGCGGACGCTATGGCGTAGATATTCCTCAAGACGTGTGGCACGGGCTCGAATGCCTGGAACCCGCCGTGCTGCTGGAATGCAAGGCGGGTCCTTTCGTGGAGCATGAGGTGGATGGCATTCTCAATGTCAAACCCACGAAAGACATATACCTTGCCGGTGGCTGCTTCTGGGGCACAGAGCACTACTTCAAACAGATCCGGGGTGTGGCAGTCACCGAAGTGGGATTTGCCAACGGCCATACCGAGAACCCTACGTACAAGGAGGTATATACCGACACGACGGGCTATGCCGAGACGGTGTTCGTCAGATACTACCCCGACGAGGTCAGCCTCGACTTCCTGCTGCGCATGTTCTTCAAGGCCATCGACCCCACCAGCCTCAACAAGCAAGGTCACGACGAAGGCACACGCTACCGAACGGGAATCTACTACCTCGACCCGGAGGATCTGCCGACGATTGAGAAAGTGTATGCCAGCGAGCAAGAAAAGTATAGCGAGCCACTAGCCGTAGAGAAGCTGCCTTTGCAGAACTTCCATACCGCAGAAGAGTATCATCAGGACTACCTCGACAAGAATCCCGACGGCTACTGCCATCTGCCATCGTCGCTCTTTGAATTCGCCCGCAAGGCGAAAGAAGACGACACCACAGCAGGAACGGCAAATATCCCCAAGGGGAGTTAGGTAATTCCCCCCAGGAGATGTTGGCGACTCGTCAGAACGAGCATATCAACTCAACTGATGAAGGAGTGCTATTCGAAGATGAGAATGCAGTGAGTATACTAAACTTAACCAACACCTGAATCTGCCATAGGTATCTTTCAGAAATAGTTGGTGTCATTTCGCACCCTTCATTGAAGAATTGGCAGAACGTCTTGATTAGATAAGAATCTGTCATAATGCAGTTGCAAAGATTGCTTTGGCAACTGCATTTATCCCAAATAGGTCATTAGGACGGTCATTTTCGTGGTCGTCTTCATAACCGATTGATAACAACCTTTTGTAATTTGACTTTTCTAATGACCACCATTAGAAAATCGACCATACAAAAGACTAAATTTGCACCAAAGATTACCTGTCTGGCTACACATATATAGGTATGATTGACAAAATTCTGTCCATAGTTCTTGCATTGCAAGCCAGAAGAGCTGGAGCGGAAAATGAATTATTAACCGACCTTGTCACACAGTTACTTAGCGCAACCGTGGTACAAGGTCGGTACCTCACCAAAATTGCCAAAATCACAAAACGACTACGGGTAGGCGAGCGCAGTTCGGGAATGGAGCACTACCGCCAGAGTCAGGAAGCGGAGCGAAAGGCTACGGGTAGGCGACAGTACGTCGGGAATATGGGCCGCGACTACATGGCCTACCGCTTAGAGCAAGTCAAATCACGCATCATAGCACGTTACCAACAGAAAGGAGGGATAGGGGTAACGGACATTTAACATTTATTATGGGTAAACTTTCGGGGTGTTTTGTGTTATATAGGCAGAACGGTTTCGATAAGCCATGAGCAGAGCCAAGCTCGCTTGAGCTATGCCATGGCGAGAAACCGGAGGAATATAATCCAACGACCAAAAGTGAATACTTATGAACAAGGATCATACAAATGAGCTTGAGTTTGCTCAGATCGAGAAACGGCTGCGTCCCCGGCTGATGCAGATGGGACGCGAGTTCTTCGGCTCCGACACCGAGGCCGAGGAGGTCGTGCAGGAGACGTGGTTCCGGGCATGGGGCGTGCGCGACCGGGTGGAACTTACTGATGCCTACGTCCTCCGCATCGCACGCAACGTCTGCGTATCGCTCTGGCGTGGGCAGCGCTTGCAGATGAATATGGCAGCCGATGTCCTCGCCGATAGCGCCACCGCAGACACCGTTACACCTCAAGAGGAACTGGAGGAACGCGAGAACTCCGAGTGGCTCCGGTCGCGCCTACTGCGTCTGCCCAAAGCCGAGCGCGAGGTGTGGCAGCTCTTCTACGACGAAGGGCTGACCGTAGAGGAGATTGCCAAGGCGCGCGGCACCTCCGTGGGCACCGTCCGCAAGACCATCTCCAACGTGCGTAGCACCTTGCGCAAGGACGTGCGCCGCCATTTCATCAACCTGCGTCACATGCTTATCTTCATCCTCATCGCTCTGGCCACGGGTATCGGTGTGGCTGCCATCATCACCCCGTCCGGACAAGTGCGCGGCATCATCCGGAAAGTGCTCCGCTTGCCCGAGGACACCACCATCTACGACAATGTGGAGGTGATGCCCACTTACCACAAGGACATATATGCCCTCTACCGCCACATCGCGGCAGAGATCCACTATCCCGAAGGAGCCATGGCCGACAGCGTGCAGGGACGTGTCATCGTCCGCTTCGTGGTAGAAAAGGATGGACGCCTCACGAACTTCGAGGTTCTACGCACTCCCGACGAGCGCCTCAGCAACGAAGCCATCCGCGTGCTGAGACTCACAGAACCGTGGGTTCCGGCCAAGAACAAGGGACAGGACGTCCGCTGCCACTTCGTCATGCCCGTACAATTTCGCTATAAATAGATAACATGATTTCTATAAAGCAGTTAGTTTAGTAAACACCAAGTCCTATAGGCACATCAGTCCCGCTTCGTCGTGATGACGAGGCGGGACTTTCCTTGTTTTAACATCTTTTATGGGTAAAGATTCATGCTCTTAAGCGTTATAAGGGCAGAAAACAAAACCATAAACAAATGTATAGGAGACTAACAACACTCATCATCGCATGTGTCGGCTTTTGCAGCGGAGCGAGCGCACAGACTATTATCGAAGGAAACGTGACGGATTCGCTCGGACAGGCGGTAGATGCTTACGTGACCGTGTCGCCGAAAGGGACGGGGAGCATCATCGGCTTTGCGGACACAGACGCGAAGGGACATTATAAGTTGCAGTTCAAGAGCGCGACAGACTCCGTGGTGGTGACGGCGGCGGGTATGGCCATCGGCAATGTAGCGCGGGTCGTGGCGAATAGGTCGCAACGTCTGGACATTCGCGCGCGGCAGAAGGCAATAGAGCTGAAGGAGGTGTCGGTGAAGGCGGACAAGATACGTCAGCACGGCGACACACTGAATTACACGGTCGGAGCCTATCAGCAGCAGGGTGACCGTGTCATCGGTGACGTGCTGAAGCGCATGCCAGGCATTGAGGTATCAGAGAGCGGTGCTATCAAGTTCAACGGCAAAGCCATTAAGAAATTTTATGTGGAGGACATGGACTTGCTTCAAGGCCGTTACGGTCTCGCCACGAACAATATCAACGCTTCGGATGTAGCGACGGTTCAAGTGCTGGAGCATCACCAGCCAATCAAAGCATTGCAAGACAAAAGCATCACCGACGACGTGGCCATTAACTTGAAGCTGAAGAACTCGGCGAAGGGTACGGTGGCCATCAATACCATGCTGGGGGCCGGTTGGCAGCAGTCCAGCCCGTGGCGCATCGGCAGCCGTCCCCTTTCTGACGGGCAAACAGTTATCGGCTCGAACCCATTATGGACTGCCGAGGTCGTTGGTATGTACTTCGCCAAGCGCCGTCAGAACATGACATTATATAAAGGTAATAACGCAGGCGAGGACGTGTCGAAGGAACTGACTTCCCATTATTCCAACATTAACAGCGTCAGCCTCTATCCATTCTGCCCAACGAACGCCGTGCTGCCGTCAGGTGCCGGACTTTCTCAAAAACGCACCTTCGACAACCACAGCCACATCGCCACGATAAACCATCTGGAGAAAGTGGGTAAAGATTCGGAAGTAACGATGAACCTAGCCTACCACCATGACGACATCCGCCGAGAAGGAACATCGGAAAGCGACCGCTTCGTCAGCGACAACAGCCGACTGCTAACCACAGAGACGCTGACCTCGCGGACACATCTGAACGATCTCAGCGGCAACCTCCGCTATATGTGGAATGCCAAAGACGGCTTCTTGGCCAATGTCATTAAGTTCGACGGCAGCTGGAACAACGACAAAGTGGAGGGCGTTTTGGCATCGCAGTTGAATGGTCCGAATCCTCTCAACTATGGCAGCGAACGCACGCACCAACACTTCAACCGCCCATCGCTTGCAGTGAGCAACACGACGAACCTCATCAAGAACGTAGGCAAGCACACGCTCGACCTGCATTTCTCTGCAGGCTATGCACAGCGTCCAAACACGCTTACGGTAGGCGTGGATTCACTTAATGCGCAGCAAGAGGTGTTCAACTCTCATGTCTATCAGCAAGACATTGAATCGCGCCACATCAACGCCAACTTCCATACTAACTACAACTTCCATTTAGGAAACTTCACCCTTGCCTATGGTGTGATTGCCAACGCCAGCCTGCATGAAATAGAAACCGACCTTGAGGGCTTCACACCTCCCATCGATGGCACAGCCAACGCTCAACTCAAGAACGATCTATGGTACAACACTTACGAACTGACCATTGGCCAACATTACAAATGGGAGCGTGGTGGATGGCGAATCTCCCTCGGTTGCCCGCTGAACCTTTACACGCAAACACTCGACGATCGCATTCGTGAAGACAAGCACAGCTACACCCACTTGCTCGTCTCGCCCAACCTCTCTACCAGCTACGAGTGGCGCGACTGGAGCGGCAACATCAATGCCTCGTACTACAGGAATGTGGGCGACCCGGGTGGCATCTACAGCGGCTATATCATGAACAATTACCGCACCTTCCAGCGCTCCTACGTGGAGCAGCTTTCAGAGACTGACCGTATAGGTGCAGGAGCCAGCATCGGCTACCGCAGTGCCTTGAATGCTCTGTTCTTCCGCATCAACGCCAACTACAACCACACCCGTGACAATCAGATCTACGGCTATACCTACGACGGAGCTACCAGCGTTGTACAGGCCGTTGACCAAGCCACCACGTCCGACTCCTATAACCTCAACTTCGATTTCAGCAAGGGTTTCGACTGGCTGCAGACCACCTTCCGTGCTTTCGGCGGTTACGGCCACAGCCACAGCGAGCAGTTGATAGCCGACCAACTCTATCCTTTCACTTCCCGCACCATCAGTCTTGGAGCCGGAGGAACCATCACCCCTCTGCCATGGCTCAACTTCGTACTGAGCAGTGGCTACAGCTGGAACAGCAGTTGGACAGACAGTAGCACTAGCGACCTCGCCCGCACCGTTCGCACCGCCACCCAGCGCCTCTCCATGAACGTCTATATCACCAAGCAGATGACACTCACCGCAGCCGTTGAGGACAACTACAACAACCTGACTGCCGAGAACCGCCATGCCTGGTTCGGCGACATCAAAGTAAAGTACAAACTTGGCCGTTGTGATCTTGAACTGCAACTCAACAACCTCTTCGACCAGCGTCACTATACCCGTGTCACCTACAGCGGCCTCGACATCTACACCAACACCTCGCAGCTGCGGCCCCGAAATATCCTCGCCACAGTGAGATTCAAACTATTATAAAACCACATGAACAAAAGATTAGTTATTATTATCATCATCCTCGCCTTCGTATGCGGCGGGGCGAATGCCCAGCAGAAGCAAAGCGGGGCCAGAGCTAACGGAAGTCACATCATTGTCCTGGGGCGTAAGGTTATCGACACGGCCAACCTGCGCATCAAGTACGCATGGGGAGCCACGGACATCACGCATGACAGCACGTATCTGGATTGCGGGCAGCTGCTCATCGGACAGCACATGACGAAATACAGTAGCTGGTTCGTGGAGGTGGCCGACAGCCAGCGCGTGGAGTGGGCGCGGAAGAACCCGCACGCACAGAGCGTGCCCAATGGCACGTGGTGGATGCGGGGAAAGGTGCCTGGCATATGGAGCGAATACCAGTACTCCAATATCTTCATCCATGGCGACACGCTCAATGAGTGGTCCGTCATGCCGATGGGGCAGGAATGGCCGCAACGGTATGAGGAGAAATGGAGCGGACAGGAGTGGACGTTAGAGGAAGATACCGCTTCGTTCCTCGGGCATCCCTGCCAAAAAGCTACCTGTCGCTGGCGTGGGCGTGACTACGTGGCATGGTTTGCTCCTGATATTCCCATCCGACGCGGGCCGTGGAAGTTCGGCGGGTTGCCAGGTCTCATCATGAAAATTCACGATGTCGATAGCCTCTACGTCTTCGAGGCCGTGGCCATCGAGAAGGGCAACTTCCCTATCTACCAATACCCCAAGGAGGAATTCATGAAATCCACGCGCACCCACACGTGGAAGCTGCAAATCGCCTACAACCGCAACTACCTGAAGACCGCAGGCATCAGAAGCTTCAACGAGGACGGCACCATCGGCGACCTGAAATCCAGCCCGCACGAGTATGACCCGATGGAGCTGGAATAAGTGTACATTGCTTAATTCACAATTCATAATTATTAGCAACAATGAAAAAGAACATGATTATCGCCATGACAGCTATGTTTTTGCTGGCTGGCACTTTCACAGCAAACGCCCAAACAGAGGCAAAGAATCAAAGCTCCGCTCAAAAACAATCTACTCCCCTCGCCACTGGGAGATGGGATGGGGGTGAGGCCTACACCCCCGAACAAGTTGACCAACGTGCCATGTTCCCCGGAGGGCAGGAGGGCATGATGAGCTACATGATGCAAAACATGAAGTACCCCAAGGAAGCAGAGAAGGATAAGGCTCGGGGAACCGTCGTTGTGCACTTTGTGGTGGAAGCCGATGGCAGCATCTCTAATGCCCACGTTCCAGACAGTCTGAAAGTCCATCCTGTCCTCGACGCCGCCGCTGTGCAGTTCGTTAAGGCGATGCCCAAATGGAAACCTGCCAGGTTGAAGGGCAAGACCGTCCGCCAACGCGCCTCGCATGCCATATCATATCGATACCAATAACTCCACTCTCGCCATGAAACGAGTAATGATAATCGCCCTCGCTACTGTTTGCAGCGGGGCATGGGCTCAGCCCAAAGTAGACGGTAGGGCTCCCATCCGTGAGAAAAGGGGATATGACAAACGAATCGTCGTGGACACCGCCAAGGTGCGTGTCTTGTACGCCCTCAATGCCAAGAACATCAAAGACGAGAACACCTATTTGGACCTCGGCAAGTTGGAGGTAGGCAAGCAGATGCGAAAGTACAGCAGCGAGTTTGTATATACCTCTGACATAGAGATTGCTAAATGGAAACGAGAGAGGGGTTACAAAGGATACGTCCCCAAGACTTTCTTTATCCGTGGTGAGAAGACGGACAACTGGAGCGAATTGGTTTATTCGGACTACTTTATTCAGGGATACAAACTGACGGAGTGGGCGTGTATGCCGCTCTGGGCCGAGAAGGACAATGGCCGCTACACCGAGGACTGGCCGCTGATGCATTGGGAACTCAGGGACTCAACAAAGACGATCCTTAGCCACAAATGCCAGATGGCCACCTGTCATTTTCGTGGCCGTGACTTCGTGGCATGGTTCGCTGCTGACGTACCTATCAAGGGCGGACCGTGGAAATTCGGCGGACTGCCCGGCTGCATCCTCAAAGTCCATGATACCAAGTTCTATTACAGGTGGGAGGCCGTGGCCATTGAGCGTGGCACCTTTCCCATTTATCAATATCCCGAATCCCTCTATCCTAAAACATCCCGCAAACGCATCTGGAAGTTGCAGAAGGAATACACCGAGAACTACCTGAATGCCATCGGATGGATAAGTCTCGAAGGAAGGGTACCGAAGAGAATAACCTATGAACAATTAGAAAAAGAATAATGAACAAGAAAATTCTCATCATTGTTTTCGCCTTCGCCACCGTATGCGTCGGGGCGAATGCACAACCAAAAGAAGGCGGGCATTGCCCGAGTCCCATTTATTCCAGAGACTTCTCGAAGATGGAAGTATTGGACACGACGCGGTTGCGAGTGCGCTATGCCTTCTGTGCCGAAAAGATAGACGACCCAAAAACATACATCGACCTGCAGAGGCTCGATGTGGGCAAACGGGTCGTGAAGTACTACAGCCAGTTCGTCTATCTCAGCGACTCACTGGTGACGCTTTGGTGGAAAGAGAATAAAGGTGCACGTTCAGGTACAAGTTGGCTGGGTGAAGGAGGTCGCGAGAAAGGACAATGGAGTGAGTATGAGTGGAGCGACTACTTCTTTGAGAACGGAAAGCTGACGGAGTACTGCCAGATGCCGCTGTGGCTGAACAAGTACAACTCATGGTACACCGAGCCAGCCACCAAGCAGCAATGGACACTGCACACCGAGACGCAGACCGTCATCGGCTACAAGTGCCAACGGGCCACCTGCCGTTTCCGTGGCCGCGACTTCGAGGCATGGTTCGCTCCCTCCATCCCAGTAAAGCGCGGGCCGTGGAAGTTCCAAGGGTTACCCGGCCTCATCTTGAAGGTCTATGACAAGGACAAACTCTACACCTTCGAAGCCATCGGACTGGAAACCCGCCAATACCCCATCACCCGCTTTAAACAGTCTAAAGAATATTCCCGTTCTACCCGTGAGAAGGTGTGGAAGATGCAGCGACAATGGCACGAGAACTGGTTCAAAGCTGTCGATTACCACAAGGCCACAATGGATGCCTCCGGCAACATGATTCCGGGCGAGGCAGTGTCAATCTTCACACCCTACAACCCATTAGAGTTAGAATAGAATCATGAACAGACGTATCTCCACCATCATCCTCGCCCTCGCCGCCGTGTGCGGTGGGGCAAATGCCCAGTGGAAACAGGGCGACGTACCGCCTTCTTCAAGAAGAGGAAAAATCCCGCCGACAGAGATAGACAGGGCGGAAGTGACCGTTTACTATGCCTTCAATGCCGAGAACATCAAGGACGAGGCAACCTACATCGACCTCGGATGGCTGCAGGTGGGCAAGCAGTACACGAAATATGCCAGCTATTTCGTGGCACACAGCGATTCGACCTACAAACCTGTATTGATAAAGAACAGTAACGGGGAGAGCGGCTATGCCGGTCGGAAGTTCGGCGGCAAATATCCCAGCCGATGGTCGGAATATCAGTTCGATGAGATTTACATCAAGGATGACCAACTGACGGAATACGCCATCATGCCGATGAACCTTGACCGCGAATGTTGCCAGTACACAGAGCCATTGCCGAAGCAGCAATGGACGCTGATGGAGGAGCAGCAGAACATCCACGGCTACCGCTGCCAGAAGGCCACCTGCCATTGGCGAGGTCGCGACTATGTGGCGTGGTTCACATCTGAAATTCCCATCCAGCGCGGCCCATGGAAGTTCGGAGGCCTGCCCGGACTCATCGTTAAGATTTCAGATGCCAAGAAGGAGTACAACTTCGAGTTGGTGAAGCTGGAGCGCACGCCGCGCCCCATCATGCAGTGGAACTTCTCGCGGTTCCGCAAAGTGAAGCGGCAGGACATGCTGAAACTGCAAAAGAAGATCAACGTCAATTGGCTTACCGTCCTCTATGGCGGCAGGGTCACTTCACTGGAAGGAAACACTTTCCCCGACAAGCCCTATAGTCCGATGGAGTTAGAGTAATATGAACAAGAAAATCATCATCATTATCCTCGCCCTCGCCGCCCTGTGTGGCGGGGCAAGTGCGCAACAAAAACAAGGCCACGTCATGCGACCGAAGCCGAGGGGTGTGGGAAAGACGACCGTGGTAGGACAGGCACAACTCGAAGTGGAATACGCTTGGAACGCCACCGACCTGCGCAATCCCGACACCTACCTCGACCTGCATGTGCTCAGGGCAGGCAAGGAACTGAGCAAGCACTACAGCCGCTTCTTAGAGCGGGGCGACTCGCTCTACGATGCCTACATGAAGGCCAACCCCAACGCCGAGGGCGTGCCCAGCACCTTTTATACCATTGGCCGCGAGGGGCAGTACTGGAGCGAGTACCAATCGACAGAAATCTTCACCGAGCAGGGCCAGCAGACCTTCTACGCCTGGATGCCGTGGGCCATGGAACGCTACAACGCCTACTACACGGAGCCCGCCGCACAGCAGCAGTGGACGCTGACCAACGAGCGAAAGGACATCCTCGGCCACGAGTGCCAGCGGGCCACCTGCCACTGGCGGGGCCGCGACTTCGTGGCATGGTTTGCCCCCGACATCCCCGTACGCCTCGGCCCGTGGACATTCGGCGGTCTGCCCGGACTGATACTAAAACTCTACGACACGCAGCGGCTCTACACCTGGGAGGCTGTCAGCTTGCGCTCCGGCACGTTCCCCATCACCAAGCGCGACTACACCGGCTTCCACAAAGACAGCCGCGAACATGTCTATAAACTACAGGTAGCCGCCAACCGCGACCACCTGAAAGCCGGTGGAGCCATCGACCGCCGCACAGGCCAGCTGAAATCCAATCCGCATCCGTATGAACCATTAGAGAAGGAGTAAACCATCATGAACAAACGTATCATCATCATCGCCCTCGCCGCCATTTGCGGCGGGACAAGTGCCCAGCAGAATCAAGGCGAAGTGATTCCAAGTACAAAAACACGCCGTGGACTGAAAGAAAAGCAAGTGGGCACAACCATTATGTATGTGGACTATGCCATGAACGCCGACTCCATCGGTCAGGAACGCACCTACATCGACAAGCAACGTCTGGAAATTGGGCGAGACTGTGCGAAGTACAGTAGCCTGTTCCTGAAACAGTTTGTCGGAAGTACACGCAGAAGTAAGGATGGACAAGCAATCATAAGAGGAGGAAAGCCTGGCAAACAGAATGCTTATTGGAACGACATACAGTTCACCGACCTCTTTTTCAAAGATGGTCAGGTCACAGAGTATGCCGACATGCCGATGCGCCACGAAAGCAACAACAGTCAGTTCACCGAGCCGTGCCCAGCCCAACAGTGGAAACTGCACAATGAAACGATGACCATACTGGAGCACCGCTGCCAGAAGGCCACCTGCCATTGGCGGGGCCGCGACTATGTGGCGTGGTTTGCCCCCGACATCCCCGTGAAGCGTGGTCCGTGGCGGTTCAACGGCTTGCCGGGGCTGATACTCAAAATCTACGACACCAACCACTTCTACACCTTCGAGGCCGTCAGCCTGAAGAAAGTGAACGAGCCGATGATGCTCTACAATTTCAACTACAGGAAGACCACGCGACAGCGAGTTCGCAAGCTGCAACGCATCCTTCAAGTGAACTTCTGGCGGGCAACTACACAATCAAACGAATTACCCGACAAGCCATTTGAGCAGTTAGAGAAGGAGTAAGCTTTCATGAACAAACGCATCATCACCATCATCATCGCCCTAAGTTCCCGCCCACCAACGCAAAAGCCCACCGCAGCGTTGCGGTGGGCTTTTGCGTTGGTGAGCGGGGAGAGCTCAGATTATCTTCTCAATCTTAGCGAGGTTCTCAGCCACGAGCTCGTCGGTGACCTCGTAGTTCTGGAGGTTGCCGGAGAGGTACTGGTCGTAGGCCGTCATGTCGATGAGTCCGTGTCCGCTGAGATTGAAGAGCAGCACCTTCTTCTCGCCGGCCTCCTTGCATAGGTTGGCCTCGCGGATGGTAGCAGCGATGGCGTGGCAGCTCTCGGGTGCGGGTATGATGCCCTCTGTGCGTGCGAAGATCATTCCTGCCTCGAAGGTCTCGAGCTGCGGTATATCGACGGCCGACATGTAGCCGTCCTTGAGCAGCTGGCTGACGATGACCCCAGCGCCATGGTAGCGCAGACCTCCGGCATGGATGTTGGCGGGCATGAAGTTGTGGCCCAGGGTGAACATGGGCAACAGTGGCGTATAGCCGGCCTCGTCGCCGAAATCATATTGGAACTGTCCGCGTGTGAGCTTTGGGCACGATGCGGGTTCAGCAGCTATGAACTCGGTCTTGCACCCTTCGAGGATGTTGTGGCGCATGAAGGGGAAGGCAATACCTCCGAAGTTGGAACCGCCACCGAAGCAGGCAATCACCTTGTCGGGGTATTCACCCGCCATGGCCATCTGCTTCTCGGCCTCGAGGCCTATCACCGTCTGATGGAGCGCCACGTGGTTGAGCACGGAACCGAGGGTGTATTTGCAGTTGGGCGTGTTCATGGCCAGCTCTATGGCCTCGCTGATGGCCGTGCCGAGCGAACCCTGGTTCATGGGGTCGCGGGTGATGATGTCTTTTCCGGCACGTGTTGACATGGATGGCGATGCCTCCACGGTGGCGCCGAAGGTCTGCATGATGCTGCGACGGTATGGCTTCTGGTTGTAGGAGATCTTCACCTGATAGACGGCACACTCCAGTCCGAAAACCTTTGCGGCATATGATAGCGCCGCACCCCACTGTCCGGCACCCGTCTCGGTGGTGACGTTGGTGACGCCCTGCTCCTTGTTATAGTAAGCCTGTGCCAGCGCCGAATTGAGTTTGTGGCTGCCGACGGGCGACACACTCTCGTTCTTGAAGTAGATGTGGGCGGGTGTGTCCAGGGCCTTCTCCAGTCCGTAGGCACGCACCAGGGGTGTTGAGCGGTAGTAGGTGTACATCTCGCGCACGGGTTCGGGGATGTCGATCCACGTGTCGGTCATGTTCAGCTCTTGGCGCGCCAACTCCTCGGCGAAGATGGGATAGAGGTCCTCGGGCTTGAGGGGCTGTTTGGTCTTCGGGTTGAGTGGCGGCAGGGGCTTGTTGACCATGTCGGCCTGGATGTTGTACCACTGAGTGGGGATTTCGCTCTCCGGGAGGAAGAAGCGTTTCTGCTTGTCGTTCATGTGTGAATGTTGTGTGTAGTGTTGTGGTTGTTGTATTGATGTTTTCAGCGTCAAAGTAACACCTTTTAGGCGAGACGGCCAAACATTTTGGCAGTTTTTTCATGTTTTGATAGAAATTAGGCTTCTAAGAGCACTTCTGCCAGCGTGGGGTGTATGTGGACGATGTCGCGCAGCTGCGCGAGTGTGGCATTGCAGCAAATGAGGGCAGCCACCTCCTGGACGATGTCGGCGGCATGAGGTCCTAAGACGTGACATGCTATGATACGGTCGTCGGTGTCGGTGATGAGTTTTACGATTCCCTCGGTCTGCCCCATGGCCAGGGCTTTGCCGTTGGAGCGGAAGAATCTCTTATGGCACACGTAGGCAGCGCCTTCGGCCTTGAGTTGGTCTTCTGTGGGCCCCACGGCTGCAGCTTCGGGCTGTGTGAACACGGCCGCCGGCATCACGTCAAGACGTATGCTGTCTGTACGTCCCAGCATGTCGTTGACGGCACGGTAGCCTTGGAATGTTGCGGCATGTGCGAGCATCTGCAGGCCGTTGACATCGCCGATGGCATATATGTCGTGGCCTGGGATGCGCATGGTGTGCGGCTCTACCACTATGCCACGGCGTGACACCTCAACACCGATAGCCTCGAGCCCGAAGTCATCAACACAGGCAGCGCGTCCGGTGGCAACGAGTACGGTGTCGGCCTCTGTGCTCAACGGCTTGCCCTTGCGCTCGTAGGCGACGCTGAGCTGTGGTGCCGAGCCCGTGATGTCCTTCACCTGTGCTCCGAGTTCGAAGGCTATGCCCTTACGTTCCAGCTGCTTGCGCAGACGCTTGGCGATGTCAGAATCCATCTGTGGCAGACACTCACGCATGAACTCGAGCACGGTGACCTCAGCTCCCATGGCAGCGAATACGTCGGCAAACTCCAGCCCTATGACTCCGGCGCCGATGATGACGAGGCGTCGCGGCACCTCCGTCAGCGCCAGTAGCTCGGTGCTCGTCATCACGCCCGGGAGGTTGATGCCGGGTATTGGGGGCAACTTTGCCTTCGAGCCTGTGGCTATGATGATGCGGTCGGCGGTGTAGGTGCCGTCACCCGCGACAACGGTATGGTCGTCAACAATGGTGGCACGCTCGCGCACGAAGGTTATTCCGGGCTGTGCCAGCAGGCTCTCTACGCCATTGCGCAGCTGTGCCACGATGGCATCCTTGCGCTGACGCACGACGCTGAAGTCGGTTGGCACCCCCAGTCGGGCCAGCCCGGCGTCGTGACACAGAGCCTTCGTGGGAATGCAACCGCTGTTGAGGCATGTGCCTCCGGCCTCATGAGCCTCAAAAACGGTGACACTGATGCCATTGCTTGCGGCATAGGCGGCAGCCTTGTAGCCACCCGGTCCGCTGCCTATGATGATGAGTGATTTCACATTCTGTTCCATAATGATCGTTGTTTGGTGGTTTGCGGGCGCAAATATACGAAAAAAAAGGTGTATGCGACACATTATGGACACATTATTTGGCATTTTCCTTTGTCGATTGCGAAATGATGCTTACATTTGCACACAGATTCTCACAAACGAGCATGATGAACAGAGGACGGGTCCAAGGACAGCTTACTCCTTCAGACAAATAGGGCCTTCCGGCTCATAGGTATTACAGCTGGCCAATTACCCTCCTCTGGTCATCGTTTTACACACGCAACCACAGCCTCACAGACTTACACTATGAACAGCGCACCCGACCAGAACTTATCACCCGACGTCACAGATGTTGCCCAGCGTCAGCAAGTGCTGTGCCGTGTGGCCTTACGCACGCGCGCGTTATATATAAATAGGAGTAGCTGCCGACAGCCGGCACGTCAAGCCATGACTCCCGCCGCTGCCGCATTCATCGCCCGTCTGGCACAAAACGGCTTCAGCGTTGACGAGTCTCTGGCACATGCTCTCTCACAGGCCACGCCTCACGAGCTGGAGGTGGCAGCCACCGTCGTTGACGAAGCTCTCGGCATCGGACTGAACTGGGCACCTCTGGTGCGTGGTTGGAATGTGCCTACAGGCGAAGACCTTGCCGACCACTTGGCCACGGCATTTGCCAACATCATCATAGACCACGGCATCGTGGCACGCGAGGCCATGGAAGGTACGACGCTGCCATGCGGCCACTTCATACCCGCCGACACGTTCCATCTGGAGCGCTACAACGGATGCCCCTTCTGCGGCACGCCGTTCCGCACCACCGACTACGTCTTCAGCGGCCAAGGCAGCCGCCTCAAGGAGTTGCATCTGGCCACCGACGCTGATCTGGAACTCGAGATGCTGCAGCTGCTGAACAACCCTACCCCACTCGACGCGACGCAGGCAGATTCGCTGCTGCTACTGCTGAGCGTATATCATATTCCTGCCGAGGCGCGCGTGCTGATGAAGGAAACAGCAATGCTTGTAATACGAACGCTCACAGAGGCTGGCCGCGACGCCGAGGCAGCGCAGCTTTTGCACACGCCGACCGACATCCTGCGCTACCTTTGGTATGAGAAGACAGGACGTCTGCAAATCATCAGGCCGAAGACACTGCTGCAACACACATTCCTCGTCAACATGCACCACGGGGTGTCGGGAAGCACATCGGCTGTAGCGACAGAATTCTTGCGCCAGCACCTGCTACTAAGCTATGACCGCCACGCCTGCCGCCGCGTGGCACTGTGGCTCAACGGACTCACGATGTCGGCACGTGCCGCTGCCGAGGACATGAATCCCCACCGCGGCATGTGGGTGCGCATGATTCACGCCTTGCGCCTCGGCGAATACTCGCGCCGAAAGCCCTTCGGCCATCTGGCAGAAATCCTCGATACGTTCTACCGTCACGACTACACCACATGGCAAGGCCGTCTGGCTGCCTCCCGCGATGCCGGCGACAGAGACACCGTCGTACGCATGCTGCAAGAGCGTCCGGGCAGCTTCGCCCGCAACCTCTTTGCCACGATGCTACGCTGCGGTGGCGAGAGCACGCTACAGGCCTTCGCACAGGTTGCCGATGCGCTGCCGGCGCGTCTGTTGCTGTCGCTGGCCAATGCTGCTGAGTCATGGTTTGAACCCGAAAGGAGCCGACTGGCACGCACGGTGACGGGCAAGATGCACCGCATGGACTCGCATGTGCTGCTGAGAGCCTTCAGCGCTGCTCAGCGCCATGAGATGAGTGCCGGCGTGGTGAGCATCTTCACCGACAGCATGAGACGTCGTTTCGCAAAGATGCCACCGCCAGCAGAGCACGCTACGATGTACATCGACCCTCAGCTGTTCAACATACCGGTAAGCGTTGGCGACCGCTCGGCGGCGATACAGGATGCGTCGTGCGCACTGCAAGGCACGCGTTTCGGCGTGGCAGGCGATGCCGTCCGGCTGTTTATGCAGTGGGGCAAGGGTCTGCATGCCCAGCCGCTCGACATGGATCTAAGCTGCCGCATCATCTACGATGACGGCAATTATGAAGACTGCGCCTACTACCAACTGACATGCCGCGGGGCAAAGCACTCGGGCGACATACGCAGCATACCCGAGCTCGTTGGGACGGCAGAGTATATCGAGCTCTCGCTGACAGAACTGGCGGAGAGCGGAGCGAGGTACGTGGCATTCACCTGCAACGCATACTCGCGTGGCGACATCACTCCGAATCTCATGGTAGGATGGATGGACTCGGCCTTCGAGATGCGTCTGTCGGAGGCCGACGGCGTGGCCTACGACCCTTCGTGCGTGCAACACATCGTACGCATCGCGGAGAACAATCTCACGAAGGGTCTGGTGTTCGGCGTACTGGACGTGGCGGGGCGCGAGATAGTGTGGCTGGAGATGCCGTTCACGTCGCAGAACATCGAGTCGCTCGACATCAAGAGTGT
This sequence comes from uncultured Prevotellaceae bacterium, assembly GCA_947167455.1. GTDB lineage: Bacteria > Bacteroidota > Bacteroidia > Bacteroidales > Bacteroidaceae > Physcousia. Next base: position 45,682 of record CAMVIB010000010.1, on the reverse strand, counting down.
GGAAGCTCTGCTGAGGCGCCTCACGGAGAAGGTGTCAGTGGGTCAGTTGCTGAGCATGAAGGCAGAGGCCCAGGGCATGACGCTCGTTGCGACATCAGCCGATGCCACAGAGGCATACACCTACGAATGGGCACTTGCGCCGTCGGCCGTCGGCACATTGCTGACGGCATAGGCGCAGCGGCGGTCATTGGCCGTCAGTGTCCGGCATGGCCTGTCGGTCAAGATAGCGGTGCAGCATAGTGTCGAGCCATTGCAGATGATACTTACGGAAAGGATCGGCGGGACGGTTCTTTGTGGTGACATTACGATACCAGACGCAGAGTGACGGGCAGTCGCTGTAACGTGGCATGGCATGATGACGGGACACATAGTCCTTGAACTTTCGGCAGTTGTTGAGGTAGGCAAGGTCGTGCCTCGTGTGAGGATAGTCAAGGGGGTGCTTGTCGGTGATGGAATCGATGAAGCTCTGCACCTCCTCCTGCGGCAGATTCATCTTACGGGTGTACTTGTAGTAGGCATAGTAGAGCTGTGCCTCCACTCCGTCCTTACGCTGGTCGAAAGGCCAGCGTTGGTACTTGCCTAAGAAACGTCGCAGGCCAGCTATGGCCCCGGCCTTATCGATAGGCGATGGCCAGAAGCCCTCCGGCAGCTCGTCGGCAGCAAGGGCCACGTAGCTCGACACTGACGAATGCTCGTCGGTGATGAGATACCTGAGAAGGCCTTTCTGCACAGCGAGATATACTGTTGACATGCAGCTCTTGAAGGTGGATGACGGCCGCAGCTCGTACATCTGCCGGCTAAGCTCTTCGGTGAGCATAGGACCGCCGTTGGCGGTGACGAGGTTTAAGGCCAACTCCATGAGTCCGCCAGAGAAACGCTTCCACTCCTTGAGCTGATAGGTTGACTTACGGCCTACGGCCTCAAAGCGTTCGTCAGCAAGCATGTAACTGCGCAGGAATGTGCTGTTGGTATGATGGTCATCGGGGTGCATCTGGCGAAAGGCGTCATATATCTCACCTATCGTCATGGCTTCGCCACGCTGGCGGATGATATTGTAGATGTCTGCGATGTAATTGATGTGGTTGGCACGAACGGTGATGTCGTCGCCATGTATTTCCACGCCCGACAATGCCGACAGCAACTCCGTCACTACCCTCAGCACCTGGGCTCGCAGCGCGGGGTCCAAAGGTTGCTGAGTACAATCGTCAATAAGCTTCGACATGGAGAGGTGTGTATCTTCGATGCGTGCCAACGCCGCCTCGTGTGTCACGAAACGAAGCATCTCCGTGAAGTTGACACCCGTGACAGCGGCATCGTGTGCGAAGAGCATGAATGGTTCTTCCCACTCGGACATGGCGTTGCGCCGACTGTTGGCATGCCGCCCGTCGCGGTTGAGTGACACGATGACTAACGGGCGTAGCAGAGCGATGAGCGACAGCGCAGCATAGAAGCTCATGTCGCCGACATGCTCGGCCTCGGCGAGATGGTTCCAGCCTATGGATGTCGGGGTGATGAATGTATGGTCGAAGCCCGGCAGCGCAGCCCAACGTCCGACATCCCATGTCATAGTGTCAAACTTCCCGATGTCTATCTTCGACAGCTGGCGAACGCGCTCCAATGTCACACCGAGCTCGCCGGCGAGGTCACTCAGCGACTCGAAACGGCCAAAGATGCCGTTGTAGCGGGCATAGGCTCTGACGCCGCGAAGCGTCGAGGCCTGCATGAACCGACGTGCCAGGAAGAAAACAGGATACCGTCCTTCGGCGTGCAGGAAGTCATAGACAAACTCCACCTCCTCGTCAGTGAGAAAGGGGTATTCGACACCGATGTCATAGAGCTTGTGGGCACGCTCGCCGCCATCGGCCGCTATCTCACGATAAGCCTTTTGGAAATCGTCGAGAAACTGCTTTAAGACACGTACGCTATTTTCGCCTGCCCCGCGCATACGATAGAGGTATTGAGGAAACTGATAGAAGACTTCTGTTTTCTTATAGTCGAGATAGTCATAGTCAGCTAAGATGTGACGTGCGCGCGAATCGGGGATTTCATTGAACATCTTGTCATAGAGTAGCTGTACGCGCCGTTCCATCCATGGTTCGAGGTCGTCGAAATAGAAAATATCCTTATCGAACTTCTTATAGTCGGGGTCGCCGTTGGCATCGGCAGGATAAGCCTCAAGACGTTTGAGATAGTTCTTCAGCTCATTGAGAAGCGTTCTGAGGTTTTTCACATTGTATGAGCCGACATAGCGGATTCTCACCAAGTTCATCTCACCACGTATGGCAGGCAGCAGCCGTTTTTCTGGTTCAGCAGCCATGTCGAGCAGGATTCTACGATATGGCACAGGCTGACTCTCAGCCATGATATGACATTTCAGCAGGAGTCTGTCGAGGATGATTTTCTTCATAATAGACACTTGTTGATCGATGAGGTGTGATTAGAGAGAATTTATTAAGGTGGGTTCTATAAATTAACTTTGAATTGCTTTTAGGCTATTTTCGAGCAGATTTGACTTCAAGGCCGCCGAAGCGTAGCGGGCTACGGTTCTTCGACGTGTCGAAGCGACCAAAGGTCGAGCGCAAGGGATTGGAGGCAAAAGATGCCGAAATCTCGTGCAAGGTGAGCGGCATAAAGCTTGCTTTAATGCCCGAGCCGCAGCCGACTAAATTCCATTGTTGATGACGAGCCGGTTGAATTCGCGCGGGATGGGGCTGTCGAAGACCATGCGCTCGCCTGTCCGGGGGTGATAGAAGTGCAGGCGGTAGGCATGGAGGCAGAGCCTGCCCACGGGGTCTGGCAGGAATCGTTGCTCCGGATGGTCGGGTGTGGGCAGATAGCCATATTTACGGTCGCCGAGAATGGGATGCCCCATGAGCTGTGAGTGAACGCGAATCTGATTCTTGCGACCCGTATCGAGCTTGAATTCCACGAGCGACGCGCGGTCGCTCGTACGCAGACGATGGTAGTGTGTGACGGCATACTTGCCTCCGCCGGGGTCTGAGGGTGATGAGTAGGTGACATAGGCTTTGTTGTCCTTGAGCCACGACTCAATGGTTCCGCCCTCGTGCTCAACGATGCCGTCGAGTACTGCCACATAGCGGCGGTCATACACGATGTCATGCCAGTTGTCCTCAAGCACCTGCGCCGTCTCAATGTTCTTGGCATAAATCATCAGGCCACTGGTGTCACGGTCCAGACGGTGCACGACGTGAGCCGTGCACTTGAAGTGGCGACGCTCGAAGTACTCGTCGAGGACGTCCTTCACAGAGTACTGCTTGGCGGTGGCTGCCATCGACAGTATGCCCACGGCCTTCTCGATGACGATGAGGTCTGGGTCTTCATAGACGATGCTGACGTACTTGTTGTTGAGTTGCGTGCCGCCCTTGTGGCGGGTCACGCGAACCACCTGTCCGGGCTGCAGCGGCTCGTCGAAGCGTGTCGTCTGTCGGCGATCAACGGTCACACCGTGACCGGAAAGGATATCCTTGGCCTTGTTACGCGATATTCCATCCATGGCCGTCATAAGGAAGTCGAGAAGAGTCGTCTCTTCGCGAACGGTGAACTCGCGGTACTTGGAGCGAGCATACTCTTCGCCTGTCTTATTTCTCATATTCTTGCTTGCGTTTCGGATTCATCGGGAACCAACCCTTGCGTACACGTTCATGCTGCTGGCGCAGCTCGATTATCCCCCATAGCGACGAGAAAGCGAACACACCAAGGATGATGCTGGCGTACTCGTTGTCAACGATGAGTGATGCGGCAATGCCCATGATGCCGGCAAGGAGGAAAGCCCACCAGCATTGGCGGCCGAAGTAGTATTCAGCCTTGATGACCACGGGGTGGAAAATACCGATACACATGAATGTGGCAAGGCCAATGATGAGTCCGATGGGGTTAAAGGTGATAAGCATTTGTTTTTTGAGTTATTCGTGATGGTATGGCTCGCCACGCAGTATGGTGTTGGCACGATAAAGCTGTTCGACCATAAGGAGCCGGATGAGTTGGTGTGAGAATGTCATCTGTGAGAGAGAGATTTCCTCGTCGGCAAGGTCGTGGATGGAGGTGTCGAAGCCGTATGGCCCGCCCACGACGAAGACAAGCCGTCGCCCCCCTGCCGCCAATCGTTTCTGCAACCAGCGGGCAAACTCCATGGAGCGACGCTCTGTGCCATGCTCGTCGAGGAGCACAAGGCGGTCGCCCTGCTGCAGGCGCGTGCGCAACATGTCGGCCTCGGCTGCCTTCTGCTGTTCGGGACTCAGCGCCTTCGTCTGCCGCAGCTCGGGTATGACGTCAATGGAGAACGGCATATAGTGTGAGATACGCTCCACGTAGTCGTCAGTAAGCTCCTGCAGACGTCTGTCGGTGGTACGACCTATGACAATGAGTACTGCTTTCATTTCTGTAGGAGCTGTTTGGCCATCTGATCGCCGAGGTCGGCAGCGCGCTGCAAGGCGGCATCGGCATCGGCTTTCTGACCTTTGGCCCGCAGGCACACTCCGAGTATGCGATGTGCATCGCCAAATTCCGGGTCGAGGCGAATGGCCTCGCGTGCCACGACGATGGCATCATCCACCTGGTTCAGGCGGAAGTTTACCGCTGCCAGCTCGGCACGCAGGACAGGGTCGTCGGGCGACATGCGTGCCGCACGTTCGAGGTCGGACAGGGCCTGCTGGAACATGCGGCACTGCAGTTCGGCCTGGGCACGCTGGTAGTAGAAGTTGGCGTTGACGGCGTCGAGCTTCAGATGCTCGTATTCGTTGAGGTCGGCCACGGCCTCGCGGAAGCGGTTGAGTGATAGCAGCGTCTGAGCTCTGACGAGCAGCGAAGGAGCAGCCTCGGCCATGTATGGCTTGGTGAAGCAGGCCACGGCGCTGTCTTGTAGTTCGAGGGCAGCGATGGTGTCAGCCTTCATCTGCTGGCACTGTGCGGCATACAGGAAGTAGTCGGCCGACCGCAGGTTAGTGTGTGTCACACTGAGGAAGTGCTCACAGGCCTCGTCGTAGCGTTGCAGAGCATAGAGTATGTGGCCCTGCAGAGCGGTATAGACGGGCAGAGGGCGTGCATCATAGGCAGCACGAGCATCTTCGAGGGCATGTCCGAGTGTCCAGAAGTCGGGCTGCTCGGAATGGGTCTGCAACCGTGCATAGACAGAACGGGCGCGCGAGTAGAGCAACTCGTCGGCAGGAGCCTTGGCGTCTAACCCGTCATGCCAAGCCTGCTCGGCCTCGTCGAGACGTCCGCACTCTGTTAACATCTCACCTCGCATGACGTAGCCTGTAGGCTCCGTGGGAAACTGACGGATGAAATCGGCGGCATAGTCGAGATAGAGCGTGGTGTCGCGCGTACCTATAAGATATATGAAGCTGGCAGCCTGCGACGCATCGTCGGGCAGCTGCTTGCGGATGTGTATGTCGCGATAGTCGGAGTTCGTGGCCGAGATGGCCGTCGCCCTGAGACTCATGGCGTAGGGTGCCGACAGGCAGAACGATTGTTCCTTGTCCTTCTGTGCAGAGAGCTGCAGCAAGCCCAGCAACTGCCCTTCGGCATTAAGCACCGGCACCGAAGTGCTGCGTTCGGGCAGCGTAACAGGCATGGTGATGTAGGCGTATAGCTCATCGAATATCTTTGCCTCGACGACCGTCGTCTCCGTGGCCACACCGGAGCGGTTGCCGAGGTATGGCATGATATAAACCGTCTCACCCTGAGACGGGATGGTCGGAGCCACGTTCAGCGCTGCGGGTTTGCGCGCATCCACGCGCAGGCTCACGACATCGTAGAGCGACGACGCTCCGACGACGCTCATCACGGGCATCTCGTGACCGCCTTCGTCGATAGCCACGGCACGGGCAGCGCCACGCAGTGAGGCATAGTCGGTGAGCACGGTGCCACGGTCGTCAACGAAGACGCCGTTGGTGGTGTGCAGCAACTGTCCGGCGGCATCATAGGCTAAGATGTTGACCTGCGCCTTACGAACACGCTTGAACCATTTCTGTGCAGCCGCTGGCATGGGGAACAGCATGGCCATGGCCAATAGGATGTATGATATGCGATGCTTCATTTCTGAAATAGTATCTGAGGATAGTATCATTTTTTCTGTTCGTGATAACTAAGCATTGGCATTGAGCAGCGCTCGTGCGTTGCCGATGGCAGCCTCCGTCAGCTCAGAGCCGCTGAGCATGTGGGCAATCTCTGTGACGCGTTGGTCGTCGGACAGGGCCTCGATGTGCGACGTGGTGTCGTCCGTGGTGTCTTGCTTGAAGACACGGAAATGGTACTGTCCCATAGCGGCAATCTGTGGCAGGTGGGTTATGGAGATTACCTGTCGTCCGCCCTCACCCATCTGTCGCATGATGCGTGCCATGCTCTCAGCGATATGTCCGCTGACGCCCGTGTCTATCTCATCGAAGATGATTGTGGGCATGCTCACGGAGGCGCTGATGATGGCTTTGAGCGACAACATCACGCGCGCTATCTCACCACCCGACGCCACCTCGGCAATGGGTTGAGGCGACATGCCGCGGTTGGCAGAGAAGAGGAAACAGACCTCGTCGAGTCCCGACGGCGACGGCTGTGGCAGCGGCGAGAAGCTCACGCTGAACGTCACGTTGGGAATGCCGAGGGGTTTGAGGTATTCGTGCAGGAGACGTTCGACCTCGGCTGCTGCCTTACGGCGCGAGAGGGTGAGCATTTCGCCCTGTTCTCGAACGGCCTGCGTTGCGGCATCGAGTTGCCTGCGCAGCTCGGCGATGTTTTCGTCGCCACCATCCACGGCCTCCAGCCTCGAACGGAAATCTGCTGTCAACTCGATGAGCTGCTGCTCGGTCTGCAGATGGTGCTTCTGCATGGCCGAATACAGCTGGCTGAGCCAGTCATTGAGGGTCTGCAGCCGAGCTGGATCGGTATCGATGTGCGAGGCCTGTGCCTCAAGTTCGTCGGCTACATCTCGCAATTCGATGTAGCATGAGTCGAGACGCTGCGCCAACTCATCGGCAGCAGGAAGAAGGGAGGCTATGCTGCCCACCTGGCGTGATGCCTCGCGCACGGCAGCCACGGCTCCCTGTCCGTCGTCGGCATGCAGCAGAACCCGCGTCGCCCACAGCGTGCGTATGATGTCCTCTGCATGTTCGAGGCGGCGAGCCTCCTGCTCGCTCTCTTCCTGACGGCCAGGCGCGAGTTGCAGCTCATCGAGCTGCGCGAGCTGGAACCTAAGATAATCCTCATCCTTACGTGCGTCTGCCAGTGCCTGCTCGGCTTCGTCAAGACGACGGCGGGCGGCAACATAGTCGGCATAGAGTTGAGCATAGCGCTGACGGACGTCGGCATTGTGGGACACAATGTCAACGACATTCATCTGGAAGTCCTCCTGAGCGAGCAGCAGGTTCTGGTGTTGCGAATGTACGTCGATGAGGCGTGCGCCGAGCTCACGCAGGGTTGCCACCTGAGCCGGTGTGTCGTTGATGAAGGCACGGCTTTTTCCCGCCGCGGTGAGTTCGCGGCGGATGATGCACTCCTCGCCATCGAAATCCAGTTCGTGGCGTTCGAAGAAATCTGCCATGCCATAGCCTTTAAGATTGAACTCGGCCTCAATGAGGCATCGTGTGGCGCCGTTCTTCACCATGCGAGCATCGGCACGCTGTCCCAGCAGCAGACCTATTGCTCCGAGAAGAATGCTCTTGCCGGCACCTGTCTCGCCGGTAATGACGGTGAAGCCCCGTTCGAGGCGTATGTCGAGCGAGGCAATGAGTGCATAGTTCTGTATTCTAAGAGATTGTAACACCTGTAATTCTATCGGGTAATAACATTGTAGAAAGCCGTCAGAGTGACTGCTACTGCTTGATTTTCTCCCAGTAAGTGTTCTGCGAGGGGTTGATACGGAAGAGTATGTCATAGACCGCCTCGCGCTCGCTGCCCGAGCCGTGGCCGCTGTAGATGCTCACCAGCTCGTCGCGCTTGAAGTCGGTGAAGATGACTGGCAGCTGACTCATGGTCTTTGCCTCATGAGCCTGCTTGAGGAGCTTAAGTGCCTCTCCGACGGCAGCGCGGGCCTCGTCGGCGTTCTCGCTGGCGTGGTCGAGACCCTTGCGGTAGTAGTCGTACTGCATCTGTCGCAGAGGCTCCATGGCTCCATCGACATAATCGTTGACGATGGCATAGCGATTCTTGCTGTCGCCGAAGGCTTTCCATCCCGAGAAGCCGAGGCCGTCGGCTGCCGTGCATATATCTTGGGCTATGTGGAACATGTCGGTGCCGCCCATCGGCGAGAACGAGTCGAGATCCATTCCGATGAGGAAATATACCCAATAAGCGATTACGGCAGTAAGATTGTTGTCAATCTGCTCAGACCGCCACTCCAGCTGGTCGAACTCCTGGAAGTTGAAGTTGAAGTCTTTGTCGTTCATGTTGAACGTTGTTGTGGTGTATGACGAGCCCCACACCGGCCTCACGGCAGCCACAAGAAGGTTGCACTGGAAGGAGTTGTCGGTCTCGCTATAGGCGTTGACGGTGATGTTGAACGAGCACTGTATGCGCTCGTTCTCGCGGAACTGCAGCTCCGTCCACTTACGCTCGTTGAGGAGACGCGTCAGCTGCTGTTCAAGAGCTTCGAAGACTCCTGACTTGGTGTTGGACACCTGCGAGCGGTTGATGGAAACGCGGGCGTTGAGTTCCTGCGCTGCCGCCGGCAGCCCGGCGATGAGGAGTATAAGTGTCAGTATCAGCTGCTTCATAGCAATGTCTGTAGGGTATCGACGATGTCGGCAGCCACTTCCGTCTTTGACTTGAGCGGAAAGGGTGTCTCCGACGTCGGAGTGATGATGGTGACCTTGTTGGTGTCGTGGCGGAAGCCCGCTCCCTCATCCTGTAGCGAGTTAAGCACTATGGCATCGAGGTTTTTGCGGCGGAGCTTTTCGCGTGCATGTGCCTTCTCGTCGTGGGTCTCAAGGGCGAACCCAATGAGCACCTTACGTCGCCGGGCCTCTCCACGGGAGCAGGCCTCGTTGTTGTCGCGTTTCATCTGCCCCAGGGCGGCAGCGATGTCCTCTGTTGGTCGCAGGCGCAGCGTCAGTCCGTCGCCCTCACGGCGCAGCTTTTGTGTAGCCACGACATCGGGTGTGAAATCGGCCACTGCTGCACACAGAATAGCAGCATCGGCATCGGCAAAGAGACGTGTGGCGGCAGACCACATCTCATGGGCACTCTCCACGTCGGTGACGCTCACCCCCGGTGCGGTGGTGGTGCGACTGGTAGGTCCGAGCACAAGTTCAACATGAGCGCCGCGACGCGCACATTCCTCGGCAAGCGCTATGCCCATCTTGCCGCTGCTGTAGTTGCCGATGAAGCGTACGGGATCGATACGTTCGTAAGTTGGTCCGGCGGTGATGACAATGGTACGTCCGGCGAGTGGGGATGGTGCGGACTCATGAGGCGCGGCAGCGCGTGAGGCGGCGGCTTGTGAGACGCTCTCTGTCACGACACGTGCTATGACCTCCGGCTCCTCCATGCGCCCCTTGCCCACGAGATGGCTTGCCAGCTCTCCGCTGGCAGGCTCTATCACCGTCACCCCGCGCTGACGCAGCAGCTGAAGATTGTACTGTGTGGCGGGATGCGCCCACATGTCGAGATCCATGGCCGGAGCCACGAATACCGGCGCACGCATCGACAGATATGTGGTGATGAGCATATTGTCGGCCACGCCGTGAGACATCTTGGCCAGAGTGGAAGCCGTGGCGGGAGCCACCACCATGGCATCGGCCCACAGCCCGAGCTGCACGTGGCTGTGCCATGTGCCGTCGCGCTGTGCGAAGAAGTCGCTGATGACGGGCTTCGACGTCAGCGCCGACAGCGTCACGGGGGTGATAAACTCCTTTCCGGCAGGTGTGATGACCACCTGCACCTCATGACCTTGACGCACGAACTCGCGGATGAGTGTGCACGCCTTGTAGGCAGCTATGCTGCCCGTTATGCCGAGAACAATATTCAATGGCGTTGTATTTTAGGTGAGGTCTTACTTACGGGGCTGTGTGCTGCGCAGACGCAGTGCTATCTGCGTGAGCACCTGCTTGGTGTTGAGAGTGAAGTCGCTCTGCTGCATCCAGCTGTAGTAGCCGGGGTCGCGACGCAGCACATCGGCCACGGGACGGCCCTTGTACTTGCCGAAGTTGAATATCTCAACGTTGTTATCGTCGAGCACGATGCGACCGGCAAGGTCAACGTTGCGGTCCATCGATGAGTATTCGGCGAGGAAATCGATGTCGTTGGTGAGGTCGTCGGGATAGTGGTCAAGCTGTGCGCAGAGCACCTCATAGGTGGCAGTGGTGTCAGCAAGTGCCGAGTGGGCGTCCTCGAGATTCTTGCCGCAGTAGAACTTGTAGGCTGCAATGAGAGTCCGGCGTTCCAGCTTATGGTAGATGTTCTGCACATCCACGCGGCGCACAGTGCTGAGGTCGGCATTTATGCCGGCACGCAGCAGCTCTTCTACGAGCAGTGGCACGTCAAAGCGGTTGGAGTTGAAGCCTCCAAGGTCGCAGCCCGAGATGAACTGCCAGACGTCTTCTGCGACGTCATTGAAGTGTGGACAGTCGGCGACATCGGCATCGTAGATGCCATGAACCTTAGATGCCTCTTCAGGGATGTGACGTCCGGGGTTGATGCGCATGACTTTCGACTCTTGCGATGAATTGGGCAGCACCTTCAGCAGGCATATCTCCACTATACGATCGTTGACGATGTCAACGCCCGTCGTTTCTAGGTCAAAAAAGACGATGGGTCGTTCAAGTTTCAGTTTCATGATGACTTGTCAGGATTTGCGCTACATGAATTAGTCACTCAACATCATTGGCATGAGGAGCATCAGTATTTCCTCGTCTTCGTTCTGCACGGACGGGGTGATGAGTCCGGCACGGCTGGGGTCGGCCAGCTCGAAGGCGACCTCCTGAGTCTCGATGTTGCCCAAAATGTCCACGAGTAGAGTACCCTTGAAGCCTATGTTGATGTCAGGGCTGTCGTAGTCAACCATAAGACGCTCCTCGGCGCTCGTTGAGTAGTCAACGTCCTGACCGCTCACAATGAGGCTATTCTGTCGGAAGGCGAGCTTGATGAGGGCGCTGCTCTGGCTGGAGAAGACAAGGACACGCTTGAGTGCAGAGATGAGTGCTGCGCGATCCACGACGGCACGATATGGATTGTTCTGAGGTATGACGCTGTTGTAGTTGGGATAGCGCCCGTCTATGAGACGGCAGGTGAGCGTGAAGTCCTGTGTCTGAACCTGAGCCATCTTGTCGGTGAAGGAGAGTGTGCACACGGCATCGTTCTTCTGCAACAGTCCGCGCAGTATGTTGGCTGGCTTCTTGTGAAGGATGAAGCCCACCTGCTCGTCGCTGTGGATGGTGAAGTCCTTCTTGCGCACCAGCTTGCGACCATCAGTGCCTACGAAGACGAGGTTTTCGGGCGTGAAGTCAAAATAGATACCCGTCATGACGGGGCGTATCTCATCGTCGGCAGTGGCGAACAGGCTTTGGTTGATGCCCGCGAGCAGGCGGCCTTGCCGCAGCTCGAAGTGTCGGGATTCGTCGCCGAGGAAGTTCGGCATGGGATACTCGTCGGCACGCTCACCAACGATGTTGAACGAGCCATTCAGGTACTCGCCATGAATCTCCATCGTGTCGAGGTTGATGTCAAGAGTGATGGGCTGGTCAGGGATTTCTTTCAAAGAATCGAGTATCGTCTTAGCCTTGATGCAGAAACGGGCATCCTGACTCGATTCGATGAGTTCGACGGAGGTGACAAGCGTTGTCTCACTGTCAGAAGCGGTGATGGACATGCTCAATTCATGAACCTCGAAGAGAAAACAGTCGAGGATAGGAAATGAGTTCTTGCTGTTGAGCACACGGTTTACTGACGATAGACGGCTGAAAAGCGCAGAGCTTGAGACTTTGAGTTTCATGTTTTGTGTATATTAATTGTTACGCGTTATTATTGTTATGTGATTATATATATAATGTCATGTGATTCTGGGCCATTTTGTCTCTAAAACCGAGCAAAGATAATTAAATGTCATCGTGTGCGCAAATTTTTTGTTTATTTTTTGGCAAAAGACGGAATAATGGAGTATATTTGCATCGTTTTTCACCGACTATTACATTTTTACACCATAATTTGTCATGTTAATTCAAGGAAAAATCATCTATGTGCTGCCTGAGCGCGGCGGCACATCACAACGCACCGGCACGGAATGGAAACTTGCACAGTATGTCCTGGAGACCTTCGAGCAATTCCCGAAGAAGATCTGCTTCGAGGTGTTCGGTGTTGACCGCATCCAGCAGTTTAACATCCAGGCCGGCCAGAGCCTCAGCATAGATATCGACATCGATGCCCATGAGTATCAGGGTCGATGGTACAACACCATCCGTGCCTGGCGTGTGGCTCCCTACGACCCCAACACGGCCGTGGTGTCTGACCCCGCAGCAGCTCCCATCCCTGCCGCCGCTCCGGCAGCAGCAGCGCAGCCCGCACAACAGCCACAGGCTCCGTTCCCGCCGACACAACCCGGCTCACAGCCCGAGGCATCGTCGATGGGCGGAGGCGACGACCTGCCCTTCTGACACAAGCAGCTGCGTGGCCAAGGCTCACAGGCCGAAGCCACAGCACGCCCGACACACTAACCATTTCATGTACATGGCGACACGGAGTCACAGAGAGCACGACAACTCTGTGGCTCCGTGTCGCCGTTTCTACGGTCAGCAGGCCACGCCGCTCCAGTCATACACCCCTAAGGGATGGCACCTCCAAGCCTAATGGACGATGCCAGCACGCAAAATAGTGACGCCACACGGCAAGAGGACCGCTACAGACGCACAAAAAAAAGCCACCCTGCAAAAAGGACGACATCTCGAAATACTGTAGTTATGATACGGGTGACTTGGACATCAGTCCTTGAGCAACTGCTCAAGGAACTGATTCAGTTCCTGATCGAGCCCCTTCAGAAGCTCTGTGTCTATCATCACCGTGTCGTCGTCGATGAGATACAAGTCGGCAAGCGTCTCCTTGTCCTCATCAATGAGCACGAAGGAGAATGGGTGAAGGACGCTCATTTTGTCAATCTCGGGCCGCAGATGAGCCAGACATTGCTTGATGACCGTTGATGCTGCATCGTAAAGATTCTCGTCAGTGGGTGCCAGCCATTGGTCAACGACGATGCGTGTGAGCTCTTCCATATCGTCATTGAAGGCCAACAACTCACCGCTCTCAGGCTTTACCTGTAGCATGATGTCTGTCATCACAGGTTCTGCCGTTGCCGGAAATTTCTCGGCCACCTTGCGGATGGCACGTTCGATTTGTGTCTTTGTCTGCTGTGTTGCCTTCATAATGACGATGTGTGGGTTTGATGATTGACTTTATGGTTGATGCAGAGGCGGTGTTTTTGTCTTGCTTTTTTATGAAAAGGGCCGGAATCGTCCGACCCTGCCTTGAAAGATTAAAGATATTAAAGAAGAAAGAAACGGAAACTAACATATTGAGACCTTGCGCACGACCTTCCCCACCTTGATGATATAGCATCCCTTGTTGAGGTTGATGGTCTTGTCGTCAGAGTCTATGCGAAGCGTGGCGACACAGACTCCTGCCACGTCAAAGATCTCGAGCTTCTGGCCGGCAGCGTGGGTGACATGGATTGTGGTACCCGCCACGGTGATTACAGGCTGCTGCAAATCCTCCTCGACGTTGTCGTTGCTGACATCAGGGTTTGCCCATGCCTGCACACCTGCCAGAGCGACCATTAATAAGAGTATGAGTATGTATTTCTTCATATATTACTTGCTTTGTGGCAGCAAAAGTATGATTTTTTTGTGTAACAGGCAAATTTTTCGGCTACAAATACACAATAAAGTGTCAAATATTTGCGTTAAGGCCTCATTTTAGATGCAGACAGAGTCTCTCATCGGCCAAAATTGTGTTTGCAAACACCGCTTGAGCCTCGCCGAGCAGCACCCTCTCGTCGTCATAGCGAGCGGAGAAATGACCTATGATGAGCTGTTGAACTCCGGCGGCATGTGCCACCTCGGCGGCCTGGCGTGCCGTGGAGTGCCCATACTTCTCGGCGAAAGCCAGCTCGCTGTCAGCGTAGGTGGCTTCATGATAGAGCAGTGTGACACCACTCACCCACTCACTCATCTGAGCCACGGGCATGGTGTCGGAGCAGTAGGCATAGCTGCGCACAGGGTCGGCCGGGGTGGTGAGACGTGTGTATGGCACCACGGTGCCGTCGGCCGTCGTCCAGTCTTCGCCACTCTTGATGCGGTTGATGGCCCATGTGGGAATCTCGTAGAAGTCTATCATCTCACGGCGTATGTGCGGCAGCCCGGCCTTCTCGCGAATTAGGAAGCCGCAACACGGCACCCTGTGGTTAAGTGGCAGCGACCACACTTCCATCGAGCGGTCTTCGAAGACGAGGGCATGGCGCGTGGTGTCGATAGCCTGGAAGTCCACCGTATAATCCAAGTCACGACAGAAGTTGGCAAGCACGCACTGTATGAACGGTCGCAGCGCGGCAGGCCCGAAGATGTGCAGAGGAGCCGTGCGACCCATGAGGCACATGGTGGAGATGAGCCCCGGCAGGCCGAAGACGTGGTCGCCATGGGCATGTGAGATGAAGATATATCCGAGCTTCATCCAGCTCAGACCCGTGTGTCGCCATGCCAGCTGTGCACCCTCGCCGCAGTCGATCATGAGCAGCTTGTCGCGAAGGTTCACCACCTGGCAGCTTGGCAGATGGCGGCGTGTAGGCAGTGCCGAGCCGCAGCCGAGGATATGGAGGTCAAAGGTCTGCATGAAAAAATCACATTTGGTGGCGGTCAGCTCTTGGCAGACTTGCGGCTACGGCGGGCAGCGGGTTTCTTACTGTCCTTGACAGCAAGATACTCTTCAAGTCCGGCACGCCGCAGCTTGCACGCGGGACATTCGCCGCAGCCGTCGCCTGGTATGCCATTATAACATGTTAATGTACGCGTGCGCACTAGGTCGAAGATACCGAGCTCATCTGCCAGCTGCCACGTCTGTGCCTTGTCAATCCACATCAGCGGGGTGTGTATCACGAACTGCTCGTCCATACCGAGGTTGAGGCTTACGTTCAACGCCTTGATGAAGGCATCGCGACAGTCGGGGTAGCCGCTGTAGTCGGTCTGCGACACGCCGGTGACGAGGTGATTGATGCCATGCTCGCGGGCATAGACCGCTGCTATGCTGAGGAAGAAGAGGTTGCGGCCTGGCACGAAGGTGTTGGGCGGTCCCTCGGAAGGCTTGTCGGCATCCATGGGGATAGTGTCGTCGGTGAGAGAGTTGCGCCCCAACTGCCCGATAAACGACACGTCCATGCACTGCCACTCCACGTGAGCCGTCTCTGCTATCTGACGCGCCATCTCCACCTCACGGACGTGTTTCTGGCCATAGATGAAGGTCAGGGCCTTAACCTCACGGAAATGGCGGAGAGCCCAGAAGAGGCAGGTTGTGCTGTCCTGCCCGCCGCTGAAGACCACCAAGGCAGTCTCTTTATTCATTGGTTTCATTTGCTGTCGTAGATGTCTTGCCGATGTGTCCAACAGGACTCATGAGGCAGCAGACATGTCATATTTATACTATTCGAACCTATTGTATTATATTATATTATAGCTTATGCCTTCATCAAAGACATCAACGCCCTCGGAACGTTTCAGCCAACGCACGGCGCGTATGGTCACAGGCAGAACGACAATCTCATAGAGCGTCTTCACTACCACCTGGCTAACCATCATGAGCAGAAGGTTGTCGTAAGGCACTATGCCCCCGAGGGCTATGGGGAAAAAGATTATGGAATCTGACACCTCGCCGGCGATGGTAGAAAGTATGGCACGCAGCGAGAAGCGTTCACCCTTGCAGCGTATCTTCATGCGGCTCATCACATAGGCATTGAGGAAAGAACCCACGAGGAAAGCCGCAAACGATGCCATCGCCACGCGAGGTGCAAGGCCGAAGAGTGCGTGGAAGCCCTCTTGGTTTGTCCAATACGGAGCGCCGGGTATGAGGTCGGCAAGGAATGCCAGGGTCACGAAGGCAAAGTTCATGGCGAACCCCGTCCATATCACAAGCTTAGCACGGCGATAGCCCCACACCTCCGTGATGCAGTCGTTGACGACGTATGAGATTGGGAATACAAGAACGCCGGTGGTGAGATTCAGAGGTCCCACCTGAAACTGTTTCGTTGCTAAGAGGTTTGCCAAGATGAGGCAAACGCAGAATGTGACACCAAGCAACATGAATGTCACACTGACACTTTCTTTCTGTGGTTTCATTGTCTTGTTTTGTTAAAGGGGGTTGAGCAAGTACCCCTGTTTTGCCCATTTGGGGCTGCAAAGGTACGCATTTCAACGGATATTTCAGCCATTATTTGAGTTTTTTTGCAAATATTAATCTACATCGTGCGGTGGATTCAACGAAAAAGCGTACCTTCGCGCCGAAATTATACACAATTTAAATACTAACAAAGCACGAATTAACCTCATGGAAAAAATCAAAGGACTCATCGATGCACCTTTCACCCCTATGCTCGCCAACGGCGACATCAACCTGTCCATCATACCCGAATATGCCGCCCTGCTGCAACGCAACGGTCTGAGGGGCGTCTTCATCAACGGTTCCAGCGGAGAGGGCTACATGCTCACTGAGGACGAACGCAAGCAGATTGCCGAGGCATGGATGGCTGCCACGAAGGGGTTTGAAGACTTCAAGGTCATCGTGCATGTCGGCAGCACCTGCGTCAGGTCGTCACGCCGTCTGGCCGAGCACTCTCAGATGATAGGAGCATTTGGCATCGGTGCCATGGCACCACCCTTCCCCAAGGTCGGGCGAATCGAAGAGTTGGTGAAATACTGCGAGGAGATAGCCTGCGGCGCTCCACAGTTGCCATTCTACTTCTATCACATCCCGGCATTCAACGGAGCATTCCTCTCGATGTTTGACTTTCTTAAGGCTGTTGATGGCCGCATACCGAACTTCGCCGGCATAAAATACACGTTCGAGAGTCTCTATGAGTACAATCGCTGCCGCCGCTACAAGGATGGCAAGTTCGACATGCTACACGGTCAGGACGAAACCATACTACCCTGCCTGGCAATGGGCGGTGCACAGGGTGGCATCGGAGGCACCACCAACTACAACGGTCGATGCCTCACCGGCATCATCAAGGCATGGGAGGAAGGCGACCTCGAGAAGGCCCGGCAACTACAGAACTACGCCCAGGACGTCATAGATGTCATCTGCCACTTCAGAGGCAACATCGTAGGCGGAAAGCGCATCATGAAGCTCATAGGACTCGATCTCGGACCCAACCGCACGCCCTTCCAGAACGTGACGCCCGAGGAGGAACAGCAGCTGAGAGCCGAACTCGAAGCCATCGACTTCTTCAACCACTGCAACAAGTAAGAGATGAACAGGTTCATGATTTCGCTGGCGCTCCTGCTGACAAGCTTCGTAGCCTTCGCCGACCTTGCGCCGATAAACGAAGATGAAGTCAGAAATCTCGACTCCGGCAATCTGACTGAGGTTCAAGATACTCAGCATGATTCACTCACGCATCGCTTCAACCACGTCTCCTTTGCCGAACTCGTGCCTTTCGGCGAAAACAACGGGCAAGGCGTCAGCGGGGCTTTCGCCGGTATGACGGCCGATGGTCTGCTCATTGCCGGAGGGTGCAACTTTCCTTACTCGCCTGCCGCCGAGAACGGCAAGAAGGAATTCTACACAGGCATCTTCATCAACAAGAAGCCTGAAGGCCAAGGACAGTGGCAGAAGATTGGTGACCTGCCCTGCCCGATGGCATACGGCCAAAGTGTCACCGTGCCGGAAGGCATCGTATGCCTGGGCGGAACTGCCAATGGTGCGAAGAGTGAGGATTTCGCCGTGCTGCTCAACGTCAAGGGCGGACAGCTGCTGACGACCCACCTGCCGCCCATGCCACTGTCGCTCGACAACTTCGGAGCTGCCTACGGCGACGGCTACATCTGGGTGGCCGGCGGACAGCACGACGGCGTGATCAACCTCAAAGCATACCGTCTGCGCTGGCCGGCGGCTGAAGCCTGGGAGGAACTGCCCGACATGCCGGCTCCCGGGCGCGTGCAGCCTGCCGCCGTCGTGCAGCGGGCCAACATCGGACCCAACTTCTACCTCCTGGGAGGCTACAACCCACGCTACTCGTCAGTGCTCTCCAACAGCGTATTCTTCGACCCGAGGTCGAGACAATGGGTGGCAACATCGATGATGCAGCCCGAAGGCTCGGACATGCCTACCTCGCTGACGGGAGGCACGGCGATAGCCAGCGGAGCGGCACATATTTTCTGCTTCGGGGGCGTGAACGGTAACGTCTTCAACCGCGCCCTGCAACGCATCAAAGCCATCGACGACCCTGCGACCGACGAGCAGACACGCGAGCTTCTCATTGACCAGCAACGCCAGTACATGCTGCAACCTACGGAATGGTACGGCTTCGCGCGCAAGATACTCGTCTATCACACCGTAACGGACACGTGGATTGAGGTGGCTGACTCGCCACTTCTCGCAAGGGCAGGTGCCACGATAGTGCCGGTGACAACCACTGCCGGCACAACAAAGTGCTACATCGTGGGCGGAGAGCTCAAACCCGGCATCCGCACAAAGGGCATCACGTCGGTTGAGATGACTTACACGGCACACTTCGGCTGGCTCAACTGGTGTGTGCTCATCATCTACCTCCTCGGTATGGTCTATCTGGGCTACTACTTCATGAACCGTGCATCGGGTTCCGGCGACGACTTCTTCAAGGGCGGCGGCCGCATACCATGGTGGGCTGCCGGCATAAGCATCTTTGCCACCATGCTCAGCGCCATCACCTACATGAGCATTCCCGCCAAGGCATACGCCACAGACTGGACATACTACCCCATGCAGATATGCATACTGCTGGTATCATTCCCCGTCATCAAGTACTACCTGCCATTCTTCCGACGCCTCAACGTCACCACCGCCTACGAGTATCTGGAGCGACGTTTCAATACGGCCACACGACTCATGGCCAGCATACTCTTCATTGTATTCATGGTGGCACGCACGGCATTAGTGCTCTTCCTGCCGTCGCTGGCCATGACAGCCGTCACAGGCATTGACATATATATATGTATAGCACTGATGGCACTCATCACAATAATCTACTGCACCATGGGCGGCGTAGAGGCCGTGGTGTGGGGCGACGTCATCCAAGGCATCATACTAGTGGGTGGAGCCGTGCTCGCTGCCGTTTACCTCATTGTGAACACCGGCGAGAGCGGCGCGTCTGACTTCTGGCATATCGCCACCGACAACGACAAGTTCCGCCTATTCCTCTACAACCCCGAACATCCCTTCGACTTCGTCAACGCCACGTGGTGGGTTGTGATACTTGGCGGCCTGGCCAACAACCTCATCTCGTACACCAGCGACCAGACCGTGATACAGCGCTACCTCACCACCAGCGACGAGAAGAGCGCCGCACGGGGCATTCTCACCAACGGCATAATGTCCGTCGTCGTCACAATAGCCTTCTTCACCATCGGCACAGGCCTCTACACCTTCTTCAAGACTCACCCCGCCGAGCTCGACCTCACCATGGCCAAGGGCGACGCCATATTCCCATTCTTCATGATGAGCCAGCTGCCGGCAGGCCTCGCCGGACTGCTAATAGCCGCCGTCTTTGCCGCCACCATGAGCACCATAGCCTCAAACATCAACAGCATCTCAACGGCATTCACCGTAGATCTCTGGGGTAAGATGAAGAAACCGGCAGGCAATGGCGGCGAGGTGCGCGTGGCACGCATAGCAGGTGTCTGTGCTGGACTCCTTGGCATGGCAATAGCATGGCTCATGGCAACGGTTGACATACAGTCGCTGCTCGACTACTTCAACACCATTCTCGGACTCCTCAGCGGTGCCATCGGAGGACTCTTCATCATGGGTATATTCTTCCCCAGCATCAGCGCACGGGCTGCCATCATCGGGTTCTTATGCGGAACGGCTACCGTACTCTACATGAACTTCTGCACACAGGCCAACTTCCTGCTCTTCGGGTTCGTCTCGATGCTCGTAAGCGTCATCGTAGCGCGATGCCTCAGCTTCTTCATGCCGCAGAGGGAAGAACAACCTGGACTGACATGGCACACACTGCCCAAGTAGTGACCCACGGCAGCATCACAGACCCATCACAACCCAACTACCGACATATAAAATACAGTACAATAATGCCAATGACAGATTTCAAGCAACTGGCGGAGCTGTACCGCTCCGAGCTTCTCGACCGCGTCGTACCCTTCTGGCTCAGCAAATCCCAAGACAACGTCTTTGGAGGCTACTTCACCTGTCTCGACCGCGATGGCTCGGTCTATGACACCGACAAATTCATCTGGCTGCAAGGCCGCGAGGTGTGGATGTTCGCCAAGCTCTACAATAGCGTGGAACCGCGACGGGAGTGGCTCGACGCCGCCGTGCAGGGTGCTGAGTTTCTGAAGCGACACGGCCACGACGGCCAGCTCAATTGGTACTTCGCACTCGACCGCGAGGGACATCCGCTCGTGGAGCCCTACAACATCTTCTCGTACACCTTTGCCACAATCGCCTTCGGACAGCTGTCCATAGCCCTCACCAAAGCCGCAGCCTCCACCGGCGGTGAGTGTATCATTGGTGGCGACTCTTTCAACGCTGCAACCCTCGCCGCCGAGTACGCCTCCATAGCCCGCCGCACCTTCGACATCGTACTTTCAAAGACCGACAACCCCAAAGGACAGTGGAACAAGGCCGCCACGGGTGCACGCTCGCTGAAGACCTTCGACCTGCCCATGATACTCTGCAATGTAGCTCTCGAGATAGAGTCGCTGCTCGAACCCGCGTTTCTGCAGAAAGCCATCGACGACTGCCTGCACGAGGTCATGGACGTCTTCTACCGTCCCGAACTCGGACTCATCGTAGAGGCCCTCGGTAAAGACGGCAACCTTGTGGATTGTTTCGACGGTCGCAAGCTCAACCCCGGCCACGCCATAGAGGCCATGTGGTTCGTCATGGACCTCGGCAAACGCCTCGGACGTCCCGAGCTCATACAGAAAGCCGTGGACATCTGCCTCGCTGAGGTAGAATATGGCTGGGACAAGGAGTTCGGAGGCATCTTCTACTTCATGGACCGACTCGGCAAGCCACGCCACGAACTCGAGTTCGACCAGAAGCTTTGGTGGGTACACCTCGAGACACTTATCTCACTCATCAAGGGCTACCAACTCACTGGTGACGAGCGGTGTCTGCGTTGGTTCCGGCGCGTGCACGACTACACATGGAGCCACTTCCGCGATACAGAATACCCCGAGTGGTACGGCTACCTCAACCGTCAGGGAGAAGTTCTGCTGCCACTCAAGGGCGGCAAGTGGAAAGGATGTTTCCACGTACCACGCGGACTGATGAACGTATGGAAAATCCTCGACGACATAGCCTCACACCAATAAAGAACATGTTATACGAGTTCACGCATTCAGTTTCAAAAGCGTGAGCCGACTCACAGGGGAGCCGTGCCTTTTCCTCTCGTTGCGCCCACGTGACACAGTGACGTGGGATTATCCGCACGGCTCCCCTCTCTATACAATCGCTAACACATACACATCTCGATGCAGACAGACTACAGACAGCAATGTCTCGACAACGAATCGCCACAGGTAGCACAAGGTAAGGGTAAAAACATCATCCCGCCACCGCCAGAGAAGCCTCTATGGCTCGGCTTCATAGAGAAGTTCAAAGACCCGCTAATCGTAGTGTTGCTCGTGGTGTTCGCTTTCTCCGTCATCGTCTCTCTATATGAGATCGGCGTGGATGGCAAAGGATGGGCGACGCTCATCGAACCACTTGGCATACTGCTTGCACTGCTTCTTGCCACCGGCGTAGGCTTCATTTTCGAGGTACGCGCTGAACGCGAGTTCAGGATTCTCAATCGCAAGAAGGACGAACGCCCAGTGAAGGTGCTACGTTGGACAGCCAACGCGCCCCGCTCTGGCCGCAGACCTCAGATGCTGCTCATAGCCAAGAGCGACGTCGTCGTGGGCGATGTCATCAGGTTAGAAAGCGGCGACGAAGTGCCCGCCGACGGACGACTGCTGAAGACAGAGAAACTTCTCATCGACGAGTCAGCATTCACAGGAGAGATGTATGCCACCAAGACCCTGCACCCCGAACCCGATTCACAAGAGCAGGCATACCCACACGACTTCCTGCTGCGTGGCAGCATCGTGCTCGAAGGGCAATGCCTATATCGCGTGACAGCAACAGGTCTCGACACTGAGGAGGGCAAGGGTGCCAGGCTCATACAGGAAGAAGCGGCCGTCAAGACACCCCTCAACCGACAGCTCGGACAGCTCGGCTCGTGGATAACACGGGCAAGCTACATCGTGGCAGCACTCATCGTGGCAGGAAGGCTCGCCTACTACTTCCTCTTCGACGGCAACAGGGCTAACGACACCGACATACTGCAGATAGTGACTTTCACGCTCAACTCCATCATGATTGCAGTGACCCTTATAGTTGTGGCTGTGCCCGAGGGACTGCCCATGAGCGTGACGATAAGCCTCGCACTGAGCATGAGGCGGATGCTCAAGCAGAACAACCTCGTGCGCAAGCTACATGCCTGCGAGACAATGGGTGCTGCCACCGTCATCTGCACCGACAAGACCGGCACGCTCACCAAGAACAAGCTGCGCGTCATGGAGGACTCTGAATGCCTCTATGCCGACATCAACGACGTGGCACGGTGCATCGCCGTCAACTCCACGGCTGAGCTCTCAGAACAGACTGACGGCAAGCTGCGCAGCGTAGGCAATCCCACAGAGGGCGCACTACTTTACTGGCTCAGGCGCCGCAAGGGCATCGACTATCAGGACTTCCGCGAGGCAATGACAATAAGTCACCAACAGCCCTTCACGCCAGAGACAAAGCACATGACCACCACCGCCACCGACAACACCACGCACCGGCAGTTCCGCTTCGTCAAGGGAGCGCCGGAGATAGTGCTTGACATGTGCGAAGAGATAGCAGGAGGTCACACACGCCAGGAGGTGACCGAGAGTCTCGCCGAGCTGCAGAGACGCGGCCGGCGCACACTGGCCTTCGCGACACAGGAGCTCACACCTGACGCCAAGTCGCCACTGCGATTCATAGGCTTCGTAGGCATGGCCGACCCCATACGCGAAGACGTCCGTCAGGCCGTAGAGACAAGCCACAGGGCCGGTGTCAACATCATCATGGTCACGGGCGACGTGGCACTGACGGCTGGCGAGGTGGCACGGCAGACAGGCATCATCGTCAATGATGACGATGCCTTAGTAGTCGGCGGACAGGATTTCGCACAGATGACCGACAGCCACATCAAGGACGACATACTGCCGACGCTGAAGGTGCTCGCACGAGCACGCCCGGCCGACAAGGCACGCCTTGTAACACTCCTGCAACAGACAGGTCAGGTCGTGGCCGTGACGGGCGACGGCACCAACGATGCTCCGGCACTGAAGAAGGCACACGTGGGACTCTCCATGGGCGACGGCACAGCGCGAGCCAAGGAGGCATCTGACATCACCATCATCGACAACTCATTTGCAAGCATCAATACCGCCATACTGTGGGGGCGCTCCCTTTATCTCAACATCAAGCGCTTCATACTTTTCCAGATGACAATAAACGTCTGCGCATGTCTTATCGTGCTGTCTGGAGCTTTCATGGGACTCGACTCGCCGCTCAATGTCACACAGATGCTGTGGGTGAACCTCATCATGGACACCTTCGCCGCCATGGCACTGTCGTCGCTGCCCGTTGACAGACGAGTAATGCTCGACAAGCCACGACGCGCCGATGCACACATCGTGGACACACGCATGGCAGCCAACATTGTCGTAGTCGGACTACTCTGCTTCCTCTTCCTCTTCGGGCTGTGGCAGCTACTGTGGCACACTGACATCAGCTCTGCCTACGACCTCGCCGACACAAGACTTTGGGAAATATACTTCAACAACTTCCTCGATTTCACTAAGACGAAACAACACCTCTCGCACTACGAGCTGGGAATTTTCTTCACATTCTTCGTCCTGCTGCAATTCTGGAACCTCTTCAACGCACGTTACTTCCGGACGGGACGGTGCCTCATCATCGACGTCGCAGACACGCTGCGCCATCCCTCACATTTCGCTACGCATTACAGCATGGGCTTCGTAGCAATAGCCATCGCTATTCTCCTCGGACAAGTGCTCATCGTGACGCTCTTCGGACAGATGTTCGAGGTGTCGCCACTCTCACCTACCGACTGGCTGTGGCTCATCATCTTCACATGCCCCGTGCTCCTCGTCGGCGAGTTCATACGCCTTGCAGGCCTTATCGTGACAGCAAGAGGCAGGCATGCAACCGACAAACAATAATCATATAATATATTGGTGTGTTCGATTAATTAATAAATTCTCTATGAATTATCTTTGTTTGCCCTTGTCCCTTTTGGATGATTTCGGCATCTTTTGCTTCACGTCCTTGGGACGTTCTCCTAGTGTGGAGCGAGCAGAGCTCGAGCGCTTGAAGTGTCAAGCGTCGCAAGCGCCGGGCGGCCCGCTACGCCCCGGCGGCTTTGAAACATAATCTGCTCGAAAATAGCCTAAGAGCAATCCAAAGCTAATTTATAGAACCCACTTATTGACAGAAATGGAATATATGTCACAAGAAGGCTACGACAAGATCGTGGCCGAGCTCCGACAACTCGAGACAGTGGATTTGCCCCGGGTGAAAGATGCCATCGCCGAGGCGCGCGACAAAGGCGACCTCAGCGAGAACTTCGAGTACCATGCCGCCAAGCGCGAACAGGGGCGCATACTGAGCCGCATACGCTTTCATCAGAGGGTGCTGGAATTCGCACGTGTCATAGACACATCGCGTCTGAGCAGCGACAAGGTAGGACTGCTCAGCCGGGTGGAAATGACCAACATCGCCACCGACCGACAGATGTGCTACACCATCGTCAGCACTCACGAGGCGAATCCCAGCGAAGGAAAGATTTCCATCAAGTCGCCCATCGGACAGGCATTGCTCGGCAAGAAGCCTGGCGATCTCGTGGAGGTGCATGTCCCGGCAGGCCTGCTGCGACTGCGCATCGACAGCATCTCACGCGACAGCTAAAGCCCCCACGACAGCCGGAAACTGAAAAACAGAACCCATGCTAACCAGCCATGGTACTTGCTGATTAGCATGGGCGGAAAATGAATCAGAGCGGCAATATCCCAGTTGGGATTTATGGTGATTCTTTTAGGCGTCGAAGCGACCTAAGGCCGATTGCGGGTTTCTACCCGACTACATCGGCGAGTGAGGTCACGTTAGGCCGATGCCGGGGCGGCTCTTTATGCGAAGAGCGGGTAGTGGCTCATGATACCATTGACCTCTGAACGTACGGCTGCTATGACACCCTCATCCTCGGGTGCGTCGAGGACGCGCTCTATGAGCTCGGCAATTTTCAGCATAAGATCTTCCTTGGCACCTCGTGTGGTGATGGCAGGGGTGCCGAGGCGAATGCCCGATGTCTGAAAAGCGCTGCGTGTGTCGAAGGGCACCATATTCTTGTTGACAGTGATGTCGGCAGCCACAAGCGCACGCTCGGCCACCTTACCAGTCAGGTCGGGGTACTTCGAACGTAGGTCAACGAGCATAGAGTGGTTGTCTGTTCCGCCGCTGACAATATCGAAGCCGCGGTCTATGAGAGCCTGAGCGAGCACGGCAGCATTCTTCTTGACCTGTGCAGCCCACTGGCGGAACTCTGGCGTGAGCGCCTCTCCGAAGGCGACAGCCTTGGCAGCAATGACATGCTCCAATGGTCCGCCTTGAATGCCAGGGAAGACGGCGCTGTTGAGCAGTGCCGACATCATCTTGACTTCGCCCTTGGGAGTCTTCTTGCCCCATGGGTTCTCGAAGTCTTTGCCCATGAGGATGATGCCTCCGCGCGGGCCACGTAACGTCTTGTGGGTCGTAGAGGTTACGATATGGGCGTATTTCACGGGGTTGTCCAGCAATCCAGCTGCAATGAGCCCTGCAGGATGTGCCATGTCAATCATCAGGAGTGCTCCCACCTTGTCAGCGATCTCGCGCATACGACGGTAGTCCCACTCGCGGCTGTAGGCCGAACCTCCGCCGATGATGAGCTTTGGCTTGTGTTCGAGGGCGAGACGTTCCATCTCGTCGTAATCTACTCGTCCTGTTGCCTTGTCGAGGTTGTAGCCAACGGGGCGGTAAATGATGCCCGATGTGTTGACTGGAGAGCCGTGGCTGAGATGACCTCCGTGGTCGAGGTTGAGGCCCATGAATGTGTCACCGGGATTGAGGCATGCGAGGAAAACAGCGGCGTTGGCCTGAGCACCTGAGTGCGGCTGCACGTTGGCATACTCTGCACCGAAGAGACTGCAAACGCGGTCTATAGCCAGTTGCTCAACCTTATCCACCACCTGACAGCCACCGTAGTAACGCTTTCCGGGATAGCCTTCGGCGTATTTATTGGTAAGTACGGATCCCATGGCCTCCATGACCTGTGGGCTCACGAAATTCTCTGAGGCGATAAGCTCGATACCTCTTTCTTGTCGTGCACGCTCCTCATTGATGAGAGCGAAGATTGTGTTGTCTCTTTCCATGTTAAAATTTCAGAATTTCTCTACCGATCTTGGTGTGAAAGGCAAAGAGTCCTTTGTGAATTAAACGTTATTGTGAATCATATTCTTAAATTGCCAGAAGGGCGTGTCGCGCTCAGCATAGTGACGGCGAGGGTATTATCTTCACCTGTTTTATGTCCTGCTCGTGATTGCAATAGTGGCATCTGACGAGTGACGGGTCCTCGTCAACGATGTGAAACAGCGTAGGCATAGGCTCGTTGTTGGTGATACACTTGGGATTGTTGCAGCGAATGATGCCGCATATCTCGTGCGGCATTGACACCTGTCGTTTCTCTACCACCTCATAGTCACGTATGACGGCGAGAGTGACATCGGGCGCCACGACAGAGAGTTGGTTGAGTTCGGCATCGGTGAAGAATCTGTCGGCAATCTTGATGATACTCTTGGTGCCCATCTTGGCAGACTTGAGGTTGTAGCCGATTGTCACCTTCGATGTCATATCCTGTAGGTGCAAGAGGCGAATCACCTCGAAGAGGCGGTCGCAGGGTATGTGGTCGATGACGGTTCCGTGGTCTAATGCGGAAACGATAAGTTCTTGACGTTTCATGCAATTATAGTATTGTCGTTGATGACTTGGTCGAGGGTTATTCCGAGCACGTCACACAAGATGGCCTGACGTGCAAAGAGTCCGTTGCGTGCCTGCTGGAAGTAGTAAGCGTGGGTGTCGTCGTCGATGGCATATTCTATCTCATTGACTCGAGGCAGTGGGTGCAGGATGCGCATATTTGGTTTTGCCTTGCGCAACATGTCGAGCTTCAGGAGATAGCGGTCTTTGACGCGCTCATACTCCATGAGGTCTGTGAAACGTTCACGTTGCACGCGTGTCATATATAATATGTCGGCCCCGGCAATGACTTCGGCGTCGAAATCCTTGTGCTCGACATACTGTATGCCCATCTTGCGACAGTAGAGCTTGTATGACTCTGGCATCGACAGCTCGTCTGGAGCTATGAAGTGGAATGTAGGATTGAAATGGCGCATGGCCATAAGAAGAGAGTGCACCGTGCGTCCGTACTTGAGGTCGCCAACGAGATAGATGTCGAGGTTGTCGAGCCGATGCTGCGTCTGATAGATAGTGTATAGGTCGAGCATTGTCTGCGACGGATGCTGGTTGGCCCCGTCGCCGGCATTGACGACGGGCACAGGTGCTATCTCGCTGGCATAGCGGGCTGCCCCCTCAAGGTAATGTCGCATGACAATGACGTCGGCGTAGTTGGAGACCATCATAATGGTATCCTTGAGCGTCTCGCCCTTGGTGCCGGACGTCACCTTGGGGTCGGCAAAACCGATGACGCGTGCCCCGAGGCGGTTTGCTGCCGTCTCGAAGCTCAGTCGAGTGCGTGTCGATGGTTCGAAGAACAGCGTTGCCACTACCCTTCCGTCGAGAATACGTCGGTTGGGGTGTAGCTCAAACTGTTCTGCCATGGCGAGCAGGTAGAGGATTTTCTCACGTGTGTGGTCGGCGATAGTGACCAGACTTCTGTTTTCCATTCTGACGGATATTCTTTGAATTGGCTCGCAAATGTAAGGATTTTTATTGAAAAGCGAAGCATGAAAGCGTGTTTATCTTATCGCAAATGCTAAAAAACGTGTTTTTTTTGCATGATGTGGTAGTGATTTGCTGGAAAAGCAGTATATTTGCAACCCAATTTGCACGTATCACAAACAAGTAAATGAGAAAGAAAATTGTCATCGTCCTGTGGCTTCTGCTCTTGGCCGGAGTGGTGGCTGCGGCGTGGGCTTTTTGGGCAATCGCTGAGGGACGTATTGGTTACATGCCCAATCTTTACCAGCTCGAGAATCCCGTCAACAAGTTTGCCTCGCAGGTTCTCTCGGCCGACGGCCGCGTGCTTGGCACGTGGAGTTATCAGCGTGCCAACCGTGTGTTTCTGAGCTACAATGACATCGCCCCTTCCACCATTCAGGCTCTTGTGGCCACCGAGGACATACGCTTCTATGAGCATTCCGGAATCGATTACCGCGCCTTGGGACGTGCATTCGTAAAGCGCGGCCTCATGCGTCAGAAGAATGCCGGCGGCGGCTCCACCATCACACAGCAGCTAGCCAAGCAGTTATACTCTGCCAAGGCCGGCAGCGTAGAGGAACGTATGCTGCAGAAACCCATAGAGTGGGTCATTGCCGTGAAACTCGAACGCTACTACACGAAGGAAGAGATACTGACGATGTACCTCAACTATTTTGACTTCCTGCACAATGCCGTGGGTCTGAAGACGGCGGCAAAGACATATTTCGGCAAAGAGCCCAAAGACCTCACCGTCAACGAGAGTGCCATGCTCATAGGAATGTGTAAGAACCCGTCGTACTACAACCCTGTGCGCCATCCCGATTTAGCCCTTCAGCGCCGCAACATCGTGCTTGGGCAGATGGTGAAGGCCGGCTACCTCTCACAAGTTGCCTGTGACAGCCTTCGACGTCAGCCCGTGGAGCTGAATTTCCACCGCGTGGATCACAAGGTTGGCGAAGGCACCTATGTGCGTGAGTATCTGCGTGCCGTGATGATGGCCAAGAAGCCGGTACGCAGCAACTATGCTTCGTGGCAGGGACAGAAGTTTTATGAGGACAGTGTGGCATGGGAGACCGACCCGCTGTTCGGCTGGTGCAATAAGAACACAAAGAAGGACGGTTCGCACTATAATATATACACCGACGGCCTGAAGATATACACCACCATCGACAGCCGCATGCAGCGCTATGCCGAAGAGGCCATTGCAGAGCATGTCGTGAACTACCTGCAGCCTTTGTTCGAAAAGGAGCGCCAAGGCAAGCCCAATGCGCCCTACAGTGCCGGCGTGTCGATGGAGAAAATGAGGAAGAACCTTGACCGCGCCATGCGCCAGACAGGCCGATACTTGCAGATGAAGGATGCCAAAGCCACTGACGAGGAGATCCAGCGTGCCTTCAACACACCCGTTGAGATGACCGTCTATACTTCCCATGGCGATGTCGATACCATGATGTCACCAATGGACAGCCTGCGCTACTACAAGAAGTTCCTGCGGTCCGGTTTCGTGTGTATGGACACTCATAACGGCCAGGTGAAGGCATACGTCGGAGGCATAAACTACATGCACTTTCAGTACGACATGGCAGGAGTTGGGCGACGTCAGGTGGGCTCGACCATCAAGCCATACCTCTATGCCCTGGCCATGGAAAACGGCTTTAGCCCATGTGATGAGGTACCCAACGTGCAGCAGACCTACACCGTGGGCAACCAGACATGGACGCCCCGCAACGGCAGCCGCGCCCGCTACGGCGAGATGGTGACTCTGAAATGGGGTCTGGCGCAGTCCAACAACTGGATCTCGGCATACCTCATGAACCAACTCAACCCGTCGGCCTTCGTACGTCTGCTGCATGAGTTCGGCATCATGAATCAAGACATTCACCCGTCGATGTCGCTGTGTCTCGGCCCGTGCGACATCAGCGTGATGGAGATGGTGTCGGCATACACGGCCTTTGCCAATCACGGCATCCGTTCGGCGCCAATGTTCGTGACGCGCATCACTGACGCCGAAGGCAGTATTGTTGCCGACTTCGCTCCGCGTATGAAGGAAGTCATCAGCGAGGAGAGTGCCTGCAAGATGATAGTGCTGATGCGTGGAGTTATTGACGGCGGCACGGGTTCGCGTATGCGCCACCGCTACAACATCACAGCTCCTATGGGTGGAAAGACGGGTACCACCAACGACAACAGCGACGGATGGTTTGTGGGCTACACGCCCTCGCTGGCCTTCGGCGCATGGGTGGGTGGCGACGAGCGCGACATCCATTTCAACAGCATGACCTATGGTCAGGGCGCATCGGCATCGCTGCCCATCTGCGCACTGTTCCTGAGAAAGGTGTTTCAAGACGGACGTCTCGGCTACTCTCCAGAGGAGGACTTCGAGATGCCCGAAGGCTTCGACCCTTGCGGTAAGGAGAGCGACGACATAATCTACGATGTTGATGAGAGCGTAGGTCTTGATGACCTCTTCGGCATTGACAATGTTGACGAAACGCTCGTCTCGCCCGACTTATAGGAGTGTCCCGTAATCATTGGATTTGCCCGATATCTCCCTCAAGGTGAGCGGCATGATGCTCGCTCTGCTGCCCGATCCGTAGTTTGGATTATCCAGGATAAGCATAGAGCGACCCAAAGCTCAATTTAGGATCCACCTACGAATCCTTGCAGCCCAGCTCTGCCAGCAGCAGCATGTTGTAATCACGCCGCATGTCATCGGGCCGCAACACGCGGCCGTCGGCAATGATAATGTCGAGATCGACAACTACGCGCCCCTCGCCCTTATCGGCTGGTGCGCGCCCCATGAGAGCCTCAACAGCCTTCAGCAGCCGTCGCAGTTCGTCAACATCAGCAGCCGTGCGCACCACTGCTACAGCATTGGCAAACAATGCCGGATTGGCGAAGAAGACGGGCTTGGTGAGTACATATCGGCTGAAGCGCCATTGCCCAAACACCTGTCGTGGCAGCAGAGAGCACACGGCATCCATCATGCACTCGGCATGGGAAAGGTTTGAACCGATACCTATATAATATATATGTGTATCCATGTCGCTGCAAAGGTAATGCTTTCAGACCATCCTTCCAAGACAAATACATAATAAATAACAAACATACTAATGAAATTCATTGGAATCATACCTGCACGCTACGCATCGACGCGCTTTCCCGGCAAGCCACTGGCATTGTTGGGAGGCAAGACGGTGATTGAACGCGTCTATAGCCAGGTGGCAGCGGAACTCGATGATGTCGCCGTGGCAACCGACGACCAGCGCATTTTCGATGCCGTGGAAGCCTTTGGAGGACATGCCGTGATGACAGGCACCCACCACAAGAGCGGTACCGACCGCATCTGCGAGGCCCTCGACATACTGGGTGGCGATGCCGACATTGTGATAAATATCCAAGGCGACGAACCTTTCATACAGCCCAGCCAAATCCGCAGTCTCAGGGCTTGCTTTCACGACCCGGCCACACAGATAGCCACCCTCGTGAAGCCCTTCACTCCCGATGAGGGCATAGCGGCTCTGGAGAACCCCAACGCCGTGAAGGTGGTGGTGGGCAATGACATGCATGCCCTCTATTTCAGCCGGAGTGTGGTGCCATTCCTCCGGGGGGTGGAGCGTGGGCAGTGGCTGTCTCGTCACACCTTCTACCGTCATATCGGCCTCTATGCGTATCGTGCCGAGGTGCTGAAAGCCGTCACGGCATTGCCGCAGTCGCCCTTAGAGAAGGCCGAGAGCTTGGAGCAGCTGCGCTGGCTACAGGCAGGCTACACCATTCGTGTTGCCACCACTGCCACTGCCACAGTGGGCATTGACACCCCCGAGGATTTAGAACGAGCAGAACAATACCTGCAAGAACATGGCTGCTAACACTACCAACAACCGCCGCAGCACACGGCGCCAGAACACCGTCTCTGTGCCTGCCGAGGATGCTTACGGCCACGTACAGCCGCAGAACCTCGAGATGGAACGTGCTGTCCTCGGCGCGCTGATGCTCGAGCAGGACGCCTACTCGCTCATAAGCGAGATCCTGCGCCCGGAGAGTTTCTATGATACCCGCCACCAGATAATCTACAACGCCGTGCGCTCACTAAGCAGTATGCAGCGACCTGTAGATCTGCTCACCGTGGCCGACTACCTCGACTCGAACTCCGAACTTGAGAAAGCCGGAGGGCCAGCCTACCTCACGGAGCTGACGGCCAATATGACATCGTCGGCCCACATCGAGTATCATGCCCGCATCATAGCACAGAAATCGCTGGCGCGTCAACTCATTACATTCTCGTCGCAACTGCAGACACAGGCCTTTGATGCCACCATCGATGTTGACGACCTCATGCAGGAAGCCGAGGGGCAGCTTTTTGCCATCTCACAACAGAACCTCAAGAAAGACTATACACAGATAGACCCCGTGGTGAGCGAGGCCTACGCCATGATACAGCGTGCTGCGGCCCGCGAGAATGGCTTGTCGGGGCTTTCCAGCGGCTTCGCCCGCATCGACAAGCTCACCAACGGGTGGCAGAATTCAGACCTTATCATCATCGCCGCACGTCCTGCTATGGGAAAGACAGCCTTTGTGCTTTCCATGGCCAAGAAGATAGCCGTTGACATGCAGCAGCCAGTGGCGATGTTCTCGTTGGAAATGAGCAACGTGCAGCTCGTGACGCGTATCATAGTTAATGTCAGCGAACTGCCTGGCGAGAAGATAAAGAGCGGACAGCTGGCACCGTATGAGTGGGGCCAGCTGGACAATCGCATCAAGCAGCTGGAGCATGCACCGTTCTATGTCGATGACACGCCTTCGCTTTCAGTGTTCGAGCTCCGCACCAAGGCCCGACGCCTCGTGCGCGAGCATGGCGTCAAACTCATCCTCATCGACTACCTGCAGCTTATGAATGCCTCTGGCATGAGCTTCGGCTCCCGTCAGGAAGAGGTGTCGAACATCAGTCGCTCGCTGAAGGGCCTTGCCAAGGAGCTTAACATACCCATTATAGCACTCTCTCAGCTCAACCGTAGCGTTGAGAAACGCGACCAGCAAGGCGATGAGGGCAAACGGCCTCAGCTCAGCGACCTGCGTGAATCCGGAGCTATCGAGCAGGATGCAGACATGGTATGCTTCATCCACAGACCAGAATACTACAAGATCTACAACGACAGTGCCGGTCACGACCTCAGGGGTATGGCAGAGTTCATAGTCGCCAAGCATCGTAACGGCGCTGTTGATACTGTCCTGCTTCGCTTCCGCAACGAGTTGGCACGATTTGAGGATCCCGATGACGAGTCTTATGTCCCGGCTCCCGGCGAGACAATGACCTACGGCTCTTCGCTCAACGATGATGACAAGGCACCGTCTGCAGCCCCTGCTCCCACGGGTACCGATGCATTCTTGCCTCCACCCAATGATGCGGAATCGCCATTCGGCCCGCCGACGCCAGTGGCCGACATGCCATTCTGACGAATGCGGGATTTGACACATTTCTGCACCTGCCGGACAATTATCGTAATGTAATACAGCAAAAAAATGGCATTAAAGGCTGCTGTTTCAAGAATTTTACCTAACTTTGCGCCCGCATTGACGAGCGATGCGCCAAAGACACTACTGACAAACAGAAAAAACATCATAACGACATGAATATTTCATACAAATGGCTACGCGAATACGTAGATACCGACCTCACGCCACAGCAGGTTGCCGACGCACTGACGTCAGCGGGCCTGGAAGTTGACGGTGTCGAAGAGGTACAGAGCATTCGCGGCGGTCTTCAGGGTCTCGTGGTGGCAGAAGTGCTGTCCTGCGAGCCACACCCCAACAGCGACCACATGCACGTCTGCATGGTGAACATAGGTACCGGTGAGCCTCAGCAGATTGTCTGCGGCGCACCCAATGTAGCTGCCGGGCAGAAAGTTATATGTGCCACGCTCGGCACAAAGCTCTACGATGGCGACAAGGAGTTTGTCATCAAGCGCAGCAAGCTGCGCGGCATAGAAAGCAACGGTATGATTTGTGCCGAGGACGAGATAGGTGTCGGCACCAGCCACGATGGCATCATCGTGTTGCCCGAAGACACTAAGGTTGGCACCCCGGCTGCTGAGTACTATGGATTGGAGAGCGACTATGTCATCGAAGTCGATATCACCGCCAACCGTGCCGATGCATGTTCACACTATGGCGTGGCACGTGACCTCTACGCATGGCTCGTGCAGAATGGCTACAAGACATCACTGCACCGCCCCGGCTGCGAGGCTTTCTCAGTTGACAATCATGACCTCGAAATACCCGTCCAGGTGGAGAATGCCGAGGCATGTCCGCGATATGCCGCGGTGACAATCACCGGCTGCGAGGTCAAGGAGAGTCCCAAGTGGCTGCAAGACCACCTCACGGCCATAGGCCTTCGCCCCATCAACAACATCGTTGACATCACCAACTATATCATGATGGCCTACGGACAGCCTTTGCACTGCTTCGATGCCGACATGATCAAGGGCGGCAAGGTCATCGTCAAGACAATGCCCGAGGGTACACCTTTCGAGACCCTCGACGGCATGGAGCGTAAGCTCAGCGACCACGACCTCATGATCTGCAACACAGAAGAGCCCATGTGTATCGGCGGTGTCTATGGCGGCCGTGGCAGCGGAACGTATGCCACCACACGCAACGTCCTGCTCGAGAGTGCTTACTTCAATCCCACATGGATTCGCAAGAGCTCGCGCCGACATGGCCTTCAGACGGATGCCTCGTTCCGGTTTGAGCGTGGCATAGACCCTCATGGACAGATCTACGCCCTGAAGCAAGCCGCCATCCTTTGCCGCGAGCTGGCAGGCGGAAAGGTGTCGATGGACATTGTGGATGTCTATCCACAGCCCATCGATGACTTCAAGGTCAGCCTGCCTTACCACTACGTCGATAACCTCATTGGCAAGCAGCTGGGCCGCGACACCATAAAGAGCATTGTCACATCTCTGGAGATGAACATCGACGAGGAGACGGCCGACGGCCTGAAGCTCACCGTGCCGGCCTACAGGGTGGATGTGCAGCGCCCGTGCGATGTCGTAGAGGACATCCTCCGCATCTATGGCTACAACAACGTAGAGATTCCGTCGAGCATCAATAGCGCACTGTCCATAAAGGGCGAACCCGACAAGAGCCACAAGCTGCAGAACCTCGTGTCCGAGCAACTCGTCGGTGCAGGCTACAACGAAATACTCAACAACTCGCTTCAGCGCGGAGCCTACTATGACGACCTTCAGGCATATCCCTCCAAGAGGCTCGTACGTCTGCTCAATCCGCTGTCGCAAGACCTCAACGTGCTGCGCCAGACATTGCTTTTCGGAGGCTTGGAAAGCATAAGCCGCAACGTGAACCGCCGGCGAGGCGACGTCCAGTTCTTCGAGTTCGGCAACTGCTACTATTTCGACGAGGAGAAGAAGAGCGACATCATCATTCCCGGCGTAAGCTCCAGCCGCGACCCCGAGGTCATCAAGCACGTGCTCGATGCCTACAGCGAGGACTATCACCTCGGACTTTGGGTGACGGGGAAACGCGTCAACGGCTCGTGGGCTCATCCCGACGAGGACCAGACCTTCTTCACGCTGAAAGCCAATGTTATGAATATCCTCAAGCGTGTGGGAGTGCCGTTCGGAATGCTCGTATTCGGTGAAGGCACGAACGACATCTTCTCGAAGAGCATCGCAGTGACCGACCGCAATGGCAAGATGATAGTGCAGATGGGTGTCGTCGCAAAGCGTCTCCAGATGGCCTTCGACATTCCCACCGAAGTATATTACGCTGACATAGCGTGGCAGCAGGTGATGCGCCTCATCCGCAAGCAAAAGGTGAGCTACAGCGAGCTGCCGAAGTTCCCCGCCGTAAGCCGTGACTTGGCCCTGCTAGTAGATAAGAACGTGGAGTTCGCAGGCATAGAGGCCGTGGCCTACCAGAGCGAACGCAAGCTGCTGAAGGAGGTGACGCTCTTCGATGTCTATGAGGGCAAGAACCTGCCCGCCGGCAAGAAGAGCTACGCCGTGAACTTTATCTTGCAGGACGAGACCAAGACACTCAACGACAAGGCTATTGATGCCATCATGCAGAAGCTCATACAGAACCTCACCAAGCAGCTGGGTGCCGAATTGCGCTGACGGATGCCGTCTCTCACAATCACTCACGACATTTCATGAACTATTCATCAATTAAATAACCAATAGCAAAGGATTATGCCCCTCCACTCATAAAGCGGGAGCGGGCAATGTCCGTTTTATTTACTCTCATGGGAAGAGCATTCGAATATCGTAAGGCCGCCAAGCTGAAGCGCTGGGGCCACATGGCAAAGACGTTCACCAAGCTGGGAAAGCAAATCGCCATCGCTGTTAAGGCCGGCGGACCAGATCCCGACATGAACCCAACGTTGCGCGGCATCATTGCCACCTGCAAGCGCGAGAACATGCCAAAGGACAACATCGACCGCGCCATCAAGAACGCTATGGGCAAGGACCAGAGTGACTACAAAGGCATGACCTACGAAGGCTATGGGCCACATGGCATAGCAATCTTTGTGGACACACTGACCGACAACCCCACCCGCACCGTGGCCGACGTGCGGTCTGTCTTCAATAAGTTCGGCGGCAACCTCGGTACGATGGGGTCACTGGCGTTCCTCTTCGACCACAAGGCTGTCTTCACCTTCAAGAAGAAGGATGGCATAGACATGGATGAACTCATTCTCGACCTCATCGACTATGGCGTTGAGGATGAGTACGATGAGGACGACGAGGAAGGCACACTCACCATCTATGGCGACCCCAAGAGCTATGGTGCCATACAAAAGCATCTCGAGGAGCAAGGCTTCGAGGATGTCGGCGGTGAGTTCACCTATATCCCCAACGACCTTAAGGATGTCACCGACGAGCAGCGAGAGACAATCAATAAGATGATTGAGCGCCTCGAGGAATTCGATGACGTGCAGACGGTCTATACCAACATGAAGCCCGAGGAGTAGGCCGAAACTTACAGAAAACAAACATCGTCAATGGGGGGAGATACCTATGTCTGTGGTGTCTCACCCCATTCGCGTTTTCTTATGGACCTTTTCTCTAAAAAAAATCAACAAATCCTTGTCTGATACACAGAATATCACTATCTTTGCAGCCATGAAACATATTCGTAACTTTTGTATCATAGCCCATATAGACCATGGCAAGAGCACATTGGCCGACCGTCTCCTCGAACGGACAAACACCATCCAGGTAACAGAAGGTCAGATGCTCGATGACATGGACCTCGAGCGTGAGCGTGGCATTACCATCAAAAGCCATGCCATCCAGATGGAATATGTGCGCGATGGCGAGCGATACACTCTCAACCTCATTGACACTCCGGGACATGTTGACTTCAGCTACGAAGTCAGCCGGAGCATTGCGGCTTGCGAGGGAGCGCTGTTGGTGGTAGATGCAACGCAAGGCGTTCAGGCACAGACGATTTCCAACCTCTATATGGCTATCGACCACGACTTGGAGATAATCCCCGTCGTCAACAAGTGCGATATGCCTAATGCCATGCCCGATGAAGTGGAAGACGAGATTATCGACCTCCTGGGCTGCAAGCGCGAAGAGATAATACGTGCCAGCGGCAAGACAGGCCAGGGCGTTGATGACATCCTCAATGCTGTTGTCAATCGCATACCGTGTCCCACAGGCGATGAGAGCGCTCCGCTGCAGGCTCTCATCTTCGATTCGGTCTTCAATTCCTTCCGAGGGATAATAGCATACTTCAAGATAGTGAACGGAAGCATCCGCAAGGGCGACAACGTGGTGTTCATAAATACCGGCAAAGAGTACAATGCCGACGAGATAGGTGTACTGAAGATGGATATGGTGCCACGCACGGAACTGCATTGCGGTGACGTGGGCTATATCGTCAGCGGCATCAAGACGGCCACCGAGGTTAAGGTGGGCGATACCATCACCCATGTCGCCACAGCATCGCAGACGCCAGCCATCGCCGGTTTCGAGGAGGTGAAGCCCATGGTCTTCGCCGGCGTCTATCCCATAGAGACAGAGGACTTTGAGAATCTGAGAGCATCTCTGGAGAAGCTACAGCTCAACGATGCGTCGCTGACATTCCAGCCCGAGTCCAGCGTGGCGCTGGGCTTCGGCTTCCGCTGCGGATTCCTCGGACTGCTGCACATGGAGATCGTGCAGGAGCGCCTCGACCGGGAGTTCAACATGGATGTGATAACCACCGTCCCCAACGTGTCATACCTCGTCTATGACAAACAGGGTACATGCAAGGAGGTGCACAATCCCGCCGGGATGCCCGATCCGACACTCATCGACCATATCGAGGAACCATACATCCACGCCTCGGTCATCACCAACACCAACTATATAGGGCCGATTATGACTCTCTGC
Source organism: uncultured Prevotellaceae bacterium (assembly GCA_947167455.1). GTDB lineage: Bacteria > Bacteroidota > Bacteroidia > Bacteroidales > Bacteroidaceae > Physcousia. The sequence continues at coordinate 7,010 of CAMVIB010000010.1, read as the reverse complement.
CTGGGCAAGCGCGGCGAACTCATCAAGCAGGATTTCATCAGTGGCAACCGCGTGGAGATACAGTTCCACATGCCCTTGGGCGAAATAGTCATTGACTTCTATGACAAGCTCAAGAGCATTTCGAAGGGATATGCATCGTTCGACTACCATCAGGATGGCTTCCGCCCGTCACGACTCGTGAAACTCGACATCCTGCTTAACGGCGAACCTGTTGATGCCCTCTCCACACTCACACATGTCGATAACTCCGTGGACTTCGGCAGACGCATGTGCGAGAAGCTCAAGGAGCTGCTGCCACGCCAGCAGTTCGACATCGCCATACAGGCTGCAATAGGTGCAAAGATCATAGCACGTGAGACTGTCAAGCAAGTGCGTAAGGACGTGACGGCGAAATGCTACGGCGGCGATGTAAGCCGTAAGCGTAAACTCCTCGAGAAGCAGAAGCGAGGCAAGAAGCGTATGAAACAGATTGGGAACGTCCAGGTGCCGCAGAAAGCATTCCTCGCCGTACTGAAACTCGACTGAACGCCGCCGCCGGCCGGAAATGCCATGACCTCACGCACACGTAACAGAACAAATATCATTTACCCTCTACCCTCAACACTCTATTCGGAACACACCAACGTAAACACTCACTAACTTAAAAAGATGACAGACAAAAGACGTGACATCGCACGCGAGATAGCTCGACGCTACTGCACTCTCACTCCCAGTGGTATAGATACCCTCTCAGAGTTGCTCGTACCTTTCAAGGCCATGAAAGGTGACAAGTTGATGAAGGAGGGAGATGTGTGCAAGTACATGTATTATGTCGAGCGTGGAATGGTGCGACAGTTCTACTACAAGAACAGCCGCGATGTGACAGAGCATTTCTCCTATGAGGGTCGCATCGTGATTTGCATTGAGAGCTTTCTCAAGCAGCAACCCTCACGCCTCATCGTGGAAGCGCTCGAGAACTCGTGGCTCTATGGCATACCCTACGATGTGCTCACTCAGCTCATCGAGAACGACAAGGAGATAGAACGCCTCTACCGCAAGATTCTCGAACATGCACTCATATCATCGCAGGAACATGCCGACAGCCAGCGCTTCGAGAATGCCTCGGAACGATATCTGCGTCTGCTGAAGACGAAGCCGGAGATCGTACTGCGCGCACCTATGGTGCATGTCGCGTCATTCCTGCAGATGACACCTGAGACACTAAGCCGAGTCCGCGCCGCGCATGTTGAGTAAGTCCAGACTCCGACTGATTCGCAGCCTTGACACACGCAAGGGTCGCCGAGCATCAGGACTGTTCGTTGCCGAAGGCCCTAAGTTGGTGTCCGAGCTGATGTGTTATCTGAAATGCAATTTCCTCCTGTTATCTTCAGAATGGGCAGCAGACAACCGGGATGCATACATAAGACTGTGCAGAAATTCTGATGCCGAGGTAGAGTTGGTCAAACCGGCAGAATTGGAGAGGGCGAGCTTTTTACAGACACCTCAGGGCGTATTGGCACTGTTCGAGATCCCTTCTTATCACGTAGATCCCGTGCAGGCCATGACATCAAACCTGAATCTGGCTCTCGATGGCGTGCAAGATCCCGGCAATATAGGAACTATCGTGCGGCTGGCAGACTGGTTCGGGGTTAAGGACATCTGGTGCTCCGAGAGCACGGCAGACGTATGGAGCCCCAAGGCCGTTCAGGCATCCATGGGCGGCCTCGCGCGCGTGCGCGTTCATTATATTAATTTATGTGAGACACTGAGGTCGCTGCCCCAATCTGCACCTTGCGTGGCTACGGCTCTCGACGGCGAACCTTTGTGGCAGTCACAACTTCCGCAGCACGGGGTCATCGTGATGGGCAACGAAGGCCGTGGCGTGACACGCGAAGTGGCAACAGCATGCAGACATAAGCTGCTGATACCCTCTTTCCCGCCCGGAGCAGCAACCACCGAAAGTCTCAATGTCGGCGTGGCAACGGCAATCATCCTTGCCGAGTTCCGACGTCAGGCTCTCGCTGTGCAACGATAACCACTCTCCCCGTCCTAACAGGTCATAGCAAACATCAGGATGTGCAACCGTCGCCAAATTATATACGACATGCTGGTGGCCACGCTGGCCATGTTGCTCCTCATAGGTTGTGCGCCGACACGCTTCCTGTCCGGCGATGAAGTGATTCTCGACCATGTCAAGGTCAATACCGACCAACCTGACGTGACGTCCTCGATGCTCAAGGGCTACGTGCGCCAACATCCCAATTCAAGATGGTTCAGCCTGCTGAAAGTGCCGTTGGCGGTCTATTGCATCAGCGGTACAGACAGCACCCGACGCATAAACCGTTTCTTCCGACGCATAGGTGAGGCTCCTGTCGTTTATGACAGCATCCTCGCACAGCGTGCATGCGAGGCAATGACGGCAGCAACCCGCAATCTCGGCTTCCTCACGGCGACGGTTGACGTCGATGCAAATATCCGCAAGCGTTATGCCACGCTGACATATAATGTACATGCCGGGAAACCATATATCGTGTCCATGCTGCGACGGCACATAGCAGACCACACTATCGACTCTATCCTCGCGACCGACACAGCCCACTCGCTCCTGCATGAGGGCATGCGCTTTGACATCAATGTCCTCGACAGCGAACGCTCGCGCATCGCCGACGTGCTCCAAGACCTTGGTTACCACCGCTTCACGAAGAGTGACATACGCTTTGAGGCAGACACTACGTTAGGCCAGAACCGTGTGGAGCTGACCATGCACATACCCCTCTACCGACCAACGGGCATGCCCGACACTCTCATGCAGCATCCGCGCTATCGTCTGGGGCGCATACGCTATCTGACAGACATCGATGTCTCAGCACTTCAGCTCGACACGCTCCACACCACTATCGACAGCGTAGCAACTCCCGACGGCATTTTCTACTTTCGAGGCAAAAAGCAGCTCGCACCATCGTTCGTCATCGCCAAGAGCAAGCTTCGTGAGGGCGAACTCGTCAGCGACAGCGCCATTCATTCTACTTATGCCTCACTCTCGGCACTGTCGGCTCTCGTGGGTACAAGCATCGCCGTCGAACCCGATGCCACGAATCCCGAACTCCTCAATGCCAACGTGAGCCTCGTCACGGCACGCCGTCACGGCGTGTCCTTGGATGTCGAAGGCACAAACTCCGCCGGAGACTTCGGCGCGGCAATGAGCATCGGCTATCAGAACCGCAATCTCTTCAGACGTTCCACTATGCTGAGCCTCAAGCTAAGGGGGGCTTTTGAGGCCATCAAGGGTCTTAAGGGCTATGCCGACCAGAACTATATCGAGTATGGTGGCGAGGTGGAGCTGCATTTCCCCGAATTCGTATTTCCCTTCCTGCGAAGGGCATTCCGCAACTCATCCAACGCACAGAGCATAGCGTCGCTGCGCTACAATTCGCAGGATCGGCCCGAGTTCCATCGCCGTGTGCTAACGGCATCCTGGCGCTATCAGTGGAGCAGTAGCGAAGGACGCCTTCAGCATCGTATCGATGCCGTGGATCTCAACTATGTCTTTATGCCGTGGATCAGTGACACGTTCGCCGAAGAGTATCTCTCCGACGACAACAGCAAACGCAATGCCGTGTTGCGCTACAATTACTCCGACCTCTTCATCATGCGATGGGCATATAGCTTCAACTTCACTAACATACCCGCATCCCAACAGAACACGACGCAAGCCACAAACACATATAGCATCCGTCTGCGTGTGGAGACGGCAGGCAATCTCCTCAATGCCATGTCGCGCATCTTCAAGGCGCAGTACTCCAATGAGCTGAATGCCTACACCCTCTTCAATATCCGCTACGCACAATACGCGAAGCTCGACTTTGACTTTGCCAAGAACTTCCGCATTGACCGACGCAACTCGTTTGCCGTGCATGCCGCATTCGGCGTTGCCGTGCCCTACGGCAACTCCGATGTCCTTCCATACGAGAAGCGCTATTTCAGCGGCGGTGCCAATAGCGTGCGTGGCTGGGCGGTGCGTGGCCTGGGACCCGGTAGCTTCGGCGGGTCGGACGGACGTGTCGATTTCATACGCCAGACGGGCGACATGAAGCTGGATCTCAGTGCCGAGTGGCGCACACATTTGTTCTGGAAGATGGATGGTGCCGCCTTTGTCGATGCCGGCAACGTCTGGACACTGCGCGACTATCCCGAACAGCCTGGAGGCCAGTTCCGCATCGACGAGTTCTGGCGACAGATAGCAGTGGCCTATGGCCTGGGACTGCGACTGAATTTCGGATATTTCCTGGTGCGACTTGATGCGGGCATGAAGGCCATTGACCCCGCCACCCCAAAAGGCAGAAACCACTACCCTATCATTCATCCAAACTTCAAGCGTGACTTCCATCTGCATTTTGCCGTAGGCCTGCCATTCTGATAAGGGAAATAACGCCCTACGGCAGCTGCGATATGCTCTTTTGACACTTCTTTGTCACTTTCTATAGCATAAAGTTCAAAAAAAAAGAATTTGTTGACTTAGTATGCATTTTTTTTTGTAATTTTGCAGCCAAAGTATAAAAACGAAACAGCTATGCTAAAGTTCTTTTGTCTTGGCAGCGGCAGCAGCGGCAATAGCTATTACTTATGGACAGAGGAGGGAGGCATCCTTATTGATGCCGGCCTTTCTGTAAAGACCATAAAACGTCATTTCCAAAATGCCGAGCTGCCAATAGGCCATATCAAGGCCGTGTTTGTCACCCACGACCATGCCGATCACATCAAGGCTGTGGGACGCTTGGCACAGGAGTTTGCGCTGCCCATTTTCGCCACGGAGCGTGTGCATGAGGGCATCGCACGCAACTACTGTGTGTCTCCACGCCTACGCGCTGAGGCGAAGCGTTTCATCGAGAAAGACCAGCCCATCAACATCGCCAATATGACAGTCACAGCTTTCGACGTGCCCCATGACAGCAATGACTGTTGCGGTTATCGCGTTGAAAGCCAAGGCGTGCGCTTCTGCCTCATCACCGATGTCGGCCATATCACGGAACGCATCAAGGATGAAGTCTCGGCTGCCAATTTCCTCGTCCTCGAGAGCAACCACGACCGTGAGATGCTCATGGCAGGGCCATATCCCGCATATCTCAAAGGACGTATCTCAGGGCCTAACGGACATCTCAGCAACATCGAGGCGGCAGAGTTGCTCGCAGGGTCTTCTACGCCGACATTGCGACACGTGTGGCTATGCCACCTCAGCGAGGAAAACAACCATCCCGAACTGGCGCGCAAGACCGTAGAGACAACGCTGCGCTCCTACGGCATCATCTGCGGCGCAGATTTCAATCTCGATGTCCTGAAACGCAGGATGCCAAGTAGCATCTACGATTTCGTGGAATAGCATCCCCCCCCCGGAAACAGCATCTTACAAGTCGCCGGTGTAGAACAAGTGTTGCAACTTAGCCTGCTCTTCACGATAGTCATCGTGATGCTCTATTTGCGGATGGGTAACTCCCGATTCTACGAACATCTTGCAAACACGTTTTGAGTTAGCCACCAGACGCTCCTTAGCGACAGAGCAATATGCCACCACGGGATTCTCATACCACTGCATGAAAGTAGCGTGCTTGCAGTTCAGACATCTTACGAAATTGTGATCTTGATTCTTCGCCATCTCTGTTGGACATTTGTTTTGTCAGTGCCGAAACACAGCTGTGACACCGTCTCATTAGGATTTCGAGCGCGAAGATAAGCAAAAAACTCCACACCGTGATATCTTTCGCACAAAAAAACGCACATCAGGCCTTTTTTCCCTCTTTCACCACATATTCTTTCACCATCAGACAACACGTATTACACTGTAAAAAACACACCTGCCACCTATGTTACTGAATATCCTTCTCACCATCATCGGCGCTGCACTCGTGCTCGTTGGCGCCGACAAGCTCACCGACGGCTCTGTAGCCATAGCACGCCGCTGTGCTATCTCCGAACTCGTTATCGGTCTGACCATCGTGGCCATGGGCACGTCGTTGCCGGAGTTCGTAGTGAGCTTCCTTGCCAGCATTGACGGGTCGCCGGCAATGGGTATCGGCAACGTCGTAGGTTCCAACATCTTCAACACGCTGATGATAGTGGGCGTTACGGCAGCTGTCGCTCCCATCGCCGTGCAGGCATCGACAGTCCGCAAGGACATACCTTTCTCAATACTTGCCAGTATCGTGCTGGCAGCACTCTGCCTCGACACGTTACTCGACGACAACGCCTCGACAGACATTCTGACACGTGGCGACGGCATTGTCCTGCTGGGCTTCTTCGCCGTATTCATGGCCTATACTTTTGCCATAGCGCACAACGACAGCGCGGGGGCAGAGGCCAAGGATGGCGACTCTGCCGAAGCCAGGCAGCCGGAACTCCCCTTATGGAAAATCATTATCTTTATCCTGCTCGGTCTTGCCGGCCTGATATTCGGAGGCCAGCTCTTCGTCAACGGGGCCTCGGCCATAGCTCGTGAGTTGGGCATTTCAGAGGCGGTGATAGGTCTCACGCTCGTGGCCGGAGGGACGTCGCTGCCAGAGCTGGCCACGAGCATCATAGCAGCGCGAAAGGGACAGAGCGGATTGGCAATAGGTAATGTCATAGGAAGCAATCTCTTCAACATCTTCTGGATCCTCGGACTGTGCTCTGTCATAACGCCTATGCCTGTCGCTGGCATCTCAAAGCTTGATATGACAATGCTGATTTGCAGCGGAGTGCTGTTCTGGCTTTTCTCGAAGACTCAACATCGCATCGCACGTTGGGAAGGACTTTTCCTCACCGCCGCCTACGTAGGCTATGTCGCGTGGCTCATTGCCAACCTTTAGCGTTGCTGCAATCTCCCTTTTCCACACCCGGCGCAAGGTCTCTGTGTGTCGCGGTGACAGCCCTTCGCACATGTCATCAACGCCCTTGGCTGGCGCCCCGCTCTCGACTCGAACAATGTGATATTTACTCAACTTTCGCGGCTCAGCGGATTTTTCCGGTTGGTAAAGCTTGAGCTAATCAAGAATAAAGTG
>CAMVIB010000009.1 GCA_947167455.1 uncultured Prevotellaceae bacterium | reverse complement strand
ACCACCGACATCAGACTCGCCGCACTGCTCGACCAGGAACGCTCTCCGGTAGATAACATCACCATCTCTGCCAATGCCGAAGCCAGCCTCAAGTCAGGCACCATAGCCGGCACCCTCACGGCGACGAACCTCAACGTCAACGGCCACACCATCGGCGATGCACACCTCCAACTCCGCCTCGACCGCACCAAGGCCAATGCCGAGCTGCGCGTTGCCGACGACGAGCTGTCCTTCTCGCTCATTGCCGACCTTGCCGACGACAACGGCATGCGCTTCACGCCCGACGGCCTCACGCAGCTACAGGGCTTCGTGGTGCTCGACAACCTGAGGCTCCGCACCCCCGACCACAGCCTGCACCTCAACGACCTCACGCTCCACAACTTCGTAGATGCCGATGGCCAGCACATAGAACTCAGCGGCGACTTCATAGATGCTCATGCCGACGGTCATTTCGTGCCCACCACTCTCGCCCGCGCCGGACAGCAGATGCTCCACAGAGCAATGCCCTCGGTGGTGCCGACACCGGCCGACACCGTCGGCTTCACGCCATCCGACGAGCTGGCCTTCACCATACAGCTGTGGAACACCGACCCTCTTCTCGACCTCACCGATGTCGATCTGCACCTGCCGGAACCCGGCATCATACGCGGCCATTTCGACAGCTCGGCACAGGAAATCTCACTGCGTGCCGACTTCGCTCACGTCATCATAGGCTCGCAGAGTCTCATGGATGTCGCCCTCGACTTCGCCCAGGCCGACGACAGCCTGCGCATGGACGTCCGTCTGAACCGCCAGATGGAGGATGGCCCCGTGGCACTGTCACTCTCCACCGACGGCCGCCGCGACCGTCTGCACACCCTCCTCAGCTGGGACACACACCGACAGCCCACCCTCTACGGCCAGATGGCAGCGACATCGACTTTCCTACGCGACGAGCGCGGGCGCATCGGCGCCGACATCTCCATCCGCCCCACTCAGGTGAATATCTCCGACACCATCTGGACGGTGAGTCCGGCATCCATCAGCCTCCACGACGGCGTTGTGGATGTCAACGACTTCGAGGTCACACAGATGAAACGCCACCTGCGCGTCAACGGACGGGCCAGCTCGTTGCCCTCCGACACTCTCCACGCACATCTTCATGACATCGACCTCCAGTACGTATTCGGCCTCATCGACTTCCACGACGTGGAGCTGGCAGGCCATGCCACAGGCCATGTGGCTGCCCACAACCTCATGGCATCGCCTGTTGTCGATGCCGACCTCACCATTCCCGACTTCCACCTCAACTACGGCCTTCTGGGCAACCTTCATGTGCTCGGCGGGTGGGGGCGCAAAGGCCCGCACAGCATAGACCTCGACGGCTATGTCACCGAACCCGACCGCCATCTCATCACGCGTGTCAACGGCATCGTAACGCCAGGCCACGACCCCGGTTCCGGCATCGACCTCAACATCTTTGCCAACTACACCAACATCTACTTCATCAACTTCTTCACAGAGGGCATCCTCGACAACGTACAGGGTCGTGCCACCGGCTATGCACGCCTGTTCGGCCCCTTCGGCGACCTGGACCTCGAGGGCAACATCAACATCGATACGGCAGCTGTGTCGCTCGGCGTGCTCGGCACACGCTATACCGTCGTCGGCGACAGCATACACCTTCGCCCGGGCTCATTCTTCATGAACAAGGTGCGCGTCCGCGACCCATACTACGGCACCGACGGCCGCGACCATTATGCCCTTCTCAACGGCCGTCTGCGCCACAATCACTTCGACGACATCAGCTACGACTTCAACGTCAAGGCCCATGACTGCCTCGGCTATGACTTCCGCGACTTCGGCGAGCAGACATTCTACGGCACCGTCTTCGCCAACGGCACCGTACACGTCGCCGGCATGCCGGGAAGCCTGACATGCGACATCAAGGCTCACCCCACAGCAGGCACCACATTCACCTACAACGCCTCATCGCCCGACGCCATCACCGACAACAGCTTCATAACATACGTCACCCACGACCGCGACTCCACCCGCCACGGCAGCACCACGGTGCCTCACAGCGCCTCACCCCCCGACGGCACCCAGGAGAGTGCCGAGTCCGACATGCGCATCAACTTCGACCTCGACATAGGTCAGGAAGCCACGATGCGCCTGCTCATGGATCAGCGTTCGGAGGACAACATCATCCTCCACGGCGACGGCCACATACGTGCCAACTACCACAACAAAGGGTCGTTCCAGATGTATGGCACATACCGTGTAGATAGAGGCACTTATCGTCTGTCGCTGCAGGACGTCATCCGCAAGGAATTCCAGTTCGAGCAGGGCAGCACCATCACCTTCGGCGGCCAGCCCATGAAGGGCGACCTGCGTCTGCGCGCGCTCTACACGGTGCCTTCCGTCTCGCTCAACGACCTCTCTGCAGGTTCCAACTTCTCGAGTTCCAACGTGCGCGTCAACTGCATCATGAACATCACCGGTCAGGCCGAGCACCCACAGATAGCCTTCGACTTCGACATCCCCAACGTCAACGAAGACGAGAAACAGATGGTGCGCTCGCTCATCTCCACCGACGAGGAACGCAACCTTCAGGTCATCTACCTGCTTGGCATAGGGCGTTTCTACACTTATGGCACCACCGACCAGAACCAGACAGGAACGGCCGTCAACAGCCTCCTCTCAACCACCCTCTCCGGCCAGCTCAACAACCTTCTCGCCAATGCCATCGGCAGTTCGGCCTCCAACTGGAACTTCGGCACCAACCTCAGCACCGGCAACACGGGCTGGAGCAGTGTCGATGTGGAGGGCATGCTCAGCGGGCGCCTCCTCAACAACCGCCTGCTCGTCAACGGCACCTTCGGCTACCGCGACACGCCGGTGGCCAATACCAATTTCATAGGCGACTTCGATGTGCAGTGGCTCCTCACGCCTTCGGGCAATGTCCGCCTGAAGGCATACAGCGAGACCAACGACCGCTACTTCACCAAGTCGGCACTCACCACGCAGGGCGTCGGCATACAGCTGCGCAAAGACTTCAACACGCTGCGCGACCTCTTCCGACGGCGCTAAGCCGGCATCATGCGTTGCGCTTGCCGGTGCGGTACTCTGTGGGCGTCATGCCAAACATTTGGCGGAAGCACTGGCTGAAATAGCGTGCCGTCTGGAATCCCACCGCGAGCGCCACCTGCCCCACCGGCTCATTGGTCTGTGTTAGCAGTTCGGCGGCGCGCTTGAGCCGCGTGTTGCGCAGAAAGTCGTTGGGCGTGATTCCCAGCATGACACTCGTCTTCTTGTAAAGGCTGGCGCGGCTCATGGCCACGTCGCGTGCCAGCTGGTCCACGGTGTAGTCCGCGTTGCCCATGTTCTGTGCTATGGCTTTCTGCAGACGCTCCACCAGCTCGTCCTCCTCGTTGCGCTCCACCTTGTCGGCATCGATGCGCGCCGTCTGCGCAAACTGGTGGCGCGCCTCGTCGCGCAGCTCAAAGAGGCGGTTCACCCCAAATCGGTCATTAGAGGTCTAATCATCTCATTTTCTAATGGCCGCCATTAGAAAATGCCAATTGTACTCAGTTTATTCACAATAAGTTTCTACCTTTGCCACACAATAGAATTGATATACGATGATGTGTGACTATGACATAAAGTTCGTTAACAAGGAGATTACTCCGTTTGGCGGCCTCTCTCTGTTCTTGAAGATGCTTGAGAGATGCCATTTTGCAGAGCATCTGGAGATGTGCGGTATTCCGTCCCAGGGTTCCAACAGGGGTTATAAGCCGTTACAGCTGATATTGGGTCTGTTCGCCGGAGTATGGTGTGGTGCAAGTTGCTTTGGGCACCTTGACGTAGTCCGGTATGATGCAGCCCTGTGCAAACTTTTGGGGTGGAAGCGTGGAGCAGACCACAGGGCATACCAGCGTTATTTCAACCCGAATCGGTCATTAGAAGCGCAATAATCCGTGGTAAAGTTTGTAACGTGTTGAAATTTCGTCTTTTGTATGGTTGAATTTCTAATGGCGGTCATTAGAAAAGTCAAATTACAAAAGGACTGTTATCAATCGGTTATGAAGACGACCACGAAAATGACCGTCCTAATGACCGATTTGGGTTAAAGAAAGGAAACATTTTGGAAACCTCGTCAGCAGTTATCCAATTTTCCTGTGGCCCTTCAAGAATTTCAATGGCAACCCGCTTAACCGTGCTAATCAGTTCTTCCCTTGACTTCTTGTCTAACTTGTAATAAACGTCTCCCATAGCTTATCACTTATTCATTTGGAGAATCGGGCAAAGAAAGTGGTATCGTGCATCTTATCCGATGAATAGTTTGCCCATCATCTTTTGTTTCCTTTGATGCGGCTCCATTTGCATTGACACCCAACCCAACCTTTGAAAGCAAAGGCACGATGTTTAGTTTGCCCTCGCCTGAGGTTCTTATTGAACCCTCCAACTTTGTAGATTCTTCTTGTGTTAGTGCTACTGCAATATCAAAATCTACTTTAATACAATGCTTTGTCGTATTACCCTCTTCAACCCTAAATAAAACATCTTCGCCTATCAAGCCCTTTGTGGGAATGAATGCTCCTTTTTTCCTGTAGTGCTTCGTTTGCAGTTGAAACGCCATCTACTATCTGGAGTAATGCTTCCTTTATAAAGTCCTTTATTTCCATAGTTATTCTTCAAACGGATAAGTCTCGTCGTAAATGTCGCTTAGTAGTTTCTCTTTGTAGAGCCAGTGAGCACCGGGGGCAATGTGCTTGACCTTGTAGCCTTTCAACTTGGCAGAGAGTGAACTGATAGAAGTTTCCTCGCCCTCGTAGCTTATTCTCCGTTCCGATACAATCGTAACGGTTATCGTTGGGTCGTCTTTCCATTGCAGTACATCACCCTTTTGCATTCCCATTTCGTAAAAGTTGAGCGGTGGACGATGAACCTGTGCCTTTGCCGATGCAGCCTTATCGTCATCAGTCAAGTCACTTTCTATTTCGTCGCTCACTTCTTCCGTTACGTCGGTATGGTGGAATAGTTCAAGAATGGCCTTGGCCTGTTCCACCTGTATGCGGAAGAACTCACGGTTAGCATTGATGCGCTGCGGAGCAAATGCCGTGTGCAGGGCTTTCTCAATCTTGGCGCAGTCGCCTTTCTTCACCTTGCAAGCAAACTGGCACTCAAAGGGAACAGGAACGCCCGTTGTATAGAGTTCCTTCATCCTCTTGTCTATATCTTCCTGCGTAGTCATGCCAATCTTTACAAGCCCTGGCATTACAGGATTGGTTAAAAGATAAACTATTCCGTATTCCATAAACTATGATAATTTAGGCTCATTCTTCATCAGCGAATTTGAAAGAGCGGTTGAACTCTCCACGTAACGTTACTTTTAGCTCTTTAATTCCAGCCATTTCACATGCCTTGAAGTAAGCACATGCAAACTCGCCAAAATCAGCGGCATCCAACTTACCACGCATGTGGGTCAGCCAATCTTCATCCGTCAATTCCTCTTTTTCAATAACGTAAAATGATTTGTTGTTTCCGTATTTATCCTTCACCCATATCAGGTTCCCGTGCTTATCCACACGCCACATTGTTAATGTTTGTCGATAGTCTTTTGATGGGTCTAATAAATAATCATTCAAGTCATAAGATGGGTCTAATACTATATCTTTCAACTCATCAGTCAATTCTTTTTCCATAATCGTATATTTTTGATTAGTATTTTTATTTTGCTCCTTTTTTTCTATTACATTCCTTACATAACATCTGGCAATTCTCGGCAGTTGTTACGCCACCCTCTGCCCACGGTGTAATATGGTCGCCCTCCATTTCTTCCAGTTCAAAGTGCTTGCCACAATGGGCGCAGATGCCTTGTTGTCGCTCATAGGCTTCACGCTTCTGCTTTTTGTCGAAAGTGCGGAAAGAGAGGTCGCGTAAGTCACCACTCAGCACATAACTATAAATACCCGACTTTTTCATTATCTCGTCGTCTTCCATCAAATCGTGTATGCGCTGTTCAAGTTCTGCGGTGTCATAAATCTCTTCGTGGTAATTGTCGTAGAGCAATCCCCAATCCAAGCCTTTCATTTCCTTGCGATACTTGATGAACGTAGAGCGTACCCAAGTGACGATTGCCGAGAAGTAAGCCCAAAGTTGATTGGCATTTGCATCGTCTTTGTGCTTCGACATATATTCACTAACCTCTTTGATTCCTTCACGCCTTGCAGCCCACTGAAAAACAGTGTGCAGGTATGCCTGTTCACGTGCTACGCCATTTAGCAAGTCTGCTGCCATCTTGTAGGCTGGGCATCCGTCTTTTGAGAAATGCCGACGTGCATCTGTTACGAATGGACCGACATAGACAGCATTTAGGAGTTCTTGGTCAAGCAGTCTTTCCCCTGCAATATTGATAACCCGAAACCAGTCAAGTTTCTCTTTGTCTGTTCCTGTACAGAAGTAAACCGTCAATTCGTAGTTCAAAAACTTTTGCTGCTCGTCTGGTGTTAGCGAACTAAAATAAAGGATGCCACGGTCATGGTCTTCGATATTAAATTCATGCGTAAAGTATTCGCAAATTGAAAGAGTGCGTTGCTGACCATCAATCATTTCAAACTGATCGTTGTTTACCACGCTCCAATACATGATGTTAAGCGGAAAGCCTTTCAAAATAGTATTCACGACAGCTTGCTTCTGTTTTGTATCATACCGGAACTCTCTTTGATATGGAGGTCGAATGTCAAGGCGTCCACCATATCCACGCACACCGTAGTCTGGGTCATTCATATAACCTGCTACAAGGTCACGAACCGTAATCGTCTGCTGCTTAATATCCATAGTCATTCTAATTTGTCAAGTTGCTCAATAAATTTCGTAAAGCCATAATTATGCACAGAGCACTCCTTGATGTCCTTTGGCTTCTTCTTTTGTTTCAGAATATAGTCGTATGCTCCCTTGGCCCCGTCGCTATTTTTGTTGTCTGCATCAATAAACAAATCTTTCCCTTTGATGCTCTTATTGACAATGTTGACACACCGATTTGTGTTTTGGCAATCCTTTTTGTTCGTATCGACAAATGGTATCAACCAACACTCTATCTCATCAATACAGATAGCAAATACCAGTCTGTTCTTGTCAAAGTCATCAGGCAGACGATTGCTAAGATTGTCGCAGACACTTTGCCAAAAGGCTCCCATGTCAGTCAAATCATGCCTTACACCATATTCTTCACATACATCGGTATCAATCTGCACTACAATATATTCAAAGTCTTCCTTTAGTGCTTCAACTATCAGCTTTTTCTCTTTATCCTCAAGATACTTCATCACCAATCCCCAGCCGCCAGGACCATCTTGTTTGCCATCCTTAGTTTGTTTGGGATTTAATGGTAGTACCCACAGGTCTTGGTCTTTCAAATATCTGGTGATAATATGACGAAGCACCCAGAAGTCAGAAACGCCTTCGCTTACAATGCCTATCTTTCTGCTCATGATAGTTAGAAATTATCGGGCAATGCGCCAATTAAACCAGACATCCACAACTCAGAAAGTGACATCTTTCTGTCCTCACGATACTTCACGCGCTCAATCTTCGTATGCCCATCAATGTCACGACGACAGACAAACAGCCGGACTTCATCATCAGACAAGTCCATACCGTCAAGCACAAAGGGGTTGTGTGTTGTCAGTATAACTTGTTTGTCATTCTCCTTGGTAGTCTTTACCAAATACTTGGTGAGATTCTGACATAGCCCTGGATTAAAAGATGTTTCGATATTATCAACGGCGAAGAACTGTGGTGTGTCTTTGCTATTGAATAGTGTCAAGAAGAACAGCAGGTAAAGGAACCCTTCGTTTGTGCTCCGTTGGTCAAAGTAACGCAATGTGTCTTTAAGGAACTTGTCACCTATAGACAGTTTGTATTCATTCGACAATAAGCCATCAGGAATATTGAAACCGTCAAACCAGTCAAGCATTTTTAGCCCCTTGTTGATTTCTTCAAACAAGCCTTTATTATTCTCATTTTTACTCAACTCTTTTAGGTATTGAAAAAGCCCTTCTCCTTTATTTCCTAACGGGTAAGTTGTATAGTCGTTAAAATCTCTAAGAACTTTTTCTACAGGTCTAAAAGATATATAATTGGCATAGGTTGGTGCTTCTAAGAATGATTTCCCCAATTTTTTTTCAATTTCCTCTTTGGTCACATTTTTCTCATTGCGAACAAATGCCAACCAATCTTTATATCTATTATTGGAAAGAAAATCATTGAACTCTTTATCAAAAGTTGTACTCTCACTTTCCTTGGATTTTTCAATAAAACCATTTAATATCTCATGAACTTCCTTGCTTATAATAATACCATAAGCTTCATCTGAGATGTCACCATTGTTTCTCCATTTTCTCTCTTGATTAGAATAGCCGATTATAGCACTTGTTCCTTCTGGATTTTCAGTACTTCTAATGTCAATCTGAATAACAGAATTGTTACTATCCAGTTCTATATCATCAAAGGCATTCATCATAAACTGCGGTTCCGTTTCACGTATACCACGATTCTTTAATGATTCTGCATCTAACTTGTTTTGACTTGCAGCCGATGCCATTGTGATAGCTTCTAATATATTAGACTTTCCACAACCATTTGTTCCAATGATAACATTGAAACGGCCTAAGTCAAGTGTTAAGTCAACAATGGACTTGTAATTTCGGATTCTTATATTCTCTACCATAATTGAAAACTTTCTGCAAAGATAATACTATTTCTTGGAATTATATCTTAATAACAATCATTTTTTTCGAATAAGAATTCGGTCATATACTGACACCAAATAGCCATTGGCATTGTCTGCTGTATAATAGGTCTTGCCAATGGGTGGTCTGGAATAAAGAATATTCGCATGAGTATTTACTTTTCCACCATTAGAGACTTTCCCATTTGTATATTGCTTGGGATTTTCATATCGTTTTGTTGGTCTTGCTATGAACTCGTCACGACCAGATGTAAGGCCAAGAAGTTCAAATTGCTCAGGATTGTACTTATCCATAAAAGTAAGTGGAACACCCATTATGCCATCATAATCGCACGGGATTTCCTCGGTTTTATTTACTTCTATTGCATCATAATTATCATAGCGAGGATAATCTTCGGGATTGTAATTTCTGTAAAGGATAATATTCTCGTGTCGTTTCTTGATCTCCAAATTTGTAAACCAAACCACTCCAGATACTCTTATCATGCCCTGTTTATGCTCACCTGCTGTAGCAATATCTTCATATTTTGAAATGAAATGTGTTGCCCCACCTTTAAAACCATAACCCAGCCAAACTTTGTTCTCCATAAAGTAAGGGAACAATTCTTTTTTAGTTATCTGATTTTGATTTCCGATAATAATAAACTTCTTGTCGTATTCTATCAACTGCGCCACATATTCACGGAATAGCGAGAATGGCGGATTGGTAACAACAATATCTGCCTGTTTCAAAAGTTCAATGCATTCACGGCTGCGGAAGTCGCCATCACCTTTTAGTGGATGGATGCCGATTTCTTCAGGATCGGGAATGTTGTTTCCATTTTTGTCGCCCTCATATATCAGATAGACTGCCTTTTCCGACTGGTGCTGACTGAAAAGGTCAGCATCCTGATTCTTGTAACAAGTCGTGATAAGCCGCTTCAATCCCAAAAACTCAAAGTTGTAGGCAAAGTAAGTGAAGAAGTTCGAAACACGCGGGTCATCGCAATTGCATAGCACCGTTTTGCCTCGGAAATGCTCCCGATAGTGTCTCAGTTCGTTATTGATGTCCTTTAACTGCGTGTAGAATTCATCTTTCTTTGCCTCTTTTGCTGCATTCAGATTATTGTTTGCCATTCTCTTGTTCGCTTTCAGTTTTCAATTATGGGCACAAAGTTACTCAATTTTATTGAGTATTTGGTCGGTAACATACAAAAAAACTAATTTTTAGGGCAATTTAATGAAAATATGTAAGTACTTATACGTGATTTCAAGATTATTTGCTATATTTGCCCTCAGAATCATCAATGGAAGAATGGAGAGACTTTGCCATTGATTTCAAAGTTTTGGGTTAACCACTGGCCAGGGTAGGTAACGCAAAACTACAAAAAGCCCCTGAAAAACGTCTGCTTTTCAGGGGTCATTTTTATTTCGCCTTAAAGGGTCAACCTTATGTCGCCCGACGGGGTCAACGCAACTCGCCCTCGGGGGTCAAACGCGTGCGGCTTTTCCACACGTCTTCGCCGTAATCTTTGCGAAAACATTTCTTGAGATCACAACATATCACTCGATGTTTCAGAGGGTTACGCGAGGTTGCTTTTGCTTCAAAAAGGTTACTTGCGGGTCACCTACAAAAGAGAAAGCATTTCGAGAACGTCGAAGTGCTTGTTCTATAGCGGATCAGCAGGGCTTGAACATGGGGCTTCCAGATTAGGTGAGCACCGGTCAGGTGGCCATCATCGGCTTCGGTTTCACGTTTGATGCCGGCACAGTCCCCATTGCCTACATCAAGGTGAAGGCATCGGCCGATATGTCCGACGCGAGCACTACCACCCTCTCTGTATTCAGGGCTACGACCTCCACCAATGCCACAGTCGCCCTGACCACCAGCAACAGTACAGTAACCCTGGAGGCAGAACAGGGCGAAAGTGACTTGACAAATCACTTTCGCCCTCCTTTCGTGGCTCTCGCCTTAGGATTGTTCTTCGGCTATTTTCGTGCTACATGCTCTGCTTTAGGATTTGTATCACCTCGTCGCGTGTGAGCTTGTGGTAGCCGGCGTCGAAGATGATGGTGCTGTCGGCAATGGCCTCGATGTTGTCGTTGGTCACACCCAGTTGGGCCGAGTGCATCACCACTCCGATTTCCTGCATCCACGCTTCCAGTGCTGCGATGCCCTCGGTGGCCAGCTGCTCATCTGTCTTGCCGTGGGCTGCGATGCCCCAGACATTCTGCGCAAAGCGTGCGAACTTCTGCACGCCGAACTGCGACACGAGCTTGTAGTATGGTATGGACACGGCGGCGAGCGTCATGCCGTGGGTGGCATCGGTATGTGCGCCGATGGCCTGCCCGATCATGTGAACCATCCAGTCCTGTTTCTTGCCACACTTGACGAGCGTGTTCAGCGCCCATGTGGCCGTCCACATGATGTTGGAGCGCGCCTCATAGTCCTCTGGGTTGTTCACGGCGATGAGGCTCGAGTGTATGAGCGAGCGCATCAGGCCCTCGGCAAGATAGTCGCTGGTGTTGTCGTCGTCGCCCGAGAAGTACTGTTCCATGATGTGGCTCATGATGTCGAAGAAGCCGGCCACCATCTGATACTTAGGCACGGTGAAGGTGAACGTGGGGTTGAGCACGGTGAACTTTGGGAAGGCATACGGGCCGAACACCTTGCCTATTTTCATGCCGATGGAGCGGTTTGTGATGACGCTGCCGCCGTTCATTTCCGAGCCGGTGCCAACCATCGTGAGCACTGCGCCCACGGGAATAATGCGGCACGTGGCTTCCTGCTGCTCCATATAGTACTTCTGCCACGGATCCTCGTCGCACCATGCCGAGCAGCTCACGCCCTTGGCATAGTCGATGGTGGAGCCGCCGCCAACGGCCAGGATCAGATCGACATTGTTCTCGCGCGCCATGCGTGCGCCCTCGTATAGCTTCTCCACCGTGGGGTTGGGCATCACGCCGCTGTCCTCCACGATGGTCTTGCCGGCCTCCTTCAGGGCGGCCACTACCTGGTCGTAGATGCCGTTGCGCTTGATGCTGCCGCCGCCGTAGCACAGTTGCACGGTGGGGCCATACTGTCTCAGCTCGTCGCTCAGGAACGTCAGTGCGTCCTGGCCGAAGTAGAGCTTCGTTGGGTTCTGATAAGAAAAGTTTCCTTGCATAGTCTCGTTTATCGTTTTGGTGAGTAATCGCGCCGTGTAATTACGCATTAATCATAAGTGACGCGAGGCCGTGATGCGTCAGTCGTGTGCGACGCTGTCGCTGAGGAAGTCGGAGCGTGGGCGCACCTTCGACACGGGCATACCGGGACGGGCGACGGGCATCGGCTGTGCTGCTCCGCGATACACGTTCCATCGGGTTCGTATGCTTCGCACGTAGCCCGATGTCTCGCTGCCCCGCAGGTAGCCGAACCTTACGGCAGGATCACGATAGTAGGCCGGTGATGCCAGCGCGAGGATGAACGGGTCCACCTCCTCCCATCGCTGCGGGTTATGGCCGTGTTTGCGTGCCAGCGTCATGGCGTCGCGCACGTGTCCATGTCCGCCATTGTAGGCCGCCAGCACGAAGTTAATGCGCTCGCGCGGGTCACGTATGTCAGCAAAGAGCTCTGTCAGCTCGTGCAGATAGCGCGCGGCGGCTCCGATATTGCGGTCCGGGTCATAGACCTCCGAGCGTGGCAGTCCGAGATGTGCCGCCGTTGCCGGCATGATCTGCATGAGTCCCTGTGCCCCTGCCCACGACACGGCCTGCGGGTCGAAGCCCGACTCCTGATAGCACTGTGCGGCAAGCAGTCGCCAGTCCCATCCTATCGTGGCGGCATGTCGCCGGAAGATGTCATCGTAGCTGCTGATGACCCCGCCACGCGGCGAGAGCATCTGCGGGCGCATACGTCGCCGCACCCTCGTGGCATCTGTGCGCCGTTGCTGTTCGGCAGCGATGTAACGCTGGCGTGTGTCATCGTGCCACCAACGGTCGATGGCATCCGCCAGGTGCCGCGACTCGTTGCGCACCAGCCATCGCGAGCGCAACGGGTGGAACTGCCTTACCGGGTTGGGCACTGCCTTGCTGCCGGCCAGCGTATCCGTGAAGAGTAGCAGTGAGTCGAACTCCAGAGCTATGAGGTCGGCCTCTCCCGACTTCAGGCGGCTGAGCAGTGCGGCGGTGTCGGGCGCCATCTCCATGCGCAGTCGCACACCTATCGAGCGAGCGAAAGCCTCAGCCATGTCGAACTGCAGGCCGAAGCCCTGTCCGCGATACTCGTAATAGGTGTCAGGCCCGGAGAGTGTCACTGCAATGAGCTCGCCCGAAGCCTGTATGTCGGCGAGGTCATAGTCCTCTGGCGAGAGCTGTTCCTCGGGTTCTCCGAACATTCCCGACGGCGGCGGTGGCGGCGTGTTCCTCCGGCACGCCGTGAGCATCGCTGTCAGTGCGACGGCAGCGACGATGATGCGTGTTCTATCTGTCTTCAGCAATGCTCAGGGGTGCAGACGGTGGATGATGTATGTCCGCATGATGTCGATGGCATGTTTGTTGTTGCCACCCTGCGGTATGATGAGGTCGGCATAGCGTTTCGTGGGTTCTATGAACTCCATGTGCATGGGTTTGAGCACATCCACGTAGCGGTCCATCACCATCTGTGCCGTGCGCCCGCGCTCCGCCATGTCGCGTGTAATGACGCGTATGAGGCGGTCGTCGGGGTCGGCATCGACGAAGATCTTCAAGTCCATGAGTTCGCGCAGCTCGGGTCGGCAGAGAGCCATGATGCCCTCTATGATGATCACCTCGCACGGCTCAATGTGTATGGTCTCCTTCATACGGTTGCTCTCGAGGTACGAGTACGTCGGCTGTTCGATGGCCCGCCCCTGACGCAGGTCGTTGATCTGGCTGATGAGCAACGGCCAGTCGAAGGCATTGGGATGGTCGAAGTTTATCTTGCGACGCTCCTCCATGGGAACTCCGTCGTTGCATTTGTAGTACGAGTCCTGAGGTATGACGGCCACCTTGGTCTTGGGCAGCGTCTCAACGATACGCCGCACGACAGTTGTCTTGCCCGAGCCTGTGCCGCCTGCTATGCCTATGATATACATGAGAGTAAGGGGGATTGATTGATTGTTAGTTTGTGAATCTGTAGGTGGGGGGATGCCGTTCATCGGCTACCTCACCGTGACCTTGCTGCGTCCCACGATGTAGATGCCTCGCGGCAGCGATAGTGTTGCCGTGGCACCGTTCTGCACGAACACCGTCTCCACGAGTCGTCCGTCGATGGTATAGACGTTCACTGCCTGTCCTGTGCGCTGGCCGTTGACGCTGATGCTCAGCTCACCGCGTCCTCCGGCAATCTGCACCTGCGGCTCGGCCATCGTCTTGTGGGTGATGCCAGTCTTGAGGGCAAAGGCGCGCACCTCATCGGCATTGAGGAAGAGCCAGCGCTGGGTCGTGGCGGCATTGCTGTGGTCGAAGTTGGCTCCCGCCGTAACACCGTTGGCGTTGGCAGCAAAGGCTCGTCCCGAGTTGACGATCCAGTATGCCATCGATGAGAAGGTGTAGCCGCTGTTGCGTGTCACAGCACGTGCCGACAGGAGCTGCATCTGTGAGGTGCTGGCATTTATTGTCTTGGGTGTGGTGAATCCCGACCCTGTCAGGACATGCCCCGTCGCGGCGTTCTTGATGACATACTTGCATGTGGCAGGGTTGAATGTGATGTACCATGCGCAGCTGTCGTTGTCCAGTGCCTCCTCGGCCGACATCTCCGTCCATCGCGGACGCGCGGTTGTGGTCTCACAGAGGTATGCCGTGGCGAGTCCGCGGTTGGCATCGGCGCTCTTGATGTAGTACTTCACATCCTCCTGACACTCAAAGGTGTATGCGGGCTGTGCGAAGCTCGAGCCGGAGATGATGAGGCCGTCCTCGCCCAGCGCCTCGTGGATCATGGCGTTGGCGTGGTAGAGTATGCGTGCGCCGGTGTCCTCGTGGGCGCCGTTGATGCCGTAGGGCCACATGTGTGTGCCGTCGCCCGTGAGGTGGTTGCCGGTGGAGTTGGCCAGGAAGTCCATGACGCGGTCCACGCGCGTGCCGAGCCACTGCCCGCGGCTGGTCTCGGCGCGGTAGTTGCTGTTGTTGTACCACTCGCTGGTGGTGCCCACGCCCATGCCGTGGCCGCCCTCGTGGAGCACGGTGCCTGTGCGCTGGTATGAGGCGTTCTGTGCTATGCGCATGTAGCCGCCGTAGGAGCAGTCGGCGGTGCCGCCTCCGGCACCCGAGCCAGGCACATAGTGAACGTTGAGGTGGAAGTTCTTGATCTGTGTGGTGGCGTTGATGACGTTGACGGCGTCCTGCACGGCGGCGTTGATGCGCTCGTTGGTGGCGTCGTCGCCGGCGTTGTCGTAGCTCCATGTGACGCCGGCGCGCGGCAGCGTGTAGGTCTTGACCACGTCGCCGTAGCCCACGGCATAGCCCGTGCCGATGGCATAGGCTCGCACGTAGTAGCATGTGGCGGGTGTGAGGCCCTCCATGTAGTAGATGTCGCCGTTGTTGCTCCACTTGGCAGCGGAGCGGCCGTCATACACGGTGGGTTCGGGGTTCGTGGTGCTGTAGCAGAAGCCGCGCTCGCGCACGCCGCTGGTGGGGAATGTGCCGCGTGCGAATATCATTGTTGAGCCTTGTATGACGGTGCCCGTCTGCACGCGCGGCGTGGCGCCGGTGGCGTTGGCCGTGCGGAATGCGAGCAGTGCGTTGTTCAGCGTGTCGGTGGCCTGGGCATAGTCGCCGTCTGTCGAGCCTTCGGCGGCGAGCACGGCGCTTGCTGCGTCGATGGCCGTCTGCAGCTCAGCGGCTCCGGCCTTGGCGGCGTCGTGGGCGTTGGCAGCTGTCGTGATGGCCGTCTCGAGCTTCACGTATGCCGAGTGGCTGTTGCGTGCGGCGACAGCGGCGTCGTTGAGCTTGTTGGTGGCGGTGACGATGTTGGCCGTCGATGTGCCGTCGATGATGGCCTTGGCGGCTGCAATGGCGTCGAGCAGGGCCGTTTTCACGGTAGCGGCCATGGTCTGTTCGGTGAGTTTCTCGGCGGCGGTGATGGCCTTGTTCAGGGCTGCCGTCTGCTCCACGCTCAGTGCCACGGCGCCGAACGAGCGTATGAGCGCCACGGCGGCAGCGTCGATCTGTGCCTGTGTGGCGTCGTCGCCCAGCTGGCGGGCGGCGTCGGTGGCCTCCTGCAGCTGTGTGCGCAAGGCGGGCAGCATGTCCTTGCCCAGCAGGCCCTCGGCCTGGGCTATGTTCTTGGCCAGCATGGCGGCGTCGGAGCCGGTGAAGTAGAGGCGGAAGTTGTCCGTAGCCACCCAGTTGCCCGTGGCGTTGGTGCATCGGAAACCGATGAGCACGTTGGCTCCCGTGCCGTCGAACGCCACCTCGTAGGTGTCGGGTGTGGTGACGGCCGTCGTCGTCGTGCCGGCAAAGATGACGGCGCCCGTCTGTTCGTCGTCCACGCCCTGCTGTATGTTCTGTCCGGCGGCCGTCAGGCGGTAGTGGCCGGCGGGCAGGGCGGTGATGGTCTGCGTGGCCGAGCAGTTGCCGATTTTGTTTGGCTTGGCCGTCCATTTCTCCGCATACTTCGAGCCGCGCTTGGGCGAGAAGTCGCTGTTGGTCTGCGTCTGCATGCCGCTGTTGGTCCAGCCGGTGAAGTCCTGCTCGAAGCTGGGGTTGGTGATGTAGGCCGATGTTAGCTCGACGTCGTCGGCCGTGGCCGTGAGTGGCATGAGAGCTGCACAGAGCAGCGCCACGAAGGAGTAGTGTCTTGTCATATTGAGTTGAGTATGTTAGTCTATGTCCGTGCAAAAGTAGCACTTTTCGCCGACACGGCAAAGGAATGGTGCAGAAATGTGCTCAATTTGTTGTTAGAGAGCCTCCGCTCACGCCCTTTTAGCCCTTTCCCAAGCCCCCGTGCCTTTCTTCTTGTTCCAGAGATAGCGTATTCCGGCGAAGACGTTGAGGTTCATGAAGAGAAAGTACATGGGTATGTACGTCAGTGTGCGCTTGCGTCCCGAGCGTGCGTCGGCGCAGCCTATGACACACAGCATGTAGAATGCTGCCTGGCACGCCAGCGCCGCATCATAGACCCACCCTGCCCGCTCGCATACCAGCCACACGTTGAGCGGCACGAGTGCCATGAGAGCAAACGGCGTTATGCTCCACCTGAGCACGCGATGGCTCACGAACTGGAAGCTCAACACGGGGTATCTGAACGGGTTCATCAGCCGGCGCAGGCGCCAGATGCTCTGCAGGCCACCGGCAGCGATGCGGCGTTTGCGCTTCTGCTCCTCGCCAAGGTCGGCACTGCCTGTCTCTGTGGCGTAGGCCGTAGGGACGTATGCTATGCGTCGTCCGTCTATGACGATGAGCATCGACATTATGAAGTCGTCGAGCAGCATGTTCAGGTCCATAGGTCGAAACAGCTCGCGGCGTATGGCAAAGAGCTCTCCTGCGGCACCCATGGCCGAACATAGCTCGCTGTCCCACCGCTTCAGCGTCGATTCGTAGCGCCAGTAGGCCCCTTCGCCTCCCGCCGCCACGCCGTCATCGCGGCGCACCTCTATGCGTTTCTCTCCGCTCACGCATCCCACGTCCGGGTCTTGGAAGGCACGTACTATCTCGCGTATGGCATCGGGGTTGAGGCGTGTGTTGGCATCGGTAAACACCACGATGGGTGTCTCTATGTGCTGCATGGCGCGGTTGAGGGCGGCCGTCTTGCCGCGCCGCTCAGGCTCGAACAGCACCCGTGCGTCAGCATACGCTGCCAGCAGCTCGTTGGTGCGGTCGTCACTGCCGTCGGTGCACCACACGATGTGCAGACGGCCGGGAGCATAGGCCAGCTCACGGCAGTTCTGCATTTTGCGCGCCACCTCGGCCTCCTCGTTCCAGGCGCAGATGAGGAGCGTCACCTCGGGCCAGTCGGCATCGGCGGCAGGCGGTGGCGGCATCTCTCTGCGTCCGCAGAACATACGCTTCAGGGCGAGGAGGCCACGCAGCAGCAGTCCGTAGCCTAAAAAGGTGTAGAAAACGAGTGCCAAGGCACCCCAGAACATTATTTTGACCATAAAACATCAATTTTTCTGTGCAAAAGTAATAATAATTACACGAAAGTGTGTAATTTTGTCGCATGAAAATGCGAGTTCTGCAAGTAATTCGTCAGGGAGAGGTTGGTGGCGGAGAGTCGCACGTCATCGATTTGGCCCTCGGCCTGCGGCAGCGCGATGTCGTGGAGCCCATCGTTTTGGCTTTCACCGACGGGCCTATGATATCGCTGCTGCGCGATGCTGGTGTGCGGTGCTTCGTCATTGCCACGCACCGGGCTTTTGACATCAGCGTCTATTACAAGATTAAGGAACTTGTGGTACACGAGCGTGTGGACCTCGTGCACGCCCACGGCAGCCGTGCCGCCAGCAACATGATAGCCGTGTGCAAGAGGCTGGACATCCCCATGCTCTACACCGTGCACGGATGGAGCTTCCACCAGGGACAGTCGTGGCTCGCAGGTTGCCTGCGGCGCCTCAGCGAGAAGATGATTTGCTCCAGGGCCTGCCGCGTGATCTGCGTCAGCCAGAGCAACTTACAGACAGGTATCGAGGCTTTCGGCCTCCGCCGCGAGAAATGTACCGTCGTCGAGAACGGCGTGAACCTCTCTCGCTTCAACGCTGATGCCACATACCCCGACCTGCGTTCAGAGCTGGACTTCAAGGCCGACGACTTCGTCTGTGCCTTCATCTGCCGCATCACCGCGCAGAAAGGTCCATTGGATTTCGTGGAAGCCGTCATCCAGGCTCATGAGCGCAACCCGCACATCCGCGCCCTCATGGTTGGCGACGGCGACATGGCGACCGAGGTTCACACCTATATAAAGGAACACGCGTGCGAAGGCTGCTTCGTCCACCTGCCCTTCCGCGACGACGTGCCGGCTCTGCTTGCGGCTGCCGACCTCTTCTGCCTGCCCTCGCTCTGGGAGGGTCTCTCCATCGCCATGCTCGAGGCGATGGCCATGCGCAAGCCAGTGGTCGTGACGCTGACCGACGGTGCCCGCGACCTCATCCAGGACCACCGCAATGCCCTCGTCGTGCCGCCGTCCCAACCCTCACGTCTGGCAGAGGCCATCCTCGAAGCCAGCGAGTCGCCCGAGCTGTGTCTGCGCATGGGGCAGCGAGCCTGCGCTCTTGTGCGCCAGCGGTTTGATGCCGCACGCGTGGCCGACCAGGTGGCCGACATCTACGCGTCGGTGGTGGCAGAGGCATGAGGCTCGATTGATGAGCCACCCCTTCGAGGTTACGAACCAAACATAAAAAAACGGACAGATGCCGTATGATGAGCATTCTGTCCGCTTGCTTGTTAGGATTAATGCTGTCGGGGCGACCCGACTCGAACGGGCGACCGCCTGGTCCCAAACCAGGAGCGCTACCAACTGCGCTACACCCCGATGCTATGTGGGCTTCATGGCCTCTGACAGAGAGGCTTTGGTACCCAAAAGCGGGTGCAAAGGTATAGCTTTTTGACGGAACTACCAAACAAAAGGCATGAAAAATTGCCTCTATCCGCAAAATTGCTGTCACGGCACGCCTTTTCAGTCATCGTGGCATGTCAGTTGCCATAATAGGAGCCCATGAAGTAGATGGTACCCGTGGTGCGCTCGGTGATGAAGTAGAGGAACGGACGGTTGGCATGGAACGTCACGACCTGCGGCTCCTCAAAAGGTCCTGCCGTTGTTTCCAACCCGATTACAGTGACTGCGGCTGCCTTAGTAGAATTCTCCGTCACCTCGATGCGAGCCTTCTGAAAGATCTGGCTGATGAAGAGTTGTGCATCCACCATGCGTGTGAAGCGTGCGTTGTCGCTGTCGAAGGCTTCATGAATGCCCATCGTCTGTAGAATGTCAATAAGTTCAGTCCTGACATCGGTGGTGAAACGCGGCAGCTGCAAGTCCGTAAGGGTGTAGGATGCCTTCACCACGGCATCGAGGTCGGACACCTTGAGGCTATTGAGCACGTCGGCTACCGTATGCCCTTCACGCGGCAGGACCACGGTCATGCCAAAGGGTGAGGTGCTGCTGGTATAGTTGAGGCGTATGGCCTGATACGTGTCCGTGGCGAGATATGGGAAATCGTTGACTTGCTGCATCATCTTGACGCTGCGGAGCATTTGGCCTCCCTCAGCATAGAAGGGGGCGTCCTCCGTCAGGTCCTCCTTGAAGGGGCTGCCCCACCGCGCCTCCATGTAGGTGGCGTTAAGCAGATAGGCCACAACCTCGGGCTTCAGCTCGCTGAGCACAGAGGGAATCATGCCGTCGGTCTGACGTTCGCACCACGCATTGATGTGGCCGAGCGACAACTTATCCCTGAAGTCCAGCGCCTCGATGTCGGCATCGTAGTAGCCATGCAGGCGATGCACGTAGTCGGGCAGCATGTTGAAGCCGTGGAGCGAATTGAGGAAGAAGGCGTTGGCGATGTTGAAACGAACGGCCGTGTCGGCATGCAGTGTGCTCTGCATGATGGTGGCACAGAGCTTGTTGACACCGTCGGGCTCGCTGTCGTCGAGACCCAGCGTCTGTATGATCTCGCTGCGTGTGTCACCCTCGGCTCCGTCGGCGGCAAAGGCCAGAGCTATGGTAAGGCTTATGGGCGAGAAGACGGTGCTGCTGCCCGTCGGCGCGTCGTCGAGGATGTGGCCGAGGATGTCGAGGGCGAAGGCGTTGTTGGCAGTGACGCCTGCCTGCTGTGCGTCGGTGAGGACAAAGGGCTTACCGACACTGACCAGCGACGGGTAGTGCTGTGCTGTGCGCGTGTGTGTGCTCGGCGAGGATGGGTCGTTGACAGAGTCGTCGTTGCTGCAGGCTCCGAGTGTCAGCGCCATGGCGGCGCCGACGTAAGCGATGAGGTATGACCGTGAGTTGTACATACTAATAAGGTTTTATTGGTGATGAATAAAATGTGTATGCGTCAGAGTGTGCTTACAAGGTTATCCGCACGCCAATGGGGAGTGCAAATTGCAGGGGATGCTTGGTGTGGTAGGTCTCAATACTACTTCCATTGGGCTTGTACCACTGTATCGACGGCTGAATGTACAGGCCGAGATGTCTGCTGATGTTGAACTGCAAGCCCAGGCCGGCGCCCAGCGCCCACTGCAGGGGCGTGGTGACGCTCTCACGGCCATAGCTGCGCATTCCAGGGGCTGTGAGGTCGAGCTGCCAGCCATGACGCGAGGCACTGACGGGAACGAACATCTGCACGCCAGCGCTGGCGTAGCACTGCCAGCGGCGTCTGTCAAACAGCATGACCTGCAGGTGGAGAGGTATGCCGAGGTAGTGGACATGCTGCGTGGTGCTGAGGTCGAGGCTATAGACTTTCTCTGTCGGCAGGTCGCTCTTTAGAGTCATACTCCTGTTGTGGCTCGACCGCAGATAAGAGTATGTCAGCCCCGTCTCCACTGCCAGACGCTTACCAAGGGGAATCCTCACGCTGAAGCCGAAGGAGAGTGGCAGGCGGTGTGAGTAGGATTCGGATGCCGTGGAATATTTATACGGGCTCTGGTCTGTGGGCGGATTGCCGTCACCACTGGCGGGGTCTAAGGGCGTGGGTGGGTGTGTGTGGCTACCCCCCTCATGGCCCTTGTCACCTTTCTCCTTACCAGGTTCGACTTCAGAAGTAGCATCGTGTTGGCCTGAATGGCCTGTATAGTCTGACAGGCCCGTGGGCTCTCCTGTGTTGTCCGGCGGAGTGGGATTCAACGGTTCTGTGCTTTGCGACTGAAGGTTGACGATATCAGCGTCATAACGGCTGCTGACGTCCATATCCTGGGTGAGCAGCGAACCGTAGTTGAGAGCGAAAGTGACTCTGCCGGAACGTGAGGAGGCGTTCCCACTGGCCGACGGCGGCACGGCCGCCTCTGCCAGTGTGCGCTCGATGATGGCCGGGTCAATGTGGAAGGTGCGGACGGTGTCAGAGTGTATGCTGTCGGAGGCTGTAGCGGCCGACGTGGCATCTGTGGCAGCGTCGGCAACGGCCGTGGCCAAAGTGGGCGCGGCCAAAGTGGGCGTGGCGGACGTAGTAGCCACGGCTGCAGGGGCTACTGCTGTGCCGGCACCAGAGGGGCTAATGGGAGCCGGCAGCTGTGTCGAGGTATTTTCCCGAGGGCCACCGACCGGGCGCTCTGTAGTCGCGCTGGCAAGGTGCCGGTCATGAGTGGCGGCAGGGCGGCGTGCGATAGTGTTGCCGGCATCGTCGCCCCAACGAGTAGAAATCAAGAAGGCCAGCCCAGCGAGCAAGGCAGCCACAGCCACAGCAGGCCAGACCAGGCGTCGGCGGGAAGGCCGTGCAGCAACACCGTAGGCCGTTGGCGTGACAGACGGCGTGGCAGCACCGTCAAGGCGCGAGAGTGCCTGCTCATAGAAAGCGTCAGACAGACGCGGAGCTTTAGCGTTCAGGTTGGCAAGCGCCTGACGCAAGGCGGCCTCGGCCTGCGGCGAGGACTGTCCCTGGGCTGATGCCGTGGAAGAGTGATGGTCTGTCATTGGTTACGGAGTTTATTGATGATGTCGCGAAGGCGTTGGCGGATTCTGTGCAGGCGGGTGGCGATGGTGCCCGTCGTCATACCTGTGATGTAGGCTATATCGGCAAGCGGCTGTCGGTCGAAATAGAAGAGGTGCAGCAGTGTCTGGTCGGCGGGTGACAGTGTCGGGATGGCTCGTTCGAGGAGGTCGATGAGCTCTGGCGGCGGTTCGCCGCTGAGGTCGGGCGGCTGCCCACAGAGCGTGTGACTCATCGAGTCGGTGTCGATGTCCAAGGGCCGCGGTCGTCGGCGCTGCTTGTCTATGACGTTCAGTGCACGGCTGTAGGCTATGCGGTCGAGCCATGTGGCAAGGGATGCACGCGCGGGGTCGTAGGTGTCGATGGACTGCAGGGCCTGCACCATGACGTCCTGAGTAAGCTCCTCGGCATCTAGCTGATTGGAGAGCATACGCCAGGCTATAGAAAACACGCGAGGGGCATACCGGCGCAGGAAATTTTCCTGTGCACGTCGCTCGCCCCGGCGCAGGGCTTCCAGCATCTTTGTCGTATCAGCCTGTGTCACTACGACTGCGTATCTTGATTCTGTCTTAATATACAGACAAAGGTAGTGAAATATTACATAAAGGAGTAACTTTTATACATTTTGTGCCGAAAAAAGACATTTTTTCATCTTTTACATGTCTGCGATGCGTGTTTGGCACATGTTTTGCATAGCCTCTGACTGACATGATGGCTGACATAACGTCGCCCTCACGCCACAACCTCTGAACAACAAAACCTAACAAAAAACATATCACCATGCAAAAAGGTAACATCGGAGTAACGACAGAGAACATCTTCCCTGTCATCAAGAAATTCCTCTACAGCGACCATGAGATTTTCATCCGCGAGATAGTCTCCAACGCCGTTGATGCCACACAGAAGCTCAAGACCCTTGCCGGCAAGGGCGACTTCAAGGGCGAGATGGGCGAGCTGAAGGTCAGCGTCAGCGCCGACAAGGAGGCCGGCACCATCACCGTCAGCGACCGTGGCATAGGCATGACCGCCGAGGAGATAGACAAGTACATCAACCAGATAGCCTTCTCGGGCGCCAACGACTTCCTCGACAAGTACAAGGACGACGCCAACGCCATCATCGGACACTTCGGACTGGGCTTCTACTCAAGCTTCATGGTCTCCGACCGTGTGGATATCATCACGAAGAGCTACCAGGACGCACCCGCCGTGAAGTGGAGCTGCGACGGCAGCCCCGAATTCACCATCGAGGAGGTGGAGAAGGCCGACCGCGGTACCGACATCGTGATGCACATCTCCGAGGACTGCCGCGACTTCCTGGAGCGCGAGAAGCTCGAAGGACTGCTGAAGAAGTACTGCCGCTTCCTGCCGGTGCCTGTGGTCTTCGGCAAGAAACAGGAGTGGAAGGACGGCAAGATGCAGGACACCGAAGAGGACAATCAGGTGAACGACACCACCCCACTCTGGACACGCAAGCCCTCGGAACTCAAGGACGAGGACTACCGCGACTTCTATCGGGCACTCTACCCCATGGCCGACGAGCCGCTCTTCTGGATTCACCTCAACGTGGACTATCCGTTCAACCTCACCGGCATCCTCTATTTCCCCAAAATCAAGAATAACCTCGACCTGCAGCGCAATAAGATACAGCTCTACTGCAATCAGGTGTTCGTGACCGACCAGGTGGAAGGCATCGTGCCCGACTTTCTCACGCTGCTGCACGGCGTGATTGACTCGCCGGACATCCCGCTCAACGTGTCGCGCTCGTACCTGCAAAGCGACCAGAACGTCAAGAAAATCAGCGGTTACATCACCAAGAAGGTCAGCGACCGCCTCAGCTCGCTCTTCAAGAGCGACCGCAAGGACTTCGAGAAGAAATGGGACGACATCAAGATTTTCATCTCCTACGGCATGCTCACCGAGGACGAGTTCTACGAGAAGGCCAAGACATTCTTCCTGCTCAAGGACACCGAGGACAAGCACTTCACCCTCGACGAGTACCAGGCTCTCATCAAGGACCAGCAGACTAACAAGGACGGACAGCTCATATACCTCTATGCCGCCGACCGCGAGGCACAATATACATATATAGATAACGCGCGCGCGAAGGGCTACAACGTGCTGCTGCTCGACGGACAGCTGGACACGCCCATCGTACAGATGCTGGAGCGCAAGCTCGAGAAGACGACATTCACACGCGTAGATGCCGACGTGCTCGAACGACTCATTCAGAAGGACGACACCACACGTGAGGAACTGTCGGCCGACCGTGCCGCCAACCTCTCGGCTGTCTTCGAGACACAGATGCCGAAAACCGAGAAGGTGAACTACCACGTGGAGACACAGGCCATGGGCGAGGACGGCATGCCGGTCGTGGTGACGCAGAGCGAGTACATGCGACGCATGAAGGACATGTCGCGCATACAGCCGGGAATGGGATTCTATGGCGACATGCCGGACATGTACAGCCTCGTGCTCAACACCGACAACGCTATCATCAAAGACATCATTGCCGAAAGCGAAGCCGCAACAGCCGAGCAGCTGAAACCCATCGAGGCCGAGCTGCGAGGACTCAACGCACGCCGACAGGTGCTGCAGGCCGAACAGGACAAGAAGAAATATGACGAGATCACCGACGACGAACGCAAGGACATGGAACAGTGCCGCGCCGACATTGACGCTCAGGAGACAAAGCGCAAGGAGGTGCTCGGCACCTATGCCAAGGACAACGAACGCGTGCATCAACTCATTGACCTCGCACTGCTACAGAACGGTCTGCTGCGTGGCGAAGCTCTCACCAACTTTGTCAAGCGCTCGGTAGAACTGATGAAAAAATAAAATAACACTCCGCAACCATACCACCAACGACGGTTTCTTCGAAGTAGCGAAGCGACCGAAGGTCGAGCGCACCGTCTTGGTGGTACAATTGCGGAAAATCGCAAATCTTTTTCCTCAAAAGCTTGCATAATTCGCAGGAATGCCGTACCTTTGCATCGCATTTGAGGAAAAAGAATGGCTCCTTAGCTCAACTGAATAGAGCATCTGACTACGGATCAGAAGGTTATAGGTTTGAATCCTATAGGAGTCACTCTTACGGAGACAGACTCACATGGAGAACAAGTTTTCACCACAACTCACACAAATACTCTCATTCGGCAAAGAAGAAGCATGCCGACTTTTGGCACGCGCTGTCGAACCCCAACACCTCTTACTCGGAATGCTACGCGATGAAGACTGCGTAGGTGTGGCGCTGCTCAAACAGTTCGGCGTTGACATCAAGGCTCTGAAAGAAAGCCTCGACAACGTAGGTACAGACGGCAGCGAGTACCATGCTGACGACCAGCTGCTCAGCGCGGCCTCCAGCCGAATCGTGAAGCTCATGCTCTTGGAGGCAAGAGCCATGAAGGCAGAGTGTGCAGAGACAGAACACCTGCTGCTTGCCATTCTGCGCGAGACGGGCAATGCCGCCTGCCGGACACTTAACGACTTCGACGTAAGCTATCAGGACGTGCACGCCGCCATCACACAAAAGCAGAACCCACAAGCCGGGTTCGGCTTTGACTCCGACGATGATGACGATGATGACGACGATGGCGACGCCAGCGATGACTACCGCAACGCCGCACGCCCGGGAGGTGCCACCACGGCACAGCCACGCAACCGCAAACGCTCATCAGCCAATAATGGGAACGGCACGCCGGCACTCGACACCTTCGGGACTGACCTCACCAAGGCTGCCGCAGAAGGACTGCTCGACCCCGTCGTGGGCCGCGGACAAGAGATAGAGCGCGTGGCACAAATCCTGTGTCGCCGCAAGAAGAACAACCCCATCCTCATTGGACTGCCCGGCGTGGGTAAGAGCGCCATCGTAGAAGGGCTGGCACTCAGAATCGTGCAACGCAAAGTGGCACGTCCACTGTATGACAAGCGCATCATCATGCTCGACCTGGCAGGAGTGGTGGCCGGCACAAAATATCGCGGACAGTTTGAGGAACGCCTGAAGGCTATCATCAATGAGCTACAGGCTCACAAGGAGATAATACTCTTCATCGACGAGATACACACCATCATAGGTGCCGGCTCGGCCGCCGGGACAATGGACGCTGCCAACATGCTGAAACCGGCCTTGGCACGCGGCGAGGTGCAGTGCATCGGCGCCACGACCATCGACGAGTACAAGAAGAGCATCGAGAAAGACGGCGCACTGGAACGCCGTTTCCAGAAGGTGATGGTGGAACCCACCACCGCCATCGAGACGATACAGATTCTACGTAACATCAAGGAGCGCTATGAGGAGCACCACAACGTGCGCTACTCCGACGAGGCTCTCGAAGCATGTGTGCGCCTCACAGACAGGTACATGACCGACCGCTGCCTGCCCGACAAGGCCATAGATGCCATGGACGAGGCCGGTTCGAAAGCTCACCTCATGGCTATTCCCATCTCGGCGGAAATCAAAGAGAAGGAAGAGTTCTGCCAGCAGCTGCAAGAGCTGAAGAACGAGGCCGTGAAACGCCAGAACTTCGAGCTCGCTGCCGACTACCGCGACAAACTGGCAAGCGAGGAGAAACGCCTCGATGAGATGCGCCAAGAGTGGGAACGCAAGCAGGTTGACCAGCGCGAGGCCATCGGCGAGGAGCAGATAGCCGATGTCGTGTCGATGATGACAGGCATACCCGTGCAGCGCATTGGCGAGAGCGAGAACGAACGTCTGCGTAATCTCGGCACCACCCTCAAAGGTTCGGTCGTCGGACAGGACGAGGCCGTTGACAAACTCGTAAAGGCAATACAGCGCTCGCGCATAGGACTGAAAGACCCCAACAAACCCATTGGCACATTCATGTTCCTCGGACCTACGGGCGTGGGCAAGACCTACCTCACGAAACGTCTGGCAGTGGCGCTCTTCGGGTCGGAGGACGCACTCATACGCGTAGATATGTCAGAGTACATGGAGAAGCACACCGTGAGCCGAATGGTGGGAGCACCTCCGGGCTACGTGGGATATGAAGAGGGCGGACAGCTCACCGACCGCGTACGCCGCAAGCCATACAGCATTGTGCTGCTCGACGAGATAGAGAAAGCTCACCCTGACATCTTCAACGTTCTTCTGCAAGTGATGGACGAGGGTCGTCTCACCGACGGCAACGGCACGACTATAGACTTCCGCAACACCGTCGTCATCATGACCTCCAACAGCGGCACACGACAGCTTAAGGAGTTCGGACAAGGCATTGGCTTCACACGACCTGGCAACATCGCCGACCGCGACTACGCACGCAGCATCATACAGAAGACGCTGCAACGCCAATTCTCGCCGGAGTTCCTGAACCGTCTCGACGACATCATCTTCTTCGACCAACTGACACCCGAAAGCATCAAGCAGATCGTGGATATTGAGATGAGGCCGCTCGTGGGACGCATCGAAGGGATGGGCTACAAAATGCGCACCGACGACAGCGCACGCAGCTGGCTCGCCGCAAAAGGCTATGACGTGCAGTTTGGAGCACGACCATTGAAACGCCTCATCCAAACTGCGGTCGAGGATGCCATCTGCCAACTTATACTCGACGGCAGGCTGTCTGCCGGACAGACAGTGGTGGCCACTGCCGACGACAACGATGCTAAGGAACTCACCATGACAGTGGAGTGACAGCGACAATGCCAATCACCAAGACAGTGGCATAAGTCATCCACGAGAAAAACTGAAAAAAACTACACAAAAGCTTTCAGGCGACTGTCTCCGCAGAGACAGTCGCCTGAAAGCTTTTGTGCCACCCATGCGTATTCGTTTCCATCGGGTCATGTCCTGTCATTTCATGCACGCTTTCTGCACAAAAATGGTAGTTTACGACACCTTACTCCACCTTATATAGACATTTCACATACACAGGACAATAACCTGTACTACTTAACGTTACCACTCTTTTTAATATTTGCATACAATTCCACGCCCCTCGACCATGCCTGCGCAGGCACCGAAGTTGCCGTCGATCTGGAAGGGCGGATGTGCATCAAGCAGGTTGTAATAGACTCCGGCGTTGGCCGGCGATGTGCTCACGTTGTAGGTGCGCGCATGGTTCAGCGCCACACGCAGCACGCCGTAGGCTTTCTTTACCCTTATCGGGTCGTGGTTTCTGAGGCAAAATTCGACCCATCTACAGCGTAGCCATCCACCCATGGAAAAACGACGAGCCTCTTTTGCAGTAAAAGAACGAGAAATCACACAATTAGCATAGCAATATAAGATTGAGTAGTGGAAAAACAGCACTCTCTACATGGAAAAGAGGCAATGTCATATTCTGTAACAACAAACCACTATCAATGACCTTTCGTGTGTCAAAATTTTAGACGTTCTGCACGAGGTTGCTGCAGAAAGATGCCTGAGAATCTTGCAAAGAAGAAAGAAAAGGCCGTATCTTTGCAGCCGCAAATAGGCAACAAAAGAGTATATGGTAAAAACCTATATAGCCAATTAGCCACGTAGTATATAAATAGCCAGAATGGCACATAGTAAATCGTCAAATAGTAAATATGAATAGTCTCTTCTACATGGCGCGCCGCTTCAAGACGGCCACACTCCTGAACTTCCTTGGTCTCACAGTGGCCTTCGCCGCCTTCTATCTGTTCATGACACAGGTGACCTACAACCACAGCTTCAACCACGGCTTCACCGATGCCGACCGCCTCTACCGTGTGGAAATGATGCGCAAAGACGGTTGGGACCACTACGCCAACCGCCTGACCGGCAGCCTGATGACCGAGACGCCGGGCGTGGAGGCTGCGGCGCTCATACAGACTTGGCTTGAGAACGTGACGGCGCGCAAGGGGCAGACGGAACTGACGTTCCCGAAGGTGGAGGTCGATGCCCGCGCACTGGAGACGTTCCAGCCCCGCGTCCTCGACGGCACCCTCACGTGGGACGAAGGAAGCACCGAGGGCATCGTCATCCCTGCTTCCATCGCGCGTACCTATTTTAATAACGAAACGGCCGTGGCCGGACGGGCCATGCTGCTGAACGACGACAGCGTGAGCGTGCGCGGCGTCTTCGAGGACTTTCCAGACAACTGCTGCATGCAGAACGCCATCTACCGCAGCTTCGGCAACCAAGACCTCGACCAGCTGAACAACTACAACTTCACGTGCTACGTCCGTCTGACGGCCGATGCCGACACTGCCGCCGTGCGCCAGACCTTTGCCGATGCTTATATCGGTCACATGAAGCAGTACTTCTTCGACCACGGCGGCGCCGAGTACTGGGACCAAGCCAAAGCGCAGATGGTGTTCCGCCTGATGCCGCTGACCGAGACTTACTTCACGGGCATTGACGAGGACAACGACAAGGGCAACCGCCTGGTAGATCGTGTGCTCATATGGGCCTGCGTGCTGCTCATCATCGTGGCGGCCATCAACTTTCTCAACTTCATGCTGGCCGAAGCTCCCATGCGTGTGAAAGGCGTGAACACGCGCCGCGTGCTGGGCAGTACCATCGCCGGCATCCGCACCGGCCTCATCGGCGAGGCGGTGGTCACGGCGGTCGGGGCGTGCATGGCAGGGTTGTTGCTGGCCTACCTCCTCACCGAATGGCCGCTCATCGGCGAACTGACCGTGGGCGACATCTCGCTCGCCAACCATCCGAACCTGTTGGCATGGACGGCGGCGCTGAGTGTGGCTGTCGGCATCGCCGCCGGGCTCTACCCCGCCTTCTACGTCACCTCGTTCCAACCCGCCCTGGCGCTGAAAGGCAGTGCCGGCCTCACGCCACGTGGCCGCCGGCTGCGCACGGCGCTCATCGCCCTGCAGCTGCTCATCTCCTCTGTCATGGTGGTCTATATAGGCATCCTCTACCTCCAGAGCCACTACATCTACACCTCCGACTACGGCTTCGCCAAGGATGAACTGCTCTACACTAACCTCGATAACCTGCAAGAAAAGCGCGAGGCGTTGCGCACCGAGGTGCTCTCGCTGACAGGCGTCGAGGAGGTGGCCTTCTCGCAGATATGCATCGGCACCCAAGACAGCTACATGACCTGGGGAC
The DNA here is from genome assembly GCA_947167455.1 of uncultured Prevotellaceae bacterium. Lineage (GTDB taxonomy): Bacteria > Bacteroidota > Bacteroidia > Bacteroidales > Bacteroidaceae > Physcousia. Next base: position 37,348 of record CAMVIB010000009.1, on the reverse strand, counting down.
GCAAGGACGACGAGCATGAGATTTACACTGCCGTCCTGCGCGTGGATTGGCGCTACCTGCGGGCATTGGGAATCAAGGTCATCGAGGGGCGCGACTTCACCGAGCACGACGGCCTATCTGCAACCGGCGAGGCCGAAACCGGCCGCTTCGACACCGACGAGGTCTATATCATCAACGAGGCCGCCCGCCGGCAATGGGACTGGGTGCAGATGGACAAGCCGCTGCTCATGAACAATATGGGGCGCGTCATCGGCGTCTGCGAGAACGTCCGCTACGCTACCACGCGCGTGGACCGTCAGGCTACGCCGATGATGTTCATGGTGCGAGTGGACCCGCGCGAGGAACAAAGCGACTGGAATCCCATGCGCGTGATGAACGTCCGCGTCAGCGCCGGCATCGACAAGGTGGCCATGCGCACGAAGATTGCCGAGAAGATGAAGGCGATGGGCTACGAGGGCGAACCCGACGTGCGCTTTCTCGACCAAGACCTCGAGATGACCTATCAGGAGGAGTTCCGCTTCATCCGTCAGGTGCTGCTCTTCTCCATCATCTGCCTCGTCATCACCCTCATCGGTGTCTTCTGCCTGACGCTCTTCGAGACGGAGTACCGCCGCAAGGAAATAGGCATCCGCAAAGTCTTCGGCAGCACCGAGGAGGCTATTCTCCTGCTGCTCAGCCGTCGTTACGTCCTCCTCATCCTCGGCAGCTTCGTCCTCGCCGCTCCCATTGCCTGGTACATCGGCGGCCAGTGGCTGATGAGCTTCGCCGAGCGCACACCCATCTACTGGTGGCTCTTCCCCCTCGCCCTCCTGGCCGTCTCGGTCATCACCCTCCTCACCGTCGGCATCCAAGGCTGGCGAGCCGCCACGGAGAACCCAGTCAGGAGCATCAAGACTGAGTAGCTGCCTGTTGTCTATGCTGCAACGCCGTCCCCTCTTGTTGTCTATGCTGCAACGCCGTTCCTTCTTGTTGTCTATGCTGCAACACTGTTGCAGCAAAGAAGACAGGGCCGCCGGCAGCCCCCTCCCGACAGCTAACCCCTACAGATCTCCGCTGCCATCTCGTTCAGCTGTAGGCACATCTGCCTTGTAAGTGGAATCCTCCTGTTCTCGTGCGGCCAGGGGGCAAGGATGAGGAATCGCCCTTCGGCACAAGCCTGAAAGTATTGATGTCCAGGCTTGGAGAAAGCATTGAAGCCCCAAGGCGTAAGGAAGATAAGAGGCAAATGCGCATCCAGCGCCGCCCGCATCACTGCCTGCTCTCCCTTGGAGATAGCTGGAGAGATGAAGACTGCACCACGGCGAGCCTGCTGTAGCCGTGCCGCCACAGTGGCTTGTATCTCCTCGTCGGTGAGGCGCCGTGAGCACTTCACCTGCAACTTCTGTGGATAGGAGAGTAGGAAGCGGTTGCCGATGGCGGCGTAGGTCTGGCTGCCAATGGTGATGCCGAAGCGCACGCGGAAGAAGTCGGGGTGCGCACGCTTGATAGCCAAGCGCCTGGGGTTGTCGCGGAGGTAACAGAACCAGCGGTCCAGCTCGCCAGGCCCTTCAAGGATATGGTCGTTGTAGCCTCGGGCAAAGAGGAAGCCGCTGGTGCGGTCCTTGCTGTTATCTTTGCTGCTGTTATCTTTGCTGCTGTTATCTTTGCTGCTGTTATCTTTGCTGCAACAGTGTTGCAGCATAGGTAACAGTTCCCTATAGGCCTTGTTGCAACCCACCTTGAACCCCTTGATGACCATACCGAGGTGCTGCTCCATCCGTCGTTCTACGAAGAGGATGCCATGCAGATGGTCAGGCATTATCGTCGTGGCCAGCACCTCCACTTCGGGATGATGGCAGCTAATGTCCTGCCAGAAGCGGGCCACCTTTTCCCCCAGCTGCGATAGTTCCACCCTCGGAGCTGTAAGAGAGCCATCCGGCGCATCGGCTTCGCCCACCAACTGCCCCAACAGCGGCTGCCGCCCCTCCACCGTCATTGTGATGAGGTATATGCGACGTCCCTGATAGTCATGTCCCACACGCCGACGTAGCATAGAGGGCTTACATTTGCCAGCGAAGGCCTTGTGTTTCTCAAACTCTTCTTCCGTCATAGAGATAATAAATGCCACTGTTCATCTGCAAAGCTACTCCTTTTTCCTGAAACAGAGACACCATAGCGCAGAAAATCTCCGAAGAGTGTCTAATTTTTAGACGTTTTTAGGTTCTCAGAGGCAGAAAGTGGGCGGTAGGTCTTGCAAGGAGTGAGGAAGTGTGTGTAACTTTGCAGCAACAAAAGGGCTATGAGCCCAAGAGATTGTGAATGGTCGCTCGACCTTGGGTCGTTTGACACTTCAAGAAATCGTAAAATTGTAAATAAATGGTAAATAGCCCAACAGTAAATAAATTGTAAATAGTAAATCCGTCAAATAGTAAATATGAATAGTCTCTTCTACCTGGCCCGCCGCTTCAAGACGGCCACCCTCCTGAACCTCCTTGGCCTCACCGTGGCCTTTGCCGCCTTCTATCTGTTCATGACACAGGTGCGGTACAACGTAGGCTACAACCGCAGCTTCCCCGATGCCGAACGCATCCTGCGCGTGGAAGCGAAGATGAATCAGGATTCGCCCTGGGGCATCCACTGCAACCGACCGCTGCTCGAGTCCATGATTCAGATGCCCGAGGTGGAATCGGGCACCATCGCGAGCATCTTCACCGGCACATGGGGCTTCTATCTCGGTGAGACGCCCATCACCTATTCCACCTCGAACGTGCGCAACGAGAGCGGCCTGGAAACCTTCGGCATGGAGTGTCTGGATGGCAAACTGCACTGGGACGAAGGCGAGAAGGGCATCCTCATCCCCGCCTCGATGGCAGAGCGCTTCCTCGGCACCACGATGGCTGCCGGGCGGCACCTCTGGAACGGCAAGGATAGCATCCGAGTCCAGGGCGTCTATCGCGACCTGCCCGCCAACACGTTTCTCACCAACATCCCTTCCAACGAATATCCCATCAACGGTGTCTTCTTCGCCATGGGCGACGAGAATCGCCACAACTTCAGCGAGTGGAGCTACGTGGGTTACCTGCGCATCTATGACGCGGTAGAACTCGACACATTCCGCGCCGAGTTCAGGGGGCGCTTAAAGACGGTCTTCCGCAAGACGGTGCTGGCCGAGAACGCTGAAGAGTACGACAAAGCCTCGCCCGAGGAAAAGGCCGAGATGGAACAGCAGGTCGATGACTACTTCGGGAAGTTCGACCTCCGTGCCACACCCATCACCGAGACCTATTTCTCCGGCGTAGGCGGGAACGACCGCGGCAACCGCACCGTACACCTTATTCTTATATGGGCGTGCGTGATTATCCTTGTCGTCGCCGCCATCAACTTCCTTAACTTCACGCTGGCCGAAGCGCCGATGCGCGTGAAGGGTGTCAACACCCGCCGCGTGCTGGGCAGCACCCTTTGGGGCCTGCGCCTCGGCCTCATCGGCGAGGCGGTGGCAACGTCGCTCGTAGCCTTCGCCCTCTCTCTCGGCCTGGTATATCTGCTGTCCGAGTGGCCCCCTATCGCCGAACTCTTCTCGGGCGACATCAGCCTCACTGCCAATTTCCCCTCTGTGGTCCCTGTCCTCGCGGCGCTCTCTGTGGTCATCGGCATCGTCGCCGGCACCTATCCCGCCTTCTTCGTCACCTCGTTCCAGCCCGCCTTGGCCCTGAAAGGCAGCTTCGGCCTGACGCCCAAGGGACGCCGTCTGCGCACGGGACTGGTCGCCCTGCAGCTGTTCGTCAGCCTCGTCCTGGTCGCTTTCATCGGCATTCTCTATCTGCAGAGCCACTTCATCTTTCACTCTGACTACGGCTACGACAAAGACCAGATCATCTACGCCCAGCTGCCCGCAGAACTGATGCAGAAGAAAGATGCCATCCGCTCGGAGCTCATGCAGATGGGCGGCGTGGAGGAAGTCTGCTATTCCAACTTCGTCCTCGGCTCGCAGACGCAGTACATGGGTTGGGGCCGCGGCACGGGCGACAAGACCGTCACTTTCACGTGCCTGCCTGTAGATTGGCGCTACCTACGCACGATGGGCATCAAGGTCATCGAAGGGCGCGACTTCAACGAGCACGATGGCGACTGCTACATCATCAACGAAGCCGCCCGCAAGCGCTGGTCGTGGATAGAGATGGACAAGCCCCTGACAGACGAAGACATGCCCGTCGTCGGTGTCTGCGAGAACATCCGCTACGGCAGCGTCCGTCAAGACCGGGCCGAGGATCCCGTGGCCTTTGTCATCCTCGGCGAGAAATATGCACAGTGGGGCGACCGGCTGGGGATACTGAATGCTCACCTCACCCCGGGCGTGGATATGGGAGAGTCCCGTAGGTTAATCGAAGAGAAGCTTGTTTCCATGAACGGCGGCAACGCCGTCACAGTCCGCTTCCTCGACCAGATCCTCGAGAACCTCTATCAGGAGGAGTTCCGCTTCATCCGTCAGGTGCTGCTCTTCTCGGTCATCTGTCTCGTCATCACCCTCATCGGCGTCTTCTGCCTGACGCTCTTCGAGACGGAGTACCGCCGCAAGGAAATCGGCATCCGCAAGGTCTTCGGCTCCACCGAAGAGGCCATCCTGCTGATGCTCAGCCGCCGCTATGTCCTACTCATCCTCGTCGCCTTCGTCCTCGCCGCACCCATCGCCTGGTACATCGGACGCCAGTGGCTGATGAGTTTCGCCGAGCGCACGCCCATCTACTGGTGGCTCTTCCCCCTGGCCCTCCTCGCTGTCTCGACCATCACCCTCGCCACAGTCGGCATCCAAGGCTGGCGCGCCGCCACGGAGAACCCGGTGAACAGTATCAAGACAGAATAGAGAATATTATTTTGCACAGAAAAAGCGCACCTGTAACTAGTGACAAGTGCGCTATTTTCTATCAAATCATACAAGCTATCGCTTGTCTGGCAGACCATAGTCAGCCCATCGTTCTTGAGAACAGCATCCTCATTCCCACCCAAGGCCATGTGGGGAAACGGCGGGCCTGACGGCGCACCGTGGGGATGTCCCAGAGCAGGAAGGCCAGGGCGAGGAAACCGGCGATGTAGAGCACCCAGCCGTACAACTGCTTGATGGTCACGGCCATCATGTCGGGAATGAAGCCTTCCATCCATGTACCCACGTCGAAGGGGGCGGAGGTGAAGGCGGGCATGTCCAGGTAGGCGGTGTAGCGCAGAATGTTGTCGGCCATATAGTAGCGCAGGCCCCAGGCATAGAGGGCGGCACCGATGACACCGCCGATATACATGTGCATGAAGTTGAAGACGGACAACGACTGGAAGAAGTGCTCGAAGGTCATGATCTCGTGCAGGCTCCACATGAACGAGATGCTGAGCACGGCATAGCCGAAGCCCCGGAAGGCGATGGGCAGACGCAGCACTTCGATGTTGATGTGGTCGGCCACGAGGAAGTAGAAGCCGGCGGCGTAGAGCGTCACACCCAGCAAGCCAATGGCAATGAGCTTATAGACGTTGAAGCGCCACACCTTCAGCCACAGCCACGAGAGCAGGCAACCGCAATAGATGCCCGGTAACGCCCACAGCGTGAGGCCGCGCGACGTGAGCATCTCGTAGTCCATGACTTCCTCATAGAAGACTTCCTCCAGCACATGCTCCGACGCCAGCAACCCTTCCACTACAATGATGAGCAGGAGGATGGGCACGAGGTGGCGATAGGTCCACATCTTGGGTTCGAAATAGGGCTGCTGTTTGGTCCACATACGATGGAGGCAACCACCGAGGGTGATGAGGGAGGTGCCGGTGAGGATGCGTATGGTGGGCGAGTGCCACCAGTCGAGCCAGTCGCCATAATTAAATATGTAGGCTATCTGCAAGCCGAGCAGGCTCCAGAAGGCGGCGCCGAGCCAATCGATGCCCTTCAGCGGAACGCGCTGCGGCATGGGGCACCACGGCTTTGTCAGGAAAAGCTGGATACCGACGACAAGCATCATCAGTCTGATGACGAACCAATGGGAGGCGTACCAGTGGAGGTCGTGGGCAAAGAAAGCCGAATACCAGGCCTGCACCTCGATGCTCGTCAGCAGGATGATGTGCAGGGCGGGAAAGAAGACGCCCATGTCGCGCGTCGGCGTCATCCACAGCTGGATGTTCGACATATTCTCGAACGTGCCCTGGATCTTGGCCATGCCGGCGACGAAGCAGAGCACCCACATCAGCGGCAGGAACGTGGTCTGCGTGAACAGCCAGTTGCACAGCGCCAGCACCAGCGCCGAGGTGATGAGCAGCGAGCGGTTGGTGAAGTGGAACTTCATGCGGAAGAGCACGGGGAAGTAGATGGCCATGCCGGCGAGGTTGCTGTAGAGGCACATCGTGACGTCCTCGCGCATGATGGCCCGCCCGCCTATCATCTCATTGAGCGCGCCCAGATAGACACAGCCCGCCAGCTGGAAGCAGAAGGCTTGGAGGACATAGATCCAAGGCCGCAACCACGTAGGCACGAACGCCCGGAACATGGGCATGGAGAAGGAAGGAGCAGCATTCATGGCTCCTCCACTTCACATTCCACATTAAGCCCTGCGCGCAGCTTCGCCAGGTCTTCCTCCTTGTTGCCATCGAGGCTGATGCGGACGGGCACGCGCTGTTCCACCTTGACGAAGTTGCCCGTGGCGTTGTCCTGCGGGATGAGGCTATAGGCGCTGCCCGTAGCGTCGGAGATACGTTCCACGGTGCCCGTGTACTCCACGCCGGGCACGGCATCGGCCTTGATGCGCACCTTGGCGCCCACGGCGATGTGCGGCAGCTGTGTCTCGCGGTAATTAGCCACCACCCAGAGGTCTGAGGCATCCACGATGTCCACCATGGTCTGTCCGGGTTGCACGAGTTGTCCTTCGTGGATTTCCTTGCGGCCGAGCACGCCGTCGGCCGTGGCGGTGATGACGGTGTAGGAGAGATTCAGGCGGGCCAGGTCCAGCTGTGCGCGCGCCACTTCGATGGCCGCCTCGCTTTGCTGCAGGTGGTGCCCCTGCTCGCTGTGCACGAGCGTCATCGAGTGGCGCTGACGGTTGGCGGCCTCGTAGCGGGCGCGGGCAGCGAGGTAGGCGGTGTGGACGTTGTCGGCCTGCTGCTGCGTGACGCTCTGTTCCTTCAGCAACTTCTGGAAGCGGGCATCCTCGCGCTGGGCGTTGTCCATCGTGGCCTTCAGTTCATCGATGGTGGCGTCCGTCACACCGATATTGCTGCTCGTGGTGGCCATACCCGTCGTGGTGGCACGGCTGCCGGCCTCGGCGTTGGCCACTCCGGCCTCGGCTTGTGCGAGCGCGAGGCGGAACTCGGCATCCTCGATGATGACGAGCGTATCGCCCTTCTTGACAGGTTGAAACTCCTCGAAGCGTATTTCCTTGATGAAGCCGGGCACACGCGTATTGACGGGTGTGATGTGCTGCCGCACGTGGGCATTGTCTGTCCACTCCACGTTGCCGAAGTGGGCGAAGTTCATAATGACGACTGTAGCACCGATGATGAGCAATGCCAGCACGATGAGGTTGTACACCCAGCGATAAATCTTTTTCTGTTCCATTATAATGTATTACTCAAGTATTTCAGTTGATAATAGTTGTAAATCACGTTGATGCGTGCGCTGACGAGTGCCAGCTCGGCATTGAGCTTCACGTTGGCCGCGTCTGTCATATCGGTCACCAGCGCCAGCCCGTTCTCATAGCGGTTCTGGATGATGCGGTAGTTCTGCGCCGCCAGCTCCACGCTCTTCTCCTGTGTCCGCAGTTCCGTGAAGGCGGTGAGGTAGTCGGTGTAGGCAGCCTGTATGGCGTTCTCCACGCCCTCAGCTGCCACGCGCTGCTCCTGCTGGCTGCGGGTGAGGGCCGTGCGCGCCTGGCGCAACCGTTTGTTGTTCTTCCAGAGCGAGCTGAAGTTGTAGCTCACGCCCACGCCCACGTACCAGTAATTGATGTTCTTGTCCAAGGTGGGAATCTCGAAGGTCACGGGGCCGTCGAAGTGGTCCTCGGCCACCAGCGCCACCTTCGGCAATCGTTCGGAGCGTTCCAGCTGCACTTTCTGCTCCGCCATGCGGGTGCCCAGGGCAGCCTTTTGCAAGCCGGTGTGGTGGGCGTCGGCCATCTGCTGCCATGCGCCCTCGCCGTCCTGCGGACACAGAGCTATCGTAAAGTCGTCCTGCGGAAGGATGGCTACTGCCGTATCCACGCCAAGTGCCGTGGCCAGCTGATGGCCGATGATACGCTGGGCGTCCTCCACCCGTGCGCGCCCCAGCCGCAGCTGCTCCACCTGCAACTCGTGGCGGGTGATGTCGTTGCTGAGGGCTATGCCCTGCTCGGCGCGCCGTCGTGTCTGGCTGATGAGCGTCTGGGCCAGTGCAATATTCTGGTCGAAGACCTCCTGCTGGTTGCGCAGGTTGTGGAGCTGCAGGTAATGTCCTGCCAACAGGAACCGCACGCGCTGGCGGTTCTCCTCCGCCTCCGCCTCGGCCATCTCGCGGCCCAGCTTGGCCAGACGGATGCCGCTGGTGATGGCGCCGCCGCTGTACACCGTCTGCCGCGCCATCAGGGCGAAGTTGTTGCCGAAGTGCGGCGTAGCGGCCGTGAACTTGTTCTTGAGCGGGCGGTCCCAGATCTTCACGTTGCCCATGTAGCTGACCGCCGCCGTGGCCTCCACGTCGGGGCGCCAAGCAGCCTTCGCGGCCTCCACGCCCAGCGCCGCTTCCTCAACCGCTGTCCGCGCGGCCTGCATCGAGGCGTTATACTTCTCGGCCGTGGCAAAAAGTTGTTCCATTGTCATCCTGAGCGGCTCCTGCGCCGAGACACAGAGCACGCCGGCTGCGGCGAACGTAGCCGCCAGCCATCTTCTTTCTTGTATCATTTTCTGAGTTTGATTGATGATGCTATCGTTGTTGAAAGTTTATGCCAGTGCCTGCCCTGGCCTTTGTCCTTTCAACTACAACCTTGCAGGCATTATCTCGTAAATCGGCCGCAAAGGTATGAAAAAAAACGATAACTTGTAACCTATATACATAGTGAAGACCCTATCACTTTTAACATCTTTTATCGTTTAGAGCCTACTATTCCAACCACCAAATTAAGGGATTCTTGCTCGAAGATTGTCTAATTTTTAGACGTTTTATTCATCGAAGAGGCAAAAAGTGGGGGGAAGGGCTTGGAGGAAAGAGAAAAAAGACTGTACTTTTGCACTCGCAAACGGGCAACAAACCCAATAAACTGTAAATCGTCAAATAGTAAATCACATGGTTCATCCATTCGCCAAAGGCCAAGGAGCCTTTATCAAGATCACATCGCTCACCGTAGGTCTCACTGTGGGACTGGTGTTGCTGGCCAAGGTGCAGCTGGAACGGAGCTACGACCGCTGCATCGTGGACAAGGAACACGTGTATGAGCTGCAAGAGACCTTACAGCGTGCTGGCGAAGGGCCAGAGCAGTACGGCGCCACGTCGGGCGGCATCGCACCTGTGCTGACACAGGAGATTCCCGAGGTGGTGACGGCCACTCGCTACACCGCCCAGTTCGGCGACGAGAAACTGACACTGGAAGACGGCAGTCGGCACTACTTTGAAGAGGCTGTGTTTGCCGATTCCTGCTTCTTCAACATCTTCGCAACAAGGACGCTGGTGGGCGATGCCAAGCAGATTCTCTCCACAGCCGGGCAGTGCATGATCAGCCGTCGGCTGAGCGAGAAGATGGGCGGCGAGGTCGTCGGCCAGACGTTCTGCTTCGCCTCGGCACCACAGAAGCCGATGACCATCTGCGGCGTCTATGAGGACTATCCCGAGAACTCCACCTTCGCGCGCTTCGATATCCTCATGTCGATGCCCTCCGTCGGCACCTACGCCTGGGACGGCACCGAGAACCTCATCGGCAACGACCGCTACCATTCGTATGTACGCTTGCGTCCCGATGCCGACATGGACAAGGTGCGCAACGAGGTCAAAGAGCTGCTGCAGCACATTCTCCCGTGGGAGGACCTGAAGCAAACCGGCTACACGGACGCCGGCATTGAACTGGTCAGCGTCGCTGGCAGCCGCATGAAGGACACCACCGTGCGCACCACCTGCATCATCCTTGCCGTGGTGGCGCTGGTGATGCTCTTCACAGCGGTGATGAACTACATCCTCGTCGTCATCAGTTCGCTCGTGGGGCGTGCCCGTCAGGTGGCTGTGCGCAAGGTGCTCGGTGCACCCAATCGGGAGTTCTTCCTCGGCTCCATCGGCGAAGCAGCCCTTCACTTGCTGGCTGCCCTCATCTTGATGACGCTGCTGCTCTATGCCGGGCAGGACCTGACGCGCGACCTGCTGGGCGTCAGCGTCCAGACACTCTTCTCCCGGCAGACATTCGCGGTGCTGCTCACAGTCTGCCTCATCGTGCTGCTCTGCTGCGGCATCCTGCCAGGCTTCATCTACTCGCGCATCCCGCTCACCTACGCCTACCGCCTCTACAGCGAGAGCAAACGCGTTTGGAAGCTGTCGCTGCTGGCCTTCCAGTTCGTGCTCTCCACGATGTTGCTCTGCGTGCTCACCACCATCTATCGGCAATACAGCTTCATGCTCCATACGGACATGGGGTATCAATATGACAAGGTGGCTTACGTCAACGTGTCTGCCCTCCATGGCGACTCCATCTATTCGCTGGCCCGCGAAATAGAGAACCTGCCGTGTGTCGAGAAGACCGCTGCTGCCTACTCGCTCTTCTGCAATCTGCAGAGCGGAGACAACGTGCTCGTGCCCGGCAACCCACAGGAACTGTTCAACTGTGCCAACATGTTCTTTGCCGAGGGTGGACTGGTGGAGACGATGGGCCTGCAGATTGTGCGCGGCCGCGACTTCGAACGCCTGAACCATCAAGGTTGGCAGCCGGAGATGCTGGTGGACGAGCACTTTGCCCAGAAGATGAAAGAGGTGGCGGGCATCGACGACGTCGTGGGGCAGCAATTCATCAATTCCTCGTTAGGAAACCAATACCCCTTGACCGTCGTGGGCGTGGTGAAGAACTTCACGTTAGGCTCGCTGGTGTCGCGTGAAGAGCGACCCATCATGGTCGTCAACGGCAATGTCTTCACGCACTACGTCATGATGAAACTTCAGCGCATCACACCCGAAAACCTCACAACCGTGCAGCAACTCTGCGATCGTCTTTACCCCGATGCTGAACTCACCGTGAAGCTCTATTCCAACGAGATGGCCGACCAGTATCAGGAGACGCAGCGCACGCGTGACCTCGTCATGATTGGTTGCATTGCCTCGCTGCTCATCACCCTCATCGGACTGATAGGTTATGTCCGCGACGAGGTGCAGCGCCGCTCGCGCGAGCTGGCCATCCGCAAAGTCATTGGTGCAACCATGAGCGAGGTCCAGCTGCTGTTTGCTCGTAGCATCGCCGTCATCGCCCTGCCCTCCATTGCCGTCGGCGTCGCCTTGGGCTGGTATCTGAGCACGCTACTGATGCAGCAGTTCGCCTACAAGGTGGCGCTCTCGTGGACGGTCTTCGCCTTCGACGCCATCTTCGTCATCCTCATCATCGCCGCCGTCGTGTTCGTACAGACAAGGCGCGTGGCCAACGATAACCCGGTGGAGTATTTGAAGAAGGAATAAAGACATTTACCATTTAATCATTTACAATTTACCATTTACATTGCCCATGAAGACAGTTAATTGTAAAGAGTAAATGAAAAGGTGGTAAACAACAAGCGATAAATAGCAAATCCTTAAATAGTAAATGCAAAGATGATTAAACTCGAAAACATCAAGAAGGTCTTCCGCACAGACGTTGTGGAGACCACGGCCCTCGGGGGCATCACACTGGAAGTGAAGGACGGCGAGTTCGTCGCCATCATGGGTCCTTCAGGCTGCGGCAAATCGACGCTGCTGAACATCCTCGGCCTGCTGGACAATCCCACGGAAGGCAGCTACTGGCTCGACGGCAAGGAAGTGGGCCACCTGAAGGAGCGCCAGCGCACTTTCACGCGGCGCGGACAGATCGGCTTCGTATTCCAGAGCTTCAACCTCATCGACGAACTCACCGTGGAGGCTAACATCGAACTGCCGCTGAAATATCTGGGCGTGCCGGCGGCTGAACGCAAACAGCGCGTACTGGAGATCATGCAGCGCATGGCCATCAGCCATCGGGCGGGCCACTATCCCCAGCAACTCTCGGGCGGACAGCAGCAGCGCGTGGCCATAGCCCGTGCCGTGGTGGTCAAGCCAAAGCTTGTTCTCGCCGACGAGCCTACGGGTAACCTCGACACCAAGAACGGCCGGGAGGTCATGGACCTGCTCACCCAGCTAAATGCCGAAGGCACCACCGTCGTCATGGTCACCCACTCTCAGCACGACGCCTCCTTCGCCTCACGCACCATCAACCTGCTCGACGGTATGGTCGTAGAGAAGACCCTATTGTAACCTTGATTAGACATATTACCTGCTTCATCATGCTTTGATGAAGACGCTGGGCGGCCGTCCGTGAGGATAGCCGCCCAGATTCATTTCACTAATTAGGAAAGCGTCAGCCTGAACGTTACGGTGTAGCCTGTCTCGGGTTGATCCATAAGTTCGAGGTTGCCGCCCTGCCGCACCATGATCTGGCGGGAAAGGGCTAGGCCGATGCCGGTGCCTCCGTGCTTGGTGGTGAAGAAGGGGATGAAGATGCTGTCGCGGTCGGTGGCGGGTATGGGGGAGCCATTATTTGAAATGAAAAGTGAATGAGTGAAAAGTGAAAAATAAGAATTACTTTCAGGAGTCGTTAGTTTCTCAGAGGAAGAAACATAGCCCATTCCATTAGATTCAGGTAACATATTTTTTTTACTTTTCACTCTTTCACTTTTCACTCTTTCACTTTTCACTCTTATCCTCCTCGCTCCTGCCTCCACGGCATTCTTCACCAGGTTCACCACCACCTGTTGAAGGAGCACGGGATCGGCGTGGAGAACGACGCCTTCCATGCCTACTATTTCCCACGTGAGGAGTGGATAGAGGCGTTGCACTTCGACAAAGAAAACGTCAAGGTGGACATCCTCTGGCTTCGGCTGTTGCAGCTGCGCCAGCTTGCGATAGCTCTCTACGAACGTGGTGAGGCGTGTTGCAGTGGAGTTGATGCTGCGTAATCCAGCTTCGAGAGGCGTGCCCACGACGTCATCGCGACGCAGCAAGCTCTGGCTGATGCTGGCGATTGGCGCAGTAGAATTCATAATCTCATGCGTCAGCACACGTGTCAGTCGTTCCCACGACTCCACCTCGCTCTGGTTCACTTGCTGGTGAATGACTTCGCCGAGGTCGTTCAGCGTCTCCTGCATCGCTTTCTCGCCACTGAACATGCCGCGCGTTGTCAGTCGGAACGACCAGTCGTGGTTGCGGATGGCCTCACGCATCAGGTAGGCACGGCGGCGAAGCGAGCGCTGGTGGCGCATAAAAAGCCAAACAGACATCACAGCTATCAGCAGAACGAGAAAAATTATGTATAACATTGTTACCAACCAATCAGTTATTGTTACTTTTTTCAAATGGCACAGCCTGATAGAACCCGACATAATCTAATCATCATGATCGCAACTTGTTAAGTCGGTTATACAGTGTCTGCCTCGTGAGTCCCAGCATCTTTGCAGCTGCAGTGAGGTTGCCGTCGGCACGATCTACGGCACGACGTATATGTTCCATCTCCACTTCGTCGAGTGACGCCAGCTCATGTTGTGCATCAAGGATATTGCGCAGCTTGAGCGTCAGCTGGTCGTTGTCCCATGGCTTGGTGATGAAGTCCGCTGCCCCACTCTTCAACGCTCGCACAGCAAGTGGCACGTCGCCGTAGGCTGTAAGCATCACCACGGGCACGTCGGGGTGTGCCTCACGCAGCACCTGCAGCCAGTGCATCCCCTCACGCCCGGTGTTTGTGCCGAGCGAGAAGTTCATGTCAAGGAGCACTATGTCCACGTGCTCGGCAGCCATCGTGCGCAGCAGTTCTTCGGGACAATCAATAGTAAGTATGCGCTCGAACGAGTCCGTCAGTGCATACTGCATGGCGACGAGGATGTCAGCGTTGTCGTCGCAGACGAGAATGGTTCTGTTCATAATAAATTTGTTTTCTTTGCTGCAAAAGTACGCAAAAAGCGTCAATGGCATGCACTAATGACCGTTTTTATTCGCCATCAGCACAAAAAGCGTAAAATAATTAGACGATTTGCACACTGGAAGCATAGATTCTTGATGGCAGGACTTGGAATGAAAGACAAAACTGACGTACCTTTGCCGCAAACAACTCATTCATGTTATGTCACTCATCCATTTCCTCAGCCGTACGAACATAGTCAGGTGCATCATTCCGTCACCACAGAATGATCTTTCCATGACCACAGAACAATCATTCCATGACCACCGAATGATTAACACATATATGCGTTTCGGCCTAATCGTCCTTATCGTCACGGCTTCGCCACTATATGTATGTGCCCAGACGAAGGCACGTGTTGACACGTCCGCTTACATGACCGTCTGGGAGTGTATAGACTATGCCATAGTCCACAGCCACAGCTTGCGTCAGCGCGAGTTGCAGTTGGACAACGCCGAGGCCAGTCGTCTGCAGGCAGCTGGTGCCTTCCTGCCAAGCCTCGACGCTACGACCAGCATGCGATGGAATTTTGGCCGTGCCATCGACCCAGAGACAAATACCTACACCGGTGTGAGCACCTTCAACAACGGCTACGGCCTCACGGCCTCACTGCCAATCTTCGACGGTTTCTCGCGTCTGCATGCCCTGCGTGCTGCCCGTGCCGATGTGCTCATGCAGAAGAACGCCCTACAGGCCGAGCGCGACCAAGTGGCGCTGGACACCTATCAAGCCTTTGTCAACGTAGTCTATTACCAGGAGACGGTGCGTTTAGCCCGTGAGAAGCTGCACGAGAGCGAGCTGATGCTCCAGCAAACAGAGGTGATGGAGGAGGAGGGTCTGAAAAGCGCGGCAGACGTGGCACTCATACGTGCGCAGGTTGAGGCCGACAGGCTGACGCTGACGCGGCAGGAGAACCAGCGGGAAAGCGGGATGCTGAAGCTGAAAGAGGTGATGGGCCTCACCACAAAAGACAGCCTCACCACCAAAGCCCCCACCACCGGAAGCAGACTCATCCCCGCCCCCTCTCCAAGGGGAGAGATGAACATATACCTTTCAGAAAATGATTCCACAAATATGTTTATCGAGCCTTTGATATTAGACACCACCTCTCTAATACATTATACTCCCCACTCCAGTGGGAGAGGGGTCGGGGGTAAGGCTGCTCTTCTCCAATCCTACTATTCTATGGAGTCCTCGCGCCACACCCTCGGCATTGCCCGCTCGGCCTTCTACCCTGCTATTTATCTTAACGCCGGCATCAACACGTCCTACTTCAGCAACCTCAGCGCCACCAGTACGACGACCTTTGGCCGACAGTTGAAGAACAACCTGGGTAAGTACGTTACACTCAGCATCAGCATCCCTATCTTCAACCGTCTTGGCAATATCGCCGCCCTGCGGCGCGCCAAGAACAATGTGCACATCGCCGAAGAGCAGTATGCCGCCAAACAGACGGCACTGGAAGTGCTGCGCAGGCAAGCCGCTCTCGACGTGACAGCTTGCCGGCAGGAATGCGAGCAAGGTACGGCGAAAGTTGCTGCCGACAGCCTGGCCTACGAACTGGTGCGTCAGCAATATGCCGAAGGCTTGGCATCGCCAATCGACCTACAGACCTCTGCCGCCACCCTGCTACAAAGCCGAGGCAACCTGTTGCAGAGCAGGCTGATGATTGGCCTAAAAGAGATGATAAGGCGCTACTACGAAAACGAATTTATATATTAATGATATAACGGTATAACGATATAACGAAAAATAAGCAATCACACTTCAATAAAACATCTTTCCACAATGGATAAACTCATTGAACAGAAACGAGGCTTGCAGCGCAAGCACCTGCCCTACATCGCCGGCGGCGGCATCATCCTCCTCATTCTCGGCTGGACGGTCTTCGGCAACCACAGCGCCACGATGCGTGTGAGTGCTGACGACTTGACCATAAGCGACGTCGTACAGGCAGAGTTCAAGGACTATGTGCGCGTCAGTGGGCAGGTGGTGCCCATTCAGGTGGTGCAGCTCTCACCCGAAGAGGGTGGCATCGTCACGGAACGTGTGGCTGAGGAAGGGGCGATGGTAAGGAAAGGCGATGTCATCATCCGCCTGCGCAACAGCAGCCTCGACCTGCAGATACTGAACGCTGAGGCCGAGCTGGCCGAGAAGCAGAACCTGCTGCGCAACACGCAGGTAGCCATGCAGCAGGACCGGCTCAAAAACCAGTTGGAACAGGCTCAGCTGGCAATGGACACTGAACGTAAGCTGCGCAGCTACCGACAGCAGGAACGCCTCTACAACGAGAAGCTCATCAGTCGGGAGACATACGTTCAGGCCGAAGAAGACTACCACCTGGCCGAGCGCAAACAGGGTCTCATCTGCCAACGCCTGCAGCAAGACAGCATCTACCGCTCCGTGCAGATGGACCAGATGGAAGACAACCTGGCGAATATGCGCACGAACGTGGTGCTGGTGCGTGAGCGTAAGAACAAACTTGAAGTGCGTGCACCCATCGACGGCGAACTGGGATTGCTGGACGTGGAGTTAGGTCAGAGCGTCACCTCGGGGCAGAAGATCGGGCAGATTAACGATCTTAACGACTACAAGATAGAGGCCCAAGTGGATGAGCACTACATCGACAGGGTGAAATCAGGGCTTATGGCCAGCTTCGCCCGTGGCGACAAGGAGTATGAGCTGGCTGTGCGCAAGGTCTATCCCGAGGTGCGACAGGGCAAGTTCCGCACAGACTTCGTATTCAGGGGTCAGCGTCCAGAGAATATTCGCAGCGGTCAGACCTACTACCTCAACCTCGAGCTGGGACAGCCCGAACAGGCCATCCTCATCCCTCGTGGTGCCTTCTTCCAGACCAGTGGCGGCATGTGGATCTTCGTCCTCTCAAAGGATGGGCATACAGCCTATCGACGAAACATCAAGATTGGGCGTCAGAACCCACAGTACTATGAGGTCACCGAAGGTCTGGAAGCAGGTGAGCATGTCATCACCAGCGGCTACGAGGGCTTCGGCGACAACGAACGGCTGGAGATTAGACGATGACAGTCACACCCCCAGTTATCCCGTGTTCACGTCATGTGGGTTCTATAAATTGCAACGCTTGACACTTGAGTCCACTTGAAAAAGTCGAGCGTTTTACGTTAGTACGCCTTTGCAGGGCGTACTAACGAAATCCCATTATCCGCAATTGTACCACCAAGACGGTGTACTTGACATTCGGTCATTTCGACACTTCGAAGAAATAGTCTCCATTCAATAGCAGAGGGTCGTGTACGACCCTCGGACAGATTGGCATGAGGTCGAGCGCAGAGTCGATATACTGTCAGCTTTCTGACTCCGGGGGTGCTCGCTACGCTCGTACCCCCCGGCTATTGAAAGGAGACCGCGTCGCGGTCTTGCAGGTGGTATGTTTGCGGATAATCATTTATTTTTAGGGTTTTGTCGCTGTCATGTCGTGAGAAAGATGTAATTTTGGGCGCTATGCAAACGACCATCAAAGACATACGCCTCGTCATCTTCGACTTTGACGGAACGCTGGGCGACACACGCCGCAATATTGTTCAGACCATGCAGCAGACCATGGAGGCCATGCATCTGCCTGTAGCCGACGAGGCTGCCTGTGCCTCAACCATCGGCCTGCCGCTGGAAGAATGTTTTCGCATGATATGTCACGACCTGCCAGATGCGAAGATTCTGGAGTGCACATCCGTCTATCGCCACATCTTCGAGCTCAACAAGCAGAAGATGCCCCCCGCCTTGTTTCCGCACGTCAAGGAAACGTTGCAGCACCTTCACCATCAAGACTATGCGCTCACGGTGGCCTCGTCGCGCTCGTCGGCTTCGCTGAAAGATTTCATGCATGACATGGGCATCAGCCAGTATATCTCTTACATTGTGGGCGCTGACAACGTCACTCATGCCAAGCCCCACCCCGAACCTGTACTGAAGACACTCAAGGCCCTTGACATTCCTGCCCGCGAAACGCTGGTTGTTGGCGACATGCCTGTGGACATCATGATGGGTGGTAGTGCCGGTACACGCACATGCGCCGTTACCTATGGCAACGCCACGCGGCAGCAGTTGGTTGCGGCAGGTGCCGACTTCGTAATTGATGATCTGGCGGAGCTGCTTCAGCTGTCCATATTGCTCAAATAGACTGCAAGAATAACCGGCCACCGTACGTGTCAACATACGCCCTGCAAGTAATGTTGGCGTTCACAAGAATAACCCCTGAAGGACTGCCCACGATGTCAGGAGCTAACCTTCAGGGGTTATTATGTTTCACTGCCTCCCGGCGTCACTATATGCGCCGTTACTGGTGCTGAGGACGCAGGAGGTCGTTGACGGTCTTGACGGGATTGAATGTCTCAAGGGGCACCTCGACGAAGACCGTGTTCCAGTCGGACATGGCACCGTTCCACAGTCCCGGGAGTTCGAGAGCCTTTAGCTCGCGCCCGTTCTTGCTCTTGTCGGAGATGAAGCCCGTAGCCGTGTCAACGTATGCCGGCAGGTCGAAACGCTGGCCTCTGTAGTCGCGGATGGCACATACGAGGTCCACGGGGTTGAAGTGTGTGCCTCCGGTGAACATGGCCATGTATGCGGGGTTGTGTTTGTCAATCTGGCTCGACTCGAGGATTTGCAGGCTCACACTGCCGTCGGGGTTGAAGGCGAGGAAAGGTCCGCCGCCGGGTTCACCGACGTTTTTCACCACACCACATACGCGCATCGGGCGGTTGAACTTACGGCGCAGTGTCTGACAGAGTTCAGCATCGCCGAGCTCCTGAATACCAGGCACCTCACAGCAGAGGTCGTTGCGGAGGAAACGACACATCTCTTCAAGCTCGGCGCGGCCGGGGATGCCTTCGTCGAGGCAGTTGAGATAGGCGAATGTCTGTCTCTGCAGTGTCACAAGTATGCCTGCTATGACTTGCTTCCAGAGCGTCGTGACGGGCTTCAGTGCATCGGGTACGACGTTGTCGATGTTCTTTATGAAGACTATGTCGCTCTCGAGGTCGCCAAGGTTCTGTATGAGTGCGCCGTGTCCGCCCGGACGGAAAAGCAGGCTACCGTCGTCGTTACGGAAAGGCTCGCCATCAGGCGTCGCGGCAACAGTGTCTGTGCTGGGTTTCTGCTCGCTGAAGCTCACGTTGTAGGCTATGCCGAAGCGTTGCTCGTACTCGGGCTTCACACGTTCCACAAGTTGCTCGAAGAGTTCGCGATGTTCGGCAGAGACGGTGAAGTGCACGTCGGCACGGCCATTGCTTGTGGCGTAGAGCGCCGCCTCCACGAGATGCTCCTCAAGCGGTGTGCGTGCGGCATCGGGGTATGTATGGAACTGCAGGAGACCCTTGGGCAGTTGGCCATAGTTAAGACCTTCTTCGTCGAGCATGGCGCTGACCACATCGCGGTAGCGTCCGTCAGCGATGAGAGCATCTACGCCAGCGCCATACAACACTTCGCAGGCATCGTCGAGCGCGGGGAAGAAGGCGAAATCATGAATGCGTTCGAAGTATGTGCACTCAAAGTCGGTGGTGGGAGCATCGTGGTCGCCATCGCGGAACTCAAACATGGCCTTGAACATGCGGCTTGCAGCACCGCTTGCTGGCACGAATTTCGTGATGTGGCGTCCGTCAGACTTGTACTGGTTCCACGCTTCGACATAGGCTTGCTGTTGGTCGTCGGTGGGTGCCATGATGCCCGCACCTACGGCTGCCGCAGCACGGAGACGCAGGAAGGGGAAGCCTTCGCGCAGCTGGCGCAGTTGTGTCTCGAACTGTTCTTCGGTGATGCCTTTTCGGGCTAATTGCTTTTTGTCGTCAGAGGTAAGCATAGAAAAAATGGTTTTATAGGTTATT
The DNA here is from genome assembly GCA_947167455.1 of uncultured Prevotellaceae bacterium. Classification (GTDB taxonomy): domain Bacteria; phylum Bacteroidota; class Bacteroidia; order Bacteroidales; family Bacteroidaceae; genus Physcousia. The sequence goes on along the minus strand of CAMVIB010000009.1, from coordinate 17,379 downwards.
GCTGTTAAATTAGAGCCACAAAGCGGTATATTTCGTTAATTTTCGGCCAAAAATACGAAAAAAGGTTGAAAGGCATATACTTTTTCAAAGAAATTCTTTACCTTCGCACAGAAAAAGTGGAAAAAACGGTTTGAGAAGCCCTAAAAGTGACTATCTATGGATGCAAACACAACCTTTTCTGCCGCCGAGCTGTCGCAACTGAAGTCACTCCATCGTGAGCTGGCCAGACTGGCGTCAGCAGAGCTCAAGCCATCCGACTACAGCCTGTTGCGTGGCTATCTGCGTCGTGCCGACGGCACAAGTGCCTTGTCACGCGATGCCTTCGGCCTACATCCGTTGCTCACAGACCTTCAGACAGCCATCATCGTTGCCACAGAAATAGGCATCTCGCGCGGCAGCCTGCTCGGCGTAATGCTGTCGAGACCTGTAATTGCCGGCGTTGCTACTGCCGACGAGGTTCGTGCCGACTTCGGCGGCGACGTGGCACGCATTGTGCACGGTCTGTCGCGCATCAACGACCTCTACAGGAAGAACCCCGTAGTGGAGAGTGAGAACTTCCGCCAGCTGCTATTGTCTTTTGCCGAAGACATGCGCGTAATTCTCATAGTGATAGCTTCGCGCGTATGTGTCATGCGCAATATCAAGGACAGCGACAACGACGATGCCCGCAGACGCGTCTCGACAGAGGCAGCATATCTCTATGCACCACTGGCCCACAAGCTCGGCCTCTACAAGCTGAAGTCCGAACTCGAAGACCTCTCACTGAAGTACCTCGAGCACGATGCCTACTACCACATCAAGGATAAGCTCAATGCTACAAAGCGGAGCCGTGATGCATACATAGAACGTTTCATACAGCCTGTGAGCCAGCGTCTTGAGGCTGCAGGCCTTAAGTTTCACATTAAGGGACGTACTAAGAGCATCCACAGCATCTGGCAGAAGATGAAGAAGCAGCGATGCCCCTTCGAGGGTGTCTATGACCTCTTTGCCATACGCGTGATACTCGATTCGCCGTTGGAGCGCGAGAAGCAGGACTGCTGGCAGGTGTTCTCGATACTCACCGACATGTATCAGCCCAACCCCAGACGTATGCGCGACTGGCTCTCCATCCCCAAGAGCAACGGCTACGAGAGCCTGCACATCACCGTGCTCGGCCCCGAACAGAAATGGGTAGAGGTGCAGATACGCACCGAGCGCATGGACGAAGTGGCAGAGCGTGGCCTGGCTGCCCACTGGCGCTACAAGGGCGTCCGCGGCGGTGAGGCCGGCGTGGAACAGTGGCTGCAGAGCATACGCTCGGCTTTGGAGGCTGGCGACGACCTTCAGCTCATGGATCAGTTCCGCATGGATCTCTATGAGGACGAAGTGTTCGTGTTCACGCCTCGCGGCGACCTCTTCAAGATGCCGCAGGGAGCCACTGTCCTCGACTTCGCCTACGCCATACACACCAAGGTTGGCAACACCTGCACCGGCGGACGCATCGGCGGCAAGATGGTGACACTGCGACACGTGCTGCAAAGCGGCGATCAGGTGGAGATTATGACCCACGCCAACCAGGTGCCTAAGCAAGACTGGCTCAACGTCGCCAAGACAGGGCGCGCGCGCTCCAAGATACGGCAGGCACTGAAAGAGATGGATGCCCGTCAGGCTGCCTATGCCAAGGAGGAGCTTGAGAGGAAGTTCAAGAACCGCAAGCTTGACATCGACGAGCCCACGCTGATGCACACCATGAATCGACTGGGCTACAAGGTGGTGACGGAGTTCTATAAGGCCCTTGCCGACGGCACACTTGACATCGGGCGTGTGATGGAAGCCTATATGACGCAGCAGCGCTACGACCGCGGCGAGCTGGCACAACAGACGGTGAGCGCCGAGGCTTATTCGCAACCCACCAACGCCGAACTGGCAAGCCGCGACACACGTCATGGCGATGTACTTGTGATCGACAAAAACCTGCGCGGCATAGAGTTCCAACTGGCCCGTTGCTGCCATCCCGTATATGGCGACGACGTCTTCGGTTTCATCATGGCAGGCGGTGGCATCAAGGTACACCGCAAGGACTGCCCCAATGCCCACCGTCTGCGCGAGCGCTACGGCTACCGCATCATCGATGCACGATGGGCCGGCAAGGGCGGCACACAGTATGCCATCACCCTGCGCGTGGTGGGACAGGATGACCTTGGCATCGTCAACAACATCACCAGCATCATCTCCAAGGACGAGAAAATATTGCTGCGCTCAATAAGCATAGACTCGCACGACGGGCTCTTCAGCGGTACGCTGACAGTGATGCTCGACGACACGTCGCGGCTGAAAGGCCTCATGCAGAAATTGGAAGGCGTAAGGGGTGTAAAAGGCGTAACAAGACTTTAACACTCGTTAAAAGCCGTTAACAGATTTCGCCGTCTCATAACTTTTAGCTTACTTTGTGGCCGTATAAGGCACTTCGTGAGCCAACCGGCAAACCACAGCATGCCATAAGCCACAAACCTATTTATAACCTATCAACACTTACAACTAAACCCTCGACTTATCATCATGACCCAATATACCAAACATACCAATCACCGCCTCCTGGCACTAGCCGTCGCCATGACACTGGCAGCTGTCGGCGCAGAGGCCCAGCAAATCACTATCGGCAACTACACCTTCCGCGACGGCGCAGAGTATCAGGGCGAGCTCTTCAAGGGCAAGCCCTATGGCAAGGGCAAGACCATCTTCATCAACGGCGACGTTTATGAAGGCGAATATGTGCGCGGCCGCCGCGAGGGCTATGGCATCTACAGCTTTGCCGACGGCGAGCGCTACGAGGGCGAGTGGTTCCAAGACCAGCAACACGGTCAAGGTACCTTCTATTTCAAAAACAACAACCGCTATGAGGGTCTGTGGTACCGCGACTACCAACATGGCGACGGACAAATGGACTATTTCAACGGTGACCGCTACATAGGACAGTGGAACGAGGACAAGCGTCAGGGTCAGGGCACATACACATACAGCTCCGGCGACTCGTACGTCGGTACATGGAAGAATGACCTCAAAGATGGCCAAGGCACCTTCACGTGGTCGGGCGGTGCACGCTACGTCGGCCAGTGGAAGGAAGGCAAGATGAACGGCCGAGGCACATACACCTATGCCAACGGCGACGTCTATACCGGCGACTTCGTCAATGACGCCTTGCAGGGCAAGGGCATATACCAGTTCAACAACGGCGACCGCTATGAGGGACAGTACCAGCACAGCCAGCGCGAGGGCGAGGGCATCTTCACCTTTGCCAGTGGCAACAAATACGTCGGACAGTTCAAGGGCGGCCTCAAGCACGGCAACGGCACCTTCACGTCTGCCGACGGAGCCAGCTACATTGGGCAGTGGCGCAACGACAAGAAGGAAGGCCGTGGCAAATACACATGGGCCAACGGCGATGTCTATGAGGGCGAGTGGTTGGCAGGCATGATGGACGGAGAGGGCATACTACGCCAGAAGGACGGCACAAAGTTCAAAGGCACTTTCCGCCAAGGCGAGAAGAACGGGCCGTGCGTCATGGAGACCCCCGACGGCGTACGCTTCGAGGGTTCATATCGCAACAACGAGCGCGACGGAGCCTTCGTAGAGAAGGACAGAAATGGCAAAGTGACGCGCCGAGGCATCTATAAGAATGGAGTTATTCAGCAATAAGACTGTCGCCAAGAATCCAAAAAATATGGCAAAAAGCCCACAAACAGCATTTTCTCATCAAATATTTTCCGGGTCTCAATTATTTTCACTAACTTTGCGGCGATTTTTCAAAGGATAGTTTACTCAAAAACATGATTCTTGATCACATCAGCTCGTTCAGCAAATACAATTCGTTGAATCCACTGTTCGCAAAGGTAGCAGAATATATAGGACAAATCGACCTCGGACAACTTCCCTTAGGACGGCACGAGATTCTCGGTGACGACCTCTTTGTCAACATCGTTGACGCTAAGCCTAAAAGCCGCGAGGCAGCACGCATCGAGACACACGATGCTATGATAGACATTCAGATACCTATCTCTGCCGGCGAACAGATGGGATGGACGCCCAGACATTATCTCGTCGAGGCGCCATATAACGCCGACGATGACATCACCTTCTACGAGGGACTGGCACAGACATATTTCATTGTCGAGCCAGGCCAGTTTGTTATCTTTTTTCCCAACGACGGACACGCTCCAGCCATAACAGACAATACGCTCCGCAAGGCCATCTTCAAAGTCAAGGCCTGACAGCGGGGCGATTGTTTTTATCTGAGTGCAAGGACGCGACAGCACGACACACTCAACAGACCCTAAGCACACAACCAATCAAGACAATAAATGGCAAAGACAGCATCAACAAAAACTGCTACCAAGCCCGCCACAAAAGGCAAGGTCACCACCGCAGCTGCAAAGAAAGCAGCCTCTAAGCAGAAAGAAGAGGTTGCCACACAACTGAAACTGGTCAAGAACGACGCTTGGCTGGCACCCTTCGAGGGAGCCATTGCAGGCCGTCACCAACACGCTCTCGACAAAATTAACGAACTCACCGATGGCGGCAAGCAGAAACTTGCCGACTTTGCCAGCGGGTATCTCTACTACGGACTTCACTTTGAGGACAAGAAGTGGGTGCTTCGCGAGTGGGCTCCCAATGCCACTGAGATCTACGTCATCGGCGATTTCAACGGCTGGCAAGAGCAGAAGCCTTACGCCATGAAGCGTGTCAAGGGCACCTTCGGCAACTGGGAAATCAAACTGCCTGCCAAGGCTATGCATCATGGCGACCTCTTCAAGCTCAGCATACACTGGGAAGGTGGTCAGGGCGAGCGCATACCGGCATGGATTAACAGGGTCGTGCAAGACGATCAAACGAAGATATTCTCTGCACAGGTATGGGTTCCTGAGCAGCCCTACGAGTGGAAGGTGAAGAAATTCAAGCCCAACACCTCGCCGCTTCTCATCTACGAGTGCCACATCGGCATGGCGCAAGATGCCGAGAAAGTAGGCACCTACGAGGAGTTCCGGCTGAATGTTCTGCCGCGAATTCAGCAGGAAGGCTACAACTGCATACAGATTATGGCCATCCAGGAACACCCGTATTATGGTTCCTTCGGCTACCACGTCAGCAGTTTCTTTGCCGCTAGTTCACGTTTCGGCACGCCCGAGGAGCTCAAAGCCCTCATCGACGATGCCCACGAGCGCGGCATGGCCGTCATCATGGACATCGTGCACAGCCATGCCGTGAAGAATGAGAATGAGGGTCTCGGCAACTTCTGCGGCGACCCCAACCAGTACTTCTATCCCGGCGACCGCCACGAGCATCCGGCATGGGACAGCCTCTGTTTCGACTACGGAAAGAACGAAGTCATACACTTCCTGCTATCCAACTGCAAATGGTGGCTCGAGGAATACCATTTCGACGGATTCCGCTTCGACGGCGTAACATCGATGCTTTACTACAGCCATGGTCTGGGCGAGGCCTTCGGCGGCTATGGCGACTACTACAACGGCCATCAGGATGACAACGCCATCTGCTATCTCACTCTCGCCAACGAGGTCATACACCAAGTCAACCCGAAAGCCATCACCATCGCCGAGGAGGTCAGCGGCATGCCAGGTCTGGCAGCTCCTTTCAAGGACGGCGGCTACGGCTTCGACTATCGCATGGCAATGAACATCCCCGACTACTGGATAAAGATCATCAAGGAGCTCCGCGACGAGGACTGGAAACCCAGCTCAATGTTCTGGGAGGTGAAGAACCGCCGCGCCGATGAGAAGACCATAAGCTACTGCGAGAGCCACGATCAGGCACTCGTGGGCGACAAGACCATCATCTTCCGTCTCATAGATGCCGACATGTACTGGCACTTCAAGAAGGGCGACGAGAACTACGCCGTGGAGCGAGGAATAGCCCTTCACAAGATGATACGCCTCCTCACGGCATCTACCATCAACGGCGGTTACCTCAACTTCATGGGCAATGAGTTCGGACATCCCGAGTGGATTGACTTCCCACGCGAGGGCAATGGATGGAGCTACAAGTATGCACGCCGACAGTGGAATCTCGTTGACAACCACGAGCTCTGCTACCACTATCTCGGCGACTTCGACCGCGAGATGCTCAAGACTCTCAAGCTACAGAAGGACATACAGAAGACTCCTGTCACTGAGATCTGGCACAACGACGGCGACCAAGTGCTGGCCTATCAGCGCGGCGAGTTGCTCTTCGTCTTCAACTTCTCTTACAACCGTTCCTACACAGGCTATGGCTTCATGGTTCGTCAGGGGACATATCAGGTTCTGCTCAACACCGACGATGTCGCGTTCGGCGGCCATGGCCTCAACGATGACAGCGTCAAGCACCTCACGAACTATGACCCCGAGCTCGCCAAGGACAACAAGGGTTGGCTCAAGCTCTACCTGCCGGCACGCTCGGCCGTGGTGCTTGCCAAGTCTAAGGATGAATAGACTTGTTGAATACACCTCCGACAAAGGCGCAAAGTCAATTAAGACTTTGCGCCTTTGTGTATTTCACACATGGCACTAGCATTTCCATGACTGGCTACGATGGCGACGTTAAATGGTACTTGGTGACTCGGATTTGAGTTGATTGGAGATATGGCGCAAGCACTATTTCCCTACTCCATCACGACACAGAAGGTTGATGGCGACGGGAGTTTGGGGGAGGTGGCGGTGATGGTGACGGCACCCCTCTCCTCTTGCGGCTGGATGATTAGCAGGGCCTGACCGCGGAAGGTGGTGGGCGAAAGGGAACGGAAGGAGTGGAGGTCGTAGGGATGACCCGTGCCGGCGATGGCCAGATGGTGCGCGCCGGAGGTCTTGATGTCAAGAGGTAGCTCGGCCGTGGGACAGAGGTTACCATCGGCATCCACTATGCGGAGGTAGATGTAGGCGAGATCGTTGTGCGAGGCGGAGATGACGGTAGAGGAGGATAAGGAGGAGGAGGAAAAGGTAATGGCAGAAGATGAGGAGGAGGCAGAAGATGAGGAGGTCTGCGGGAGCTGACCGCCCTGCACGGGCAGGAACTGGATGGCAGCCGGGGCGCCCGAGGTGCGGAAGGTCACTTCGGAGCGCCTGCCCTTCACGGTCTCGGCCTTCAGTTCGCCGGGCTCGTAGGCCACGCGGAAGGTGGCGGTGTAGGTCTCGGGGTTGACATCCTGTTCGCCGAGGACACGTCCGTTGACGGACAGGCGGACGCGGGGCTCACGTGTGTAAACGTTCACACGGAGGGAGTCGCTGCGATGACCGTTGACGTCGTGGACGATAGTCCGGAGCGTGGCGTTGTCATATTTCTCTGGCCGGAGATCAACGGGAAGATAGCCGCAGGCGTCGGGGCCATCGTAGTAGGCGCTGGCGTGCCAGTTCCAGTGGTTCTCCTCAGCCGTCCAGCACCACCCGAGTGCATCCTCGTACTCGCCGTCGGTCACCGAGGGACGGACGGCCATGGCTATCGGGCGCAGTCCCCACACGACATCGCGGTAGTAGGACTGCGGTTTCTTGTTCCCCGTGAGGTCGAGGTCGCCACACCATGCGTTGAACCAAGGCCAGGCGAGCAGCTGAATCCATCGTCCGCGGTCGCTGCGCTCGAGAGCGTGGCTGAGCCCTGCCTCACCGATATAGTCGATGGCGGTCCAGACGAAGTCGCCGATGACATAGTCGTGACGGTTCACGTTGTTCCAGATGGCGGCCACGGCATTGGGGTAGGATTCTGTGCCGCAGATGATGCGCTGTGGGAACTTTGCGTGGTCGCTCTCGTAGCGATGCGGCTGGTAGTTGTAGCCACCTACCTCCACGAGCTCGAAAGCCCTGGGGGAGTCCTTCTCCCAGGTCATCTTCTGTGGCTGGCGGTCCCAGTAGTCGCATACGGCAAGCAAGGTCGGGCGCGTGGTGTCCTCGTGCTTGATGGCGCGTGTGATGGCATCGGCAATCTCCTTGCCTCGGGGTACGTCGGAGCGCTGGGCTACCTCGTTGCCTATGCTCCAGAGGATGACGGAGGGGTGGTTGCGGTCGCGACGCACCATGAGTGCGGCATCGTACTCGAAGTTGGTGACGCCCGTTCCTACGGGCTTTCCGTCGCGGATAACCTGCTTCTCGCGGGAGAAGTAATTGCTGTAGTCATCGCGCCGCTTGGCTTCCTCCCACTGGTCGAAGCACTCGTCGATGACGAGCAGGCCCAGGCTGTCGCAAGCGTAGAGGAAAGCCTCGGAAGGCAGGTTGTGGCTAGTACGGACGGCGTTGAAGCCCTGCGCCTTGAGCAGCTCGGCCTTGCGGACCTCAGCGCGATCGACGGCGGCGGTGCCCAGCAGGCCATTGTCATGGTGTACGCAGCCGCCGCGCAGCTTGGTGGGCTGGCCGTTGAGCAGGAAGCCCCGCTCGGCAGAGAAGGCGATGCTGCGCACGCCGAAGGGAATGACCAGGGCATCGTGCTGGCCGGCTGTGGTGCGGAGGCTGATGCGGGCGGTGTAGCGATAAGGCGAATCCGGCGACCACAGGTGGGGGGACTTCAGCGTGAGTTCGGCGCTGACGGTGTTCTGGCTGAAAGGTTGTGTGGCGGTGGCGACAATGTTTCCCCCGGCATCGGCGATGGTCACCAGCACCTCGCCTGTGGCAGGTTCGGTGCCCTCATTGAAGACCTTGGCGGAGACGCGGATGCGGGCTTTCTTGCCCTCGAGTGCGGAAGCATCGACGTAGGTGTCCCACTCGTCGAGATGCACCTTGTCCGTGACCTCAAGCCACACATGACGATAGATGCCGCTGCCCGAGTACCAACGGCTGTTCAGCCCTTCGCTGATGCTGTGGACGGCGATGGTGACGAGCTGCGGGTCCTGCGGGTTGAGGTTCTCCGGGCTGCTAAGAACAGGGTTGAGGTCCACCACGAAAGGCATGTAGCCGAAGACGTTCATCCCGGCTTTGACGCCATTGACCCACACCTCGGCCTGGTTATATACTCCGTCAAAGCGGAGGCGGAACAGCTGCTGCCGAAGGGCCTCATCGACGGAGGTGCCGGGCAGGCGGAATGTCTTGCGATACCAGCCGGAGCCGCTGAGGGTCTGTCCCGAATCGGAGTCGCCGGGGCTGAGTCGCGAGAAAGGCCCCACCTGCCAGTTTTTCCATTCGGCGGTCTGCTCGCGATAGTCGTGGGCGTAGGCTACTGGCTCCATGCTGAAGTCGTGGGGCACGATGACCTGACGCCACTGGGAGTCGTCGTAGTTCACGGCCTCGGCATTGATGGCGGCACCACGATGAAAGCGCCAGCCCTCGTCAAAGGACTGCTTGCGCTGGGCTGCGGCGGCGGGAATAATGAAAAAATATAAAAATATAAAAAAATAAAGGTGGACGGCTGCGGCCCATTTCATTTCCGGATGGTAATTCTCAGGCATCGTTTTTCGGTTTTGGTTGTTTCTTGGCGACAAAGTTACAATTTTTCGGGGAGACGATGTCTTCATTCGACGCAAAAAATGACGAAGGGCGGGCGAAGAGGCATCATTTTTGCTGTCTTCGCCCGCCCATTTTCGTTGTCAGCCTGCGTTGTGGAGCGATTCACACGGGCGCTTGGCCCTCCCCCTATTCGTGGCGGAGTGCATCCACGGGGCGCAGGTGGGCGGCACGCCAAGTGGGCACGAGGATGGCGAGGGTGACGACAGCGAGCATCAGCAGGTACTGGACGACGCAGATGACGAGATAGTGGAGCCAGAATATCTCTACCCAGTTGCGCTCCCGCCCCGTGCCGCTTAGGCTCAGGCCGGGGGAGAGGTCCATATTGATGGCGAACTGGAACCAGATGAGTTGTCCCACGATGCAGGCCAGGAGAGTGAGCAACGCCGCCTCTTTCCACACCATCAGGAAGATGTCGCGCCGCTTGGCGCCAAAGCTGCGCATGATGCCGATGTCCTCCGTGCGCTTGCGCAGTTGCAGCCAGAAAGTGCCGAGGGTGCCCAGCACCACGTTCAGCAGGAACAGAGCAAGGAGGATGCCGAGGAGGGTGTTGGTTATGGTGTAGTCTCTGTTGCCACTCATCTTCTGCAGCCAATCTTTATAGGTATGCACAGAGACGAGAAAATGCTCGCCTGCTTGTCTAAGTGCCTGCGAAGAGGGACTTGTAAGCTGGTTCAGAAATGCCTGTGCATCAACTTCGGGATGTAGGCGAATGAGCATCATCGGGGTTGCATACTCTTCGATCATGGGACACAAGATGGAATAGGCATAGCGGTCATTCTCCTGCAAGCGGAAATCCTCAACAACACCCGCGATGGTGTAGCGGTTAACGATCACCGGCCCGCCATGCTCTTGCAATGCGCGGTCGCTGAAGTCCCATTCCACCATGCGGCGGCCCACTACTTGGTCGGTATCGAAGATGGCCTGTGCCAGACTGCGGGTGATGACCACGCCGCCCTCCGGACATTCCTCGGAAAGTACTCTCGCCGAAGGGCTGCCCTCGACGGGTGTCAGTCCCAACGCCTCGATGAACTGTTCATGCAGTGGATAATACTGCATGTAGGCTCCGCAGCGGCGGGTTGAATCACCCTCAGAAGCATAGGAACTGATGTGATAGGAGCCTTGGCCTACGATGTAGTTGGTGAGTCCAGCATACTGTACCTCGGGCAGAGCACGGATCTGGTCGCGTAGGGCGTAGAGGGAGGAGAGACCCTCTCCCCGCTCCCCCTCAGAGGAAGCCCCCTCTAAATCCCCCCGAGGGGGGACTTGCGTTCCCGCTGGGATTCCAGAGGATATGGTCGCCCCCCCTCGGGGGGGACGGGAGGGGGCTTCCCCCTTGAGGGGGAGCGGAGAGGGGATCAGTCCCGTCTGCCCCACCAACAAGTGCTCCTTCTCGAACTCCCCAGCGGGGCGGCAGAAATACTTGTCGTAGGTGGAAACGGTGATTTGGTCTATAAAGAAAAAGCTGAGGACGGTGATGAGGATTATCTCAGCAAAGACCCAACCGTTCTGACGGCGGTGGGACCAGAGGCTCTTGCGTATCATTTCTTCTGATTTAGCGATTCTACAATAGGTTTGCGTAGTGAGGTCCATGACGGTATGAGGGCGACCATGAGGTTGAGGACGACACAGCAGAGGAAGACGATGAGGAAGAGGGTGGGCGTTACGAACATATTGAAATCCAATGTGATGTCGCCTGTGAGGTTGCCTTCGCGGAGGATGAGCGCCTGGAACATCGCCGTATGGCGGACGGCCAGATAGAACAGCCATGAGAGCACCCATCCCACGAGGCCGCCGCAGCACGTCAGGACGAGGTTCTCGCCGATGACCTCGCGCAGCAACCATCGCCGCTTGGCGCCGAAGGCTTTGCGGATGCCCATCTCAGCGCGGCGTGCTTCCATGCGGTTGCTGATGAGACCGCTGAGGTTCAGGGCAGGCAGCAGGAGGAAGATAAGCATCAAGATAGCAGGTGGCATCAGGTTTTTGGCCTTGTCGGTCGTGGACTCATCATCGGAGTGGAAGTAACCGAAGCACACAAAAAATTGCGACTTAACATCTACCGTGAAGTGTACGGGCTCGCCTTCGGCTGAACTCTGCGCTGCCTCGTAGCGTCGGCACAGCGGTTCCACCTCTTTCATGAAATCGTTGCGCGTGTAGCCATTCTTCAGCAGCAAGCGCACGCTGAGGTTACCTTTATAGCTGGTAGGCTTAGCCTCAGTATGGCTTACCTCTTTGCCAAGGTAAGGGGCATAGAACTCGGCGTAGGAGGCGTCCATCATTGGGCTGGCACTCTTGACGATGCCAATGATGCGGTAGGGGATGGAGTTGATGTAAATGGCAGCCCCGACAGCCTCACCCCCGTCCCCTCTCCCAAGGAGAGGGGCGTGATTACTACTCTCTGTTGACAAACCATTATTCTCAATGGTATATACGCCCCTCTCCTTGGGAGAGTGGTTGGGGGCGAGGCTGTTTAAGAACTTATCCGTCACCACACACACAGGCTCCCCATTGCGGAACTCCTGTTCGTTGAAAGGGCGGCCCTCGAGGAACTGGAAATCATAGAGTTGGAAGAAACGGGGATCGCAGTACAAGGCACGCAGATTGCTTTCCAGCGGAAGAGGAGCCGATGGAACCGAATCCATCCGGAAGAACTCATAGTTATTTCTAAAAAGCCCCGTTGCCACCTCCACACACTCCAGTTTGCTGAACAATTCATCCACGGCGAGGGTGCTGCAGCCCGTGTACATCGGACCGTCCACTTCGTTGTCCTTGTATTGCAAGGCGCTGACATAAAGTGTGCGGTCGCGGTGCGTCTCTGGGTAGATGTTCGCCATCTTGATGTTTAGCATAATGGCTACGACCATAGCGGACGCTATGGCCACCGCCGTGCCTGCGATGTAGATGGCGGAGAAGAGCTTGTCGTCAAATAAAGCCCCCCACCGGCTCCCCCCAAGGGGGGAGGGTTTTGAAGTTACTTTTGATAGCAGATTCATGTTTTAATCATTATGAGTGATCCAGAGGAAATGTACTCCTCCCCCTTGGGGGAGGTTGGGAGGGGGCTTCACTGTATCTGCCTACCATCCAAGAACTTGATGATGCGGTCTGTCTGTTCGGCTTGCTTCTCGTTGTGCGTCACCATGACGATGGTGCGGCCGTCCTCTTTGTTCAGCTTATGCAGCAGCTCCATGATCTCGGCACCCATCTTCGAGTCGAGGTTACCTGTAGGCTCGTCGGCGAGGAGGATTTCGGGGTTGCCGATGATGGCGCGGGCGATGGCTACGCGCTGGCACTGACCGCCAGAGAGCTGCGTGGGGCGGTGCTTCATGCGATGCGAGAGGCCCACGCGGGCAATGACCTCCTTGGCCAGCCGCGTGCGCTCGCTGCGGCCTACGCCACGATAGATGAGGGGCAGCATCACGTTGTCCAGGACGTTCAGCGTAGGGATGAGGTGGAAGCTCTGGAAAACGAAGCCCAGCGTGCGGTTACGGATCTCGGCCAGGCGGTTGTCGCTCATGTGCGGGTCGATGCGCTGTCCGCACAGCTCTATCTGTCCGCTGGTGGGTTCGTCCAGCAGGCCCATGATGTTCAGCAGGGTCGATTTGCCACAGCCCGAAGGTCCCATGATGCTCAGGAACTCACCCTTGCGCACTTCGATGTTCACATTTTCGAGGGCCTGTGTCTCCACTTCGTCGGTTCGGTAGATTTTGTTGATTTCAATCAGCTTGATACTTGTTTCCATAATGATATTCTTTTTTGATTATATTATTGTTCACTTTTCACTCTTTCTTCAGACTCGCTTCGCTCATAGAAGCGTCCCTATGGGCCGAGCGCACTTTCTATTCTTCCTTTATCGCCTCCGTTATCCTCGTCCTGCTTATCCTCCACGCCGGGATGGCCGTAGCCACGAGCACGGTCAGTAATATAATAAGGTACACGCACGCGGAGACGACGAGGAAGTGGGTGCCGAAGCTGTCGAACCAGTAGTGGATGGTGGGGTTGTGGCCCGAAAACTCATTCAGCCCATGGGCGGCGGCGAACTGGAAGTAGATGAAGCAGCCGATGATGACGCTGACGGTGGTGAGCAGCCACGCCTCACGCAGTAAGCCGAGGAAGACGCTCCACTTCGTGGCGCCGAAGGCACGACGGATGCCGGCCTCCTCTCGCCGCTCCCGAGTGTACATGAGCAGGGTGCCGAAGACGCCGAAGGCCAGGTTCGAAGCGAAGAAACCGGCGATGAGCGAGCCATGCCGCATCTGGCGTCCCAGCCCCGTTTGTTTCAGGCTGAGGTCAAAGGCGTCGCGGGCTATCACGGCCGAGCGTATGTAGCGGTGTTCGGTGATGAGGTTGCGCTGTAGCTCGCCCTCGCGCTCGCTGATGAAACGGCGGGCATTGCAACCCTCGCGCAACCGCAGGACGATGGGGACACAGCTGCTGGCACCCGAAGTGCAGATGAAGAAGGAGTTCATGTCGCGGTCGTAGGGAGCATAGCGCACATCCTCCACCACGGCACGGACGCGATACCACGTATCGACCCAGGTCAACTTGTCGCTGCTGAGGTCCAACTTTTGACTGCGCACCCGTCGCCCTGCCACGTCGATGGTGCCGAAGATGGCGATGGCGAGTGAGCGTGTGAGGATGATGCTCTCGTCCCACTCGCAGTCGTGGGTCAGTTCCGACGTTGGCACGCCGGGTGTGAGTGAGTGCAGGCCATAGACCTCGAACATGGGGGAGTTGGGCATGAAGCCGAACTGCCATCCCAACACGGAGTCAGCATCATGATAGAACCAACTGTTCGTGCCCATCACGCCGAAGCCAAGCGGGGTGTTGGTGGCGCGGTAGGCGACTTCCACCTCTGGCAGTTCCTGCACGAGGTTGAGCATCTGCTGTTCCTCGTCGTCGTGATACCAATCGTCTGTAGGCACCACTCTGTCTTCACCTATCTCAGGTATCGCCACCGAGCTGGCCACCTCCAGCTTCACAATGCGGTCGAGGTCATAGCCCACGGGCATCCGTGTGACGTAGGTGACCACAATCAGCGGGTCTAATGCCCACCACAGGGCAATGGTGACAAGGATGAGGGAGAGGGCAAGCCAGATGGACGATTTGCGTCCGAAAATATCTTTCAACTGTTTCATTTCTTAATCATCATGGATTCCACAATCGGTTTACGAAGGCTGAGCCACGCGGGCACGGTGGCCGCCAGAATGTTGAGCACGCAGCACACAAGCAAGGCGATGCCGAAGACAGCGGGACCGAAGAGCATCTCGCCTTTCAGTACTGGCACGGTATCCATGAGCGTGGAGTCTTCTGAGAAGGCGTAGAACACCCAGTCGCGCCAACCGTAGAGCGCCGCCCAGGAGAGGCACAACCCCACGAGGCCTCCGACGAGCGTCAGCACGAGGTTCTCCATGATGACCTGCGCGAGCAACGTGCGACGCTTTGCCCCGAAAGCCTTGCTGACAGCCATCTCCGGCAGACGGCGTTCCATGCGGCTGGCCACCATGCTACTGAGATTCAGTGCCGGCACAAACAGTAGCAGTAGGATGGCCGCAGCCACATACCACCAGATGCTGCCGTCATAGACATCGAACAGGAAGTTTAGGTCGCGCCACACCGTGGCGTAGTGACTCTTCAACTCCGAAAAGATGTCCACGGGGTCTGAGGGGTGCATGGCGTTGTAGCGCGCCTGCACTTCACGCAATTCCTGCATGAATGCCTTGCGACGACTGGCTTTCACGGCAAAAAAGACATCCACGGCCATATCTTCATAGCTCACATGATATCGTGCAAACAGCCCCTCGGCCGTCCACGGCACGATGATGTCGGTGCAGGCCCACTCTGTCAGCGCACTGGGAGTCTCCACCACGCCGCAAATGCGATAAGGGCGATTGTCGAGGATGAGAGATTCGCTCCCTTTCAACTTCCTGCTCACCTCCTCCGTCACCACGCACACACGCCGGCGGCTGTCGAAGTCGTCCTGTGTGAAGGGTGATCCTTCTATGAAGCGGTAGCGGTAGAAGTCAAAGAAGCCGGGTTCAGTCATTCTAACCTTCACTGCGCAGTCGTGGATGCCGTCGGCAAGTTTCATGTAAGGTAGTACGGAAGCCCAGACGTTCACCACGCCCGTGACACTCTCCGGCGTCTGCATCTTCTGGAACAAGTCGCGAAACACATCCTGACTGATGATCTCCGCCGTGCCTTCATCGCTGTTCTTGCCCATGAAAGGCAGATAATAAGTCTTGCTCCTATTCACCTCCGGCGCGATATCCGCCACCTTCACATAATATATCTCAGCAATAATCATCGTGAAAGCGATAGCCAACGCCGTACCCGCCACATACATCGCCGAGTACAGTTTATCTTCTCGCATCGTGGCGAGAGCCTGACGCAAATACATTACAATCTTCGACATTCTTATAGGTTTATTTCATTTTTCACTCTTCATTTCCCTACTCCTCCCTCAACGCATCCGTCACCTTCGTATGGACAATGCGCAGGGCGGGGATGGCGGTTCCGATGAGCACGGTCAGTAATATAATAAGGTACACGCACGCGGAGATGACGAGGAAATGGGACCAGAAATGGTCGGGCCAGGTCATGTCCGAGGGGATGTCGACGAGTCGCGGAACATAGAGCTTTTCGTTGTAGGTGAAGCCGTTCTCGAGGGTGGAGTAACCGCTGTGGGCGTAGTTCAGGTAAATGATGAGCCCGACGGCAACAGCGGCGGTTGCGAGGGCGGCGTTGCGCAGTAACATCTCGCAGAGCAGACGCAGTTTCGTGGCTCCGAAGGCGCGGCGGACGCCACACTCCTCTGTGCGGCGCTTAGCGTGAAGCCACACGGTGCCGATGACAGCCAGGCAGAGGTTGACGAGGAAGAAGAGGGCGAGGGCCAGACTGCGGTTTACCTCCTGTGTGCGGCCGTCGTCGAGCTCCAATTGCTGCAGGTGGTCGTCGTAGGTCATGAGGCGGCTGACACGGGTGTACTTGGTGCGTGCATTGCGGATGAGGTCGCGGCCGTGCTCCTCCACGAAGCGTCGGGCGTCCACGCCCTGCTTCAGACGGATGACGAAGCGGCAGCGGGTGGTGGTCAGGTTTTCGGGTTGGAAGATGAGCGAACGCATGTTGTAGCCCAACGACTTGCGGATGTCCTCCACCACGCCTGCCACCGTCACCTCAAACTCTGGGTTGTAGCAGAACGTGAGGCGACGCCCCACCACATCTGCGGAGCCAAACAGCGCCATGGCACTGGTACGTGTCAGCACCACCTTCTGCTCCGACCTTTTGATGCACGAGAGTTCCTCGGCCGACGGGCTGCCAGGCAGGGGCTGCAGGCCGTAGGTCTCGAAGAAGTGGGAGTCGGGGATGAAGGCGAGCCAGCCCATATAAAGCGTATCGGCCTCGTGGCGACATGGGGAATAAGTCTCGTTAGTATGACCGATAGACCAAAGGTCCTGATCGTAGAGATAGGCTGATTCCACGCCCTCCACGGTCGTGAGCTGGCGCGTCATCTGCTGCCGCCGTTCCTCGGTAATGTTGTACGGGTCGCCCATCTCCTCTTCCGATGCCTCCTCCGATGGGCTCACGGTGCATTCGCCATAGAGCAGGCGGTTGGTGTCGTAGCCAAGGGGCAGACTGCGATAGTAGAGGTTGACGACGGCGGGGTCGAAGACCACCCAGGCAACGACGGTAATGATGACAAGCTCGATAAATAGCCAACCGTTGGCATTGAGGATATTTAGTTTCATATTCATCGTTTTTCCATCATTGATTGGACAATAGGTTTACGCAAGCACCACCACGCAGGCACGACGGCGGCGAGGAGGTTGAGGAGGAGAATGGCTGCAAAGGCGCCGAGGAAGAGTGCGGGAGCAAAGTGACTTATACTGATATAGGTAGACACATTTAGTAACAATAAAAGTGTGTAATA
>CAMVIB010000008.1 GCA_947167455.1 uncultured Prevotellaceae bacterium | reverse complement strand
GGAAAGTACGTGTGAGCAGCGGCAAATGAGGTTTGCATCCAAATATGCTTTAGCAAAGTCGCTCGCGAGTGTAATTACAAAGTCTGAACGGTCAGATATTGTAGTCGAATTATATCCATGTGTTTCCTCGGTATAACTTACAAACGCTTATAATCCTAAAAAAACATACACTATGATAACAACTGGACTTTTAAGATGGCGCATCCCATTACTGACGATGCTTGCGTCAGGCATCATTGCAGCGTCATGCAGCGATGACACTGCGGCGGGTGGCACGACACGCAGCACAGACGGCGTTGCCGACACCACCATAACGGGCAGCGGCGGGGAGGTGCGCCTCCGACGCACCGAACAGATAGAGGACATCACACTCGCACATACGCCGACGTCGCTCTACGAGACATGGCGGTGGGTGGGCATGGGCGACGATGCCAACGGATACAAGCCGTTGTTCCCATGGCACGGGAGCTTTTTGTACTCCATTGCCTTCAACGCGGACGGCCGCGCCGACATGCACTGCGGCATCAACGGCGGCGTCGGCATCTACCACCTCGAGGGTTCATCTGTCGTCTTCGACACCTTCGGGTTCGAGATGATGGGAAGCCTGTCGAAGGCTCATATCGTATATGACCATTTCTTCATGGAATTCCTCAGCCAGAAACTCACATACAGCATCGACACACGGGGGATGCTGCGCCTGTACTATTCCGACACGGAGTATCTGAGCTTCGTTGCCGCTTCAGCGGCGGGAGGCTCGGGAACTGCCAACCCGGCCACAGAGCAGTGCTTCGGCAAATGGCGCTTCGTCGGTGCCTACTATGCCAACGGTGCGTTCGTCAGCGACGGCGGCGGAGAGGTGCTGTTCGGCAACGACTACACCATGATAACATCTGGCGGGGGTAACGTCGTGGTGCCGTCGATAGCACCCGGAAGGCATTGCTTCGACTATGAGTCCGGGGCAATGGTCGTAGCCACGCAGGGCTATGACGTCACCATCGACGGCGACAGGATGTACCTGTGCGGAGGCATAGACCTGACATCGCCGACAATCATCCTCGAGCGTGAGGACGACACACCAGGCACCGGCTTTGGCAACCGCATCCAGCGCGACGGTTTCCACGTGGAGCTCTTCCTGACCGACTCCGCTGGTGTGCGGCAGGAACGCTTCCGCTGCGGGCAGAACATAGTGTTCAATGTCGCCATCACCAACGAATGCGACACGGCCATCACACTCCCGGCACAGAACTCCATCTTCCACTCGAGACGGCCGCCGCTGATGATATACAAGACCGACCCGGGCAAGACTATGCAGCTTGCAAACCAATGGCAGGATGCGCCACGCCAGCCCACGACGCTTGCGCCACATGCCACGATGCTGTGGCAGTCACCGCTATACGCCGGCCGGGGCATAGAGGCTACGCCGCCACTGGGTAAGCCCACCCTCGGCACCGTGCTTGACGAAGGAAGATACTACACCGAGCTATACCTCATGCTCGGAGGCCGCTACGCGGTGAAGATGACACATTACTTCACCATCAGCCAGATTGCCGACGGCATAACGGACATACGCCTCAACTGAGGCGGAATCGACTGCAAGACAGCGAATCCTTCGACCTCTCCGGACGGCGTCTCGCAGCCCCGCCAGCACGGGGGCTGTACATCGAGGACGGACGGGTGAATTATAAAGGAATAGGGAGATAGGAGAATAAGATGATCGGTTTACATGTCTGGCTATGCAATAAAAGCTTTCATCCCGTGGGTGCGCGAGACAGCGGTAGCGGCCGCGCGGCTCCAGGAACCAGACGGGAAGTTAAAAGTTGCGCTCGCATGCAAAAAAAGTCGCTCGCGAGAGTAATGTTTTGCCGTAATCGGTTGTATATAGATATGAACATACTACGACACAACAAAGACAAAAAAGTAATTGTATTCACATCCTTATTAAAGTAGAACATCATGACAAAACTATGTCCCGACCAAATCTATACGATACCACAACAGCCTGCCGCCCTGACCGCTCCTGCACCAGCTAATGACGGAGCTTTGATATTAGACATTGTCAATACATCAGATTATTGCAATGATTATAACGTATCTCAACACACGCACACCCATCTATAGCCTGTCCGTGGATGCCAACTGGTAACTTTCCATCTGATAAAAACACTTATGTCATGAACAAGAGATTAATGTTGTTAGCACTGGCTTGTTTCGTACTGTCTGCAAGCCAGTCATCATGCTCTTCTGATAGCGAAGAGTCGAATAACGGTCAGCAAGCCATTACGGGCGGCAATGTCACAGCTCCCATCATTGACTGGCCCATCAACGAAGCACAGCGCGCTGAGGCACAACCCATCAACGACTTCGCGATACGACTAACGCATCATCTGTGGCAAAACGCTGACAGCAGCATGGTAGCTTCACCGTTGAGTCTGGCCATGGCTCTGTCGATGGTCGTCGAAGGAGCCGAAGGGGAGACGCGGGATGAAGTCGTGAAAGTGCTTGGTTTTGCACCCGACGAACACAGGAACCTAACGAATCTATGTGCCAGCTTGCTTCACGGGCTGTCGGTGCATGATGACAGCCTGACGCTGGAGCTGGCCAACGCATGCTGCGTGAACCGGCAATACAGACTCTACAAAGAATACGACCAGGTGATGCGAGACTATTATGATGCCTATATACAGGCTATGGACTTCAGCGACTCCGAAGCCGTGGCCGGCCATCTCAACGCGTGGTGCAAAGAACACACGAATGGAATGATACCACAGATAATCAACGAAAATATGGTAGATGGACGCATGGTGATATTCTGGCTGAATGCCATCTATTACAAGGGCTTATGGCGACACCCTTTCAAAAAGGAGGACACAAGTGATGCACCATTCCACAGTATGTCTGCAGGCACGACATCCACCATCATGAAGCCCATGATGCATCTCACGGACAGGTTGCCTTACCTCCGTACAGACAATTATGCCGCCGTGGAGCTGCCTTTTTGTGGGAGCCGCTTTGTGATGACGGCCGTTTTGCCTCACAATGCAGACGGTCTCATGCCAATGCTCAGAGGGTGGACAGCCTCAACGGTAGCTGGAATCCACTCACAGATGAAGGTTGAAGAAGTAGCTCTGTCATTGCCTCGGTTCTCCGTGGAGTCCACGTTCGCAGATTCGCTGAAGTCAGCTTTGCAGGACATGGGAGCGAAGCGCATGTTCGCAGATGCGGCACAAATCACGAATGTCTCACCAGATGCAAGCCTGTACGTCTCGCTGATGCTCCAGAATGCACGCATTGACGTGACGGAAGAGGGTACGGAAGCGGCAGCCGCCACGGTGATAGGAGGGCAGAAGGGCTTGGGGATTAGCGCCAAATTCACCGCCAATCGTCCATTCCTCTTCTACATCACCGACCTCGAGACAGGACTCATCCTCTTCATGGGTATCTACAACGGCTGACGCGGATACGGTGTGTAGCCAGCAACCATCATCCCCGCTCAACCAGGGCGGCACGCTGCAGCTCCTCCTGCGGTATCAGCCCCCCCATACGTCACCCGTGGCCGAACACTCACGTCATCTGTTCGCTTTGTACAAATCGAAAATGACACTGAATAGAGAAATAATGCCTCCTGCATGCCAAGGTTTCGGGAAATATGCCTATCTTTGTGCCGAAAACAAAAAGCAACAAGAACTATGGAAGTACAGAACAGACGTTATCCTGTAGGTATTCAGACTTTCAGCCGCATCCGCCAAGGCGGCTACGTCTATGTCGATAAGACAGACCTCATGTGGCAGGCCCAGAACCTGTCGCCCTACATCTTCCTCTCACGGCCGCGACGCTTCGGCAAGTCTCTGCTATCGACTACCTTCTGTTCCTTCTTCCGTGGCGAGCGCCACCTCTTCGAGGGGCTGAAGGTGATGCAGCTGGAGACGGAGTGGACGCAGTACCCCGTGATCCACCTGGACCTAAGCATAACCAAGAACGTCCCCAACGCCTCGGAGCTGGAACGCAAGCTCAAGCTGCTGTTGGAACAATATCAAGGCATCTACGGGGAGTTATCTACGGAGGTTACTCCCGGCGACATCTTCCGTGGCCTCATCAACCGTGCCTACACACAGACGGGGCGGCAGGTGGTGGTGGTCATCGACGAGTACGACGCACCACTCCTCGACGTGCTTGACAAGCCCGAGATGCTCTCCGAGTACCGCCGCGTCATGCAGGAGTTCTTCCAAACTCTGAAGGCCAGCGAGGCGATGATACGCTTCTGCTTCATCACCGGCATCACGAAGTTTTCGCAGCTGAGCATCTTCTCCACGCTCAACAACCTGAACAACATCAGCATGCTGCCGCAGTTCGCGGCCATCTGCGGCATCACCGAGACGGAGCTCACCACCACCCTCGCCCCGGACACCGCCCTGCTGGCCGAGGCATACGAGGAGACTCCCGAGCAGATGCACGCACGCCTAAAGCAACGATATGACGGATACCATTTCGCAGAGCTGTCGGATGACATCTACAACCCCTACAGCCTCTTCAAGTGCTTCGCAAACAAGAAAGTGGACAACTACTGGTTCGACTCAGGCACGCCGTCGTTCCTGCTGCGACAGATGGAACACTTCCGCACAGACATCACCGCCATGGAGCGCATCGAAGCCTCGGCACATGATTTCGACGTACCGACAGAAGCCATGCAGAGTGCCTTGCCTCTGCTCTACCAGTCGGGTTACCTCACCATCAAAGGCTACGAACGCGACGAGGAGAACTATATCCTGTCGATACCAAACCAGGAGGTACGCGTGGGCTTCACCGAAGGCCTTATGCTCACATATACGGGTTTAGACACATACAACGTCCGCCAGGGCTTCGCCATCAAGTTCTACCGCGCCCTCAAGGCCCGCGACCTCGACCTCGCCCTTCGCGAGATGCAGGCCTACTTCGCCGGACTGCCATACATCGAGGGCTTCAAGAAAAAACTCGCCGACGTCGCCAAGGCCGAGGGCTTCTACGAGTGGACCTTCTACCTCATCTTCTCCATGCTCAACGTCTATGTGCGCACACAGGTCAAGACCATACGCGGACGCATCGACATCGTCGTCAAGATGCCCGATGCCATCTACGTCATGGAGCTGAAGGTACGCTCGGCCCAAAGGGACGCTTCACACTTGAAGAACGGCACGGCCCGCGAGGCTCTCGAACAGATCAACTCACGCGGCTACGCCATTCCCTACCAGACAGACGCGCGTCCCGTCCGCAAGGCCGGAATACGCTTCTCCATGGACACACTCACCATAGAGGACTGGGAGATAGAAGGTGAGGAGTGAGGAGTGAGGAGTGAGGAGTGAGGAGTGAGGAGTGAGGAGTGAGGAGTGAGAAGTGAGGAGTGAGAAGTGAGGAGTGAGAAGAAAACCTCTCTGGGCGCTCACCGCAGACGTCGTGTCCGCTCTGAGACATCGCCCTATAAGCTAGCGCACCTGTCACCGCGACCAGGCCATGCTGCATGAGTCGTAGCGGCAAAACCAGGCCTACACCATCGTTCGTACAGACTCGCTGTCGCAATGCCTCTTGCGTCTCATCGACCGCAGGGCAAACATGATGGACGGATGAGGATAAGGGAATTGGGAATCAGAAAGGTGGAATCATACATGAAGAATAAAAAGGAAAAGCTTTTTGCCGCGCTTATAGTGCTTATCCTGTCGCTGCTATCGTATGAGGCTTACACAGGCCATCGCACACTCACTATCATACACATGGCTTGGGCGAAGGAAAAAACGGGCGAAACATTTACCACCGACTCCACGTTACGCAAGGCAGTTGCATATTGTGACAATCCGATACATTTCTGGCTATCGCCGTCATATAGGATTCAGTCGCATTATCTTCTTGGCTGCGCTCACCGTGATTTGGGCGAGATAGCGCCTGCCATCGAGACGTGGGAACATGGCATTGAGGTGTTCAGGACTTTCAGCATGGAACGTGACTACACTACTATTGCAACCATATATGCACGGCTTGCAGAAGCATACGGTATGCTGGACCTTATGGAACAGCGGCTCCAAGCCCTTGACAACCTTGCACATTTTTCACTGTTGGCAGGTGACACCGCAGCATGTAACCATGCCCGTATCGCTCACGAATTGACTATTATACACCAAGCGGTTGACTCGCTGCATTTTGTCCGTGCCGGCAAGCTCATGGAAAAGGTTGAACGTGGTTCATGGTTTCCTGATATATATGGAGTCACATCCTCCGAGTACGCTACCTACTATTTGGACAAGGGAAAGTATTACCTCGGCATCCTCCGTCTGGATTCTGCGGAACTGTGGCTTCGACATTCGATGACCGTCGAAGAGTTACGGCAGGATGCATTGTACAGCATGATACGTTTGTGGGCACTCAAGCCCGACACAGACTCGCTTACGAAGTATGTACTCCAACTCGATTCCATCGATACCACCTGGGGTGGCGACTCACGCGTGTCGGCAGGAGCACAAGCCATGACTATGCTCAACTACAGCCGTCACCAGAGAGAGATAAGCACTCGTGAAAAAGCGATTCGACGCATGAGAGTGAGTATTTTCGGCATCATAGTAGCCACTGTGGCGTGTATGCTCTACTACCGATACAGACAGCGTACCCATGAGCGGGAGATGAAGAGGATAATAGATGACTACATGCGTACACGCCGGGAACTGACCGCAACGAAGCGTGATGTCGAAGTACTGCGCGGGAGCATGCCACATTTGCAGCAGGTGCAACAAATGCTTGATGAGAAAGAATGTCGAATTGCACAGCTGGAAAGGTTGTTGGATAACTATAAGACTCATATCGGCCACACAGTTCCTGAAAATGACAACGAAGCTCTCATGCAGTCTGACATCGTGATATTACTACGCCACATCTGCCAGATGCAAATCCACAGGGTGAATGGCGTGGTGCAGAAGGAAGAGCCGCGGGCCTGCACCGAGAGTGAATGGCATGACCTTATGCGTGCCGTGCAGACATATCACTACAGTTTGTATTATGCATTGACGATGGAGAAACGTCTGCCTCGATTGCAGTTGCGTGTATGCATCCTTTCCAGATTAGGCTTCTATGTTTCGGAGATAGCATGCCTTCTCGCAACGACCACTCAGAACGTTTCCAACGCACGCAGTCGTGCTGCAAAACGTCTCTTCGACTCGTCCGACACATCTCTGCTCGACAGTAAGCTCATTGACATCTAATACCCATATCACTCGTTTTCAGCATGATAGCTCACGCTGAAACAGAAAAGTGTATTTAAAGTGTATTCGCAATGGACGGATGATAATGCATGTCCCGAGAAAACCGCTTACCTTTGCACCGCCATAAGGCAGTAACACATAAAGAAACCTTAAAAGCAATGGTAAACCGGTACACACTTTCCAGACTGTCCTTTGTTATAAAGAATAATGGTGCAGAGAATCTTATCATTTGCAAAGTAGAGGCAAGCTGTCCCTGCGTTAAGATTCATCAGGTTCCTGACAGTATTCTACCTACAGGGCAGGCATCCATATCTGGCATGATAGGATTATCTGAATCCGACAAGACACTGAGTAAAGCCATATTCTTGACTTACAACGACATGAGAGTCGTATTATTGAAAGTAAAAGGAATTATCAAACCATAATTTTTAACATTACACATCATGCAGACAACAATCAAAAAACCTTATGCCGCAATAGCAGCCACTTCGGCGCTGCTGTATTTATGCGCCTGTCAGTTTAACCGCCTGTCTCTCTATCACGGTGCCTACGTCGTGTCTGTGAGCTTCTTTGTGTTCACTTGGTGTTGCGCTTACCGCTGCCAAAGGAAAGATGTTCCAGTCACGGGAGTACTTTACGCTATCATTGGCGGCTTTGTGAGTCTGGATTTCATTGACAGACTTACCGACATAAGTGCATCCATGAACAGCTTGCCACTGCCGTTCATCTGTCTCTTCAGCAGTATAGCCGCTTTTGTCTGTTTCCGTAAGCAAACACCACTATTCTATAGTTGGGCTGCCATCACCATTATCATCATAAACTCATACATATATCCTTACTGGGTTTTGCGATGAAACATTATTAATCCTTTTAATTTACAATCAACAATGGTAAAAAAATTTTTCATCATTATGACGGCGGCTATATTGTTGCAGTCATGCACGCAAACAGACGTCGAACCAATCATTCCTGGTGAGAAACCTGATTGCAATTGCTATTTTTGGGTCGGTTTCTGCCCTCTGACAAACCCATGTGAAAGAGGACACTGCAATGTTACAAGCGGCGGTTGCGGCATCATGGGCGGCAAGGACTGTGATGGGACCTGCTAAATTACCAACAATAATATCACATTACACTATGAAATCATACAACTTACGCCCATACCTTATCATGGTCACCGTAGCCATGTCGCTGTTCATCTGTTCATTTCCAATACGTCACGTGTCATTCTACGATGCTGCGTATGCCGAGAGCATCTGTTTCTTCGGTGTGGCTTGGTACTTTGCATCTAAGAGTAGTCAGCAAGGCACGTCACTCATAGGTATAGTCGTTGCTCTTAGCTTGGGACGCTTCTTGCTGGAAATACCAGGGCGCTTAACCTACATCATCTGCGGGCAGTTTGAGCTGTATCATCTGATGCCAATGACCTCCATGCTTATTCCGTTTATCACTGCGTCAACTGTCTCCCTCGCCGTTTTGTGCTGGCACGAGAAACGACCTGCAACATACGTTCTCTCCACCATAATCATCTTGCTGCTCTGCTCAGTCGCACATCAGCTATGGTTAACTAATATGTTGGAGATCCGACATGGTATGTATTGAGTGCATGCAGCCACTGAGGAAGACGTGATCCTGCTGGGTTGCATGGCACATGTGCGTCGCAAGTTCATCGAGGCACAGGGCTGCATCAGATAGACAACAACGCCGTCGAGCGCGGACAACGCCCGTCGGTGATGGGGCGCAAGAACTACCTCTTCAGCAAGAACGACCGCGGTGCAGAAGACAACGCCCTGTTCTATACATTGCTTGAGAGCTGCTCCATCGTGGGCATCAACCCTCTCAGATGGCTCACGCACGCCTTGGAGAGGATCAGGCCGGGCATGGACGAGAATCAGATTGTGGCATTGCTGCCATATAACTGCAAAACCGAACTCCGATAGAGTCCGGTTTTGTCTTTTCTAGGAAGTTGAGCGGCTGCATTCGGATGGTTACTTTTCTAGGAAGTTGAGCGGCTGCATTCGGAAGGTTACAAATTATCAGCCCGTAGGATGAACGTGCATTATATTAAGGTGGGTTCTATAAAAAAGCTTTGATTTGCTCGAAGAAGTCCAAGAGCAAATCAAAGCTATTTATAGAACCCACCTTAAGAAAGAGGGATTCGTTCTGTCTTCCTGACTTGAGGCTTACTCGTCGGCCGGTGCCTGATCGATAAGGTCGAGGAACTCGTCGAGCTTAGGCGTGATGATGATTTGTGTGCGGCGGTTGCGCTGGCGTCCCAGTGGCGTGTCGTTGTCGGCAATGGGGTTGTACTCGCCACGGCTGCCGGCAGTCATACGCTTGGGATCGACGCCATAGGTGTTCTGCAGCTCCTGCACGACACTCGATGCTCGCAGGGCGGCCAGATCCCAGTTGTTGCGGATGTTCTCGCGGCTGATGGGAACGTTGTCGGTGTTGCCCTCGATGAGGACCTCGTAGTCGCGATAGTCGTTGATGATCTTGGCGATCTTGGACAGCGTCTCGGCGGCACGGCTGTTGATCTTGTAGCTGCCGCTCTGGTAGAGCATGTTGTCGGCCAGTGAGATATAGACAACGCCCTTGAGCACCTGCACATCGACTTCAGAGAGTTCCTCCTTAGAGAGCGAGCGTGTGAGGTTGTTGGTGAGCACCATGTTGAGGCTGTCGCTCTTGTCCTTGGCTTCGACGAGCTGCTTGATGAACTTGTTGCTGGCATTAATCTCATCGACGAGCTTTGAGATGTTGATGTTGCCCTCGGTGTTTTGGGCGATGCTCATGTTGAGTGACTTCTGCAGCTGCTCATACTGGCTGCGCAGGCTCTCGTTGTTGGCTTTGGCCTCTGCCAGGCGCTCCTCGAGGCTCTTGATGGTGGCTGTCTTGGAGGCTAGCTCCTCCTTGGCCTGCTGGTACTGGCCCTGAAGGGAGGTGTAGTTGGTCTGCAGCTCGGCGAACTGCTTCTTGCTGACACAAGAGCCCAGCAGCATGCCGGCGGTGATGATGATGATGAGTTTTTTCATTGTTGTCATGTTGTTGGTTAGCTATTCGTGAATTTTGCTGTCGGTGTGTGGGGTAGGGTAGTGGTTCTCCCGATGCCCTGCGGATGCCGTTTTGCGGTGCAAAGAACGTGTTTTCTTGCGAACTGGCCAAAAACTTACACCTTATTTATATTAAATGACGTTAAAACATGCGTTTTTTTAAGCTTTTACAACGAAAACCACTACTTTTGTGGACGATTTTCAATCATTCTATCATTTGCCCTTATGAAGATTTGTACCCTTCTGGCTGCATCGCTACTGCTGGCAGCATCATCACAAGCCCGTGCCGACGAAGGCACGGCCATCTCGCTGAGCGACATCAACACGATATACAGGACTAAGACACGTAACTCGGTGAGCGTGCACGACCCTAGTGTCGTTCATGTTCAGGGCAAGACGTTCTACGTCATTGGCTCGCACCGCGGCTGGGCTCGCTCGACCGACAACATGCAGAACTGGAGCGGCCTCAATGGCGACGTGCTTTTCGGCCGCCTGGCCTCAAACGGCAATGCCGTGCAATGCCCCTATGCCGATGCCTTCTCGGCCAACGCCACAACCACGGTGCGTGCCCTTGTGAACGGTCAGGAGCAGGATGTGGACTTCGGCCCCTTCGACGCCAAGGCATGGGCTCACGGCGATCAGGCCGACTGGAATATTGCGGGCAACATGTGGGCACCCGACCTTATCTACAACCCCAACACGCAGAAGTGGATGATGTACATGAGTCTCAACGGCGACAGATGGCACTCGGTCATCGTGCTGCTCACGGCCGACAAAATCACCGGCCCTTATGTCTATCAGGGTCCTGTGCACTACAGCGGATTCATCAACGCCTCCACGCCAGAGATCTCGTGGAAGAAGACCGACCTCGAGCTCGTCATCGGCAATCAGAACGCCCTGCCCTCGCGCTACAACAAAGGGGGTGACTGGGGTACGTGGTGGACAAACGACATCGACCCCTGCGTGTTCTTTGACGAGCAGGGCGAGCTGTGGATGACCTATGGCTCGTGGAGCGGAGGCATCTTCATCATACGCCTGGACAAGCAGACGGGTCTGCGCGACTACACCTACACCTACGAGTTCAAGAGCGACGGCAACGGCCGCGCACTCAGTGACCCCTACTTTGGCAAACGCATTGCCGGAGGTTACTATAGTAGCGGCGAAGGCAGCTACATACAGCACATCGGAGATTACTACTACCTCTTCATTAGCTACGGCGGCTTTGCCCCCGACGGCGGCTACGAGATGCGCCTCTTCCGCAGCTCCACGCCCGACGGCGTGTACGTCGATGCCAACAACCTCGATGCCTGTTTCCACAACCGGGGATGGGTCACCGTGGGTCCTGGTGCGCAGACAAACGGCGGCATGAAGCTTCTGGGTGCCTACAACGGCTGGGGCTTCCAGACCGTGGGCGAGTGCGCACAGGGTCATAACAGCGCCACAGCCGACGACATGGGGCGCAACTTCGTGGTCTATCACACCAAGTTCAACAACGGCACGGCAGGTCACCTCGTGCGCACACACCAGCTGTTCCTCAACCGCGACGGCTGGCCTGTGGCGGCACCGTTTGAGTTCGACGGTGAGACGGTCAACGATGACAGCATAGCCTCCGGATGCCACTATGTCAAGGCTGACATCCCCGGCACCTACGACGTTCTCATACACCGCTACAAACTCGACCACGAGCACTTCGAGGAGGTGACACCCGTGAGCATGACCCTGACAGCCGATGGCAGGATCAGCGGCGACCTCACGGGCACATGGACGCTGACCGACGGCACTGCATACATCGCTGTCAGGGTCGGCGGCGTGACCTACAACGGTGTCGTGGTGCCGCAGACCGTCGATGGCACGACGCTCAAGGCCATCGCCATCACCGGACAGGCTAAGTCAGGCGTCAGCCTATGGGCATACAAACTCGAGGACGAGAGTGCCGTGGCCTATGCCGTGAAGAACTACAACTTCCCGGTGAGGAACAACCAAAGCGTCAACCGCCACCTGCCTCTGGCAGCATACGAGCCACGCTTCGGCGCCAAGGTGACATGGACATCGTCGGCACCTGAAGTGATTTCCGACGACGGCAGATATACACCCGCAGCCGCCGACACTAAGCTCACCCTCACATGCCGCATCAGTGCCGGAAAGGCTTATTACGAGCAGACGTTCACCGTCACGGCACAGCATGAGGTCGTCCCTGCCGGCGACATACGCACGGGACTCATTGCCTACTACGACTTCGATGCCAAGCCCCAAGCCAATGCCTACGATGCCGCACAGACGGCATTCTTCGGAAAGACAGGCCAGGGCAAGACGCCGACACTCGATGCCGATGCCTCACGTTACGGCAACGTACTGCACCAGTATGGCGGAGTGGCAAAGAACGAGAGCTACACACGCCTGACAAACCCGCTGAAAGGCCGCACGCTGACGGGCTTCACCGTGTCGGCCTACGTGCGTTGCACCGCTGCCTCCGATCTCGCTGCCACGCTGTGGGGCTTCACTGACAAGCAGGGCAACCTCAACGGAGTCTCCGAACGCTTCTACCTCACCGCCAATGCCACGATGGCCTTTGAGACCGAGACGGACAATTTCATGGCCAATGAGCTGAAGATCAACGCCGAGGGCCGTCCCACCAACGCCACGGGCTTCATCCCGACCGACGAGTGGACTCTGGTGACCGTCACCTCCAGTGCTGACGACGGGCTTACGCTTTATGTCAACGGCGTCAAGAAGGCTCATAAGACCTTCACTTCGAGTGCCGGGAACTCAACGACGGTTACGCAGGCAGCCAGACTTTTCGACTATGGCAAGCTCATGACTTCGGTCGCCAAGGCAGGCTTCCTGCAGATGGGTATCGGCGGCAAGAACGGCACGGCAGAGGCCTTCATCGATGACCTGCTTATCTACGACCGTGCGCTGTCGGCCACTGACGTGCGCACGCTCTACACCCTCTCAGGACGTACCATTGACTTCGGCCCTAACGGCAACACCGCCGTCGATGCCGTGCAGCCCGACACCCACCGTGCTGCCGATGCCGCAACCTACGACCTCAGCGGGCGACTAATGAATGCCGGCCGTCTGCCGCAAGGCATTTATGTCCGCAATGGAAGGAAGGTCATCGTAAGGTAGATATGAGGGCATGACATCATCCATCTACACAATCGGCTACTCGTGCCGCAGCGTCGGGCAGTTTGCACACACACTGAGGCAATGTGGCGTAGATTGTGTGGTGGACGTGCGGCCTCAACCTTCAGACTCCCTTAAGCCTCAGTATGACGCGGCGGCGTTGAGCCCTCTGCTCAAAGAATATGGCATTCGATATCTGGACTTCACCCACGAGTTTGCAGCGTGTAGCGCCAATCCCAGCATCGACTACGCCCTTGCCACGGCCACGTCATCATTTCTGCGAGGAGCAGAGCGCATAGCCCTTGGCGTGCAACGTGGCTTCCACATAGCGCTGATGGCTGCTGAGGCCGACCCCACGCGATGTTACCGCTTCACGCATGTGTCACGCTACCTCGACAACGAGGGTTTCACGGTCAGGCATATCATGCCCGACGACACGGTGGTGCCGCACGAATGTCTGACAACGCGGCCGACACCCCTCGCTACGCATGAGGCCACGGGCCACGGCGCAGACATCATGTTCGTGGATGCCGTGATGCTGGCCATACGGTTAGGCAAGATGCGATATGCTGAGCAGAGAGAAGCTCTCCTGGCCGCAGCACGTGCTGCCACAAGTCCGCTGACATTCATGTCGGCCATCGAGAACTTCGGCATAGCCCACCACACGCCACTGCACCAGTTCCTTGGGCAGGTCATGGCAGCACCGGAATACTTTCGCGATCGCTACGCCAGAGTACTGGGCATACCGGCGGCGGACGAGCAGCCGCAGCCCTTCCTCAATAACATCCGCGCAATATCTCTCGTGGAGCCATTGCTGTCGCCAAAGCAGTGCTCGCAGTTCCGGGAAATGTACTGGTGGTTTACCAACAACCACAATCAACGCTTCTTCAATGCCCGTAAGGGGGAAATACAGATCGGGGCTTACGCTACGGCTCCGCACGACAATGCCTCAACGCTCGCACGCTTCGAGAGCTATCTGCGCAGGCTGGCCGACAGCACCAATGTCGCGGTGCGCAAACGCTATGAGGGATTCCCCTTCGACATCATCATAAGTCTCGAGAATAGGACATTCCTGCCACGGCAAGTGGCAGGGAAAGAAGACTGAGGTAAGTATGTCAGCATGTTTTATGCTCCTCATCCACCTTTATCACAAATAATGCTTGTCTTTCCTCTTAAGAAAATGAAATTTCTTCATTCAACTGGCTTATGTATTGCGAATTTTATGTAAATTTGCACCCGAAATCGTCGTCACGACCACCATCTTCCAGCATTGCGACACGCGACACACGACTGCATTTCCGCACGCTTGCCGCCTTAGCGTGCGCGGAATGGTCATAGAGTTGTCCAAAGACACATAACAGAACTCACCACTAACGAATCGCAAGAGCCTACTCACTATGTCTATCGTCATCGGTCAGCAAGCCGTAAGGCAGCGTCTGCACGCAGACCTCGCAGCAGGGCGCGTGGCACACGCCCTCCTATTCTGCGGCCCCGAAGGTGCCGGCAAACTCGCCTTGGCCATAGAATTCGCACAGGCGTTGTTGTGCCAGCACAGTGATGCTGACGGTAATCCTTGCGGGCAATGCATCGACTGCCGCATGGCCGCCAAGCTCGAGCATCCTGACCTGCATTTCGCCTTCCCCATAGTGAGAGGCAACAAGATCAAGGATGCCAAGGATGCCATCAGCGACCACTACATAAGCCAGTGGAGGGCACGTCTGCTCGAGAGTCCATACTTCGATATCAACGACTGGCTCGCCGACATGGGTGCCGACAACCAGCAAGCGACATATTATGTTGCCGAGGCCGACAACATACAGCGTAAACTCGTGCTGAAGAGCAATCAGGGCGGGCGTAAGGTGATGGTGATATGGCTGCCAGAGAAGATGAATGCCGAGACGGCAAACGCACTGCTGAAGCTCTTCGAGGAACCGCCTGCCGGCACACATTTCCTCATGGTGACAGAAGATGCCGACATGGTGCTGCCCACCATCGTCAGCCGCACACAGAGAATCCTCGTGCCGCCACTCTCGACGGAAGAATACCGACAGGCACATCCGCCCAAGGACGACAGCCTCCACCTTGAGCTCTTCGTGCAGCTCATGAGGCTCGCCTATCAACGCAAGGTCAAGGACCTGCGCGACTGGGCAGACAGGGTGGCAGCCATGGGACGCGAGCCACAGAAGGCATTCCTGCAGTTCTGCCAGCGCATGGTGAGAGAAAACTTCATCTATAACTTCCGCCTGCCACAACTCAACGCCCTCACGCCGGAGCAAGAGGCCTTCAGCCGCAACTTCGCCAGGTTCATCAACGAGGCAAACGTCATACCGTTCTATGACGAACTCGCACAGGCAGAGACCGACATCACACAGAATGTCAACCCAAAGATGGTGTTCTTCGACCTCGCCATAAAGACAATTGTAATGCTCATACCCAAGTAACACTTCAAAGTCAACACATCCATACATACCCACAATGGAAGAAATACTCACAACCGGCAGCGACACCCCGACAACCGGCAGCGACACCCCACGTCAGCCTCTGCCAGTGTTCACCGACAGAGGACTCTCATGGCTCGGGTGCCCGAAGACAAGCACACAGCTCAACGTCTATGACTATATGGCCGACATACCGGCCAACACCGACGCCACCGACCTCGTGGAGGTGCAGTTCAAGAACACCCGCAAGGGCTTCTACCACAACAGCAACCACCTGCCGCTCGAGAAGGGCGATGTCGTTGCCGTAGAGGCATCACCCGGACACGACATCGGCACGGTGACGCTAACGGGCAACCTCGTGTTGCTGCAGATGAAGCGCACGCCGCCCCGCAACCCTGACGACATCAAGCGCATCTATCGCAAGGTGCGCCCCGTAGATATGGAGAAATATGAGGAGGCCAAGGCACGCGAGCATGAAACCATGATACGCAGCCGCCAGATTGCCAAGGAGCTGGGTCTTGAGATGAAAATCGGCGACGTGGAGTTTCAAGGCGACGGCCAGAAAGCCATCTTCTACTACATTGCCGACGGACGTGTAGATTTCCGCCAACTCATAAAGGTGCTGGCTGAGGCTTTCCATGTGCGCATCGAGATGAAACAGATCGGAGCACGACAGGAGGCCGGACGCATCGGTGGCTTCGGACCCTGCGGACGCGAGCTCTGCTGCACAACATGGATGCGCAGTTTCGTGAGCGTGAGCACAGCTGCGGCACGCTTTCAGGATCTGAGTCTAAACCCGCAGAAGCTTGCTGGACAGTGTGCGAAGCTGAAATGCTGCATGAACTATGAGGCCGACCAGTACGTGGAGGCTTCGCGACGACTGCCAAGCCGCGAGGTGACACTGCACACACAGGAGGGCGAGTACTTCCTGTTCAAGTCGGACATCCTCGCAGGGATGGTGACCTACAGCACCGACAAGCGCATAGCGGCAAACCTCACCACCATAACGGCAAAACGTGCACTCGAGGTCATTGCCATGAATCGTGATGGCATCAACCCGGAGGCTCTCGACGACACCGTTGTGGCAGAACCCGCAGGACCCATCGACCTCGCCACTCAGGAAGATCTTACCCGCTTCGACAAGGCCAAGAAAAAGAAGAAGAAAAAAAAGAAGGCCGACACGCCAGCCGACACGTCACAGGCTGCAACTACTACTGCTGCCACTGCACCAACAGCTCAGGCAACTCAGACGGCTCAGGCAGCTAAGGCATCTCAGACAACTCAGACGGCTCAGGCAGCTAAGGCAACTCAGACAACTCAGACAACTCAGACGGCTCCGGTGACTCAGACTGCTCAGACATCTCCGAGAAAGCCTCGCCAGCGCCCCGTCGCCCAGCCGCAGGGTGCTGCCACTTCGCAACACGACACCAAAGCCTCTGCCCAGCCTGCTCCACAGGCCTCGGCGCAGGCCGCACCAGCCGCTCCCAGACAGCCGAAGTCACGCCAGCAACCCACGTTCGCACACGACGGCGCCGGTTCCGTGGCAACCCTTCAGGCCGTTGCTGCTGCTGTTTCGCAGAGGAATGCCGCAACAGCGACACCGACAGCCGCCCACAAGACGCCGGCTGCAACGCCACAATCCCAGCCAAGACAGCCAGCGTCGAAAGCGCCGACAGAGCAACCGGCCGACATGACATCACACTCCCCAAACACCAAGCCCGACAGCGAATCGTGAAGTCACGACACATACTGACAGCACTGCTACTCGCGGCTATCGCCGCAATGGTCAGCTGTAGGCCGAACGTCATTTCCTATGAGTACCAACCGGTGGACATACAAGGATGGTCGGCCACGGACACACTGCGCTTTCACCTGTCGGCAGTAAGCGCCACGGCACCTTACACCTTCTCGCTGGGGCTGCGCACGATTGACAGAGTCCCATACCGCGATATCTGGCTGGTGATGGAGACGCGCACAGATTCCGCCACAACGCGCGACACCGTCTATGTGCTACTGGCCTCCGACCTGGCTCGCTGGCAGACGAAAGGCAACATCCTTCATGAGATTGAACAGCAGGCCGCCACAAGGCAGCTGCATGAAGGTCAGCAGGCAGACATCCTCATCTACCACATCATGTCCATGCAGCAAATGCCAGGCATCACCGAGGTCGGACTCAAGGTGGAAAAGGGCGACTCTGAGGGGCTCAACCCCTGAGATGCTGCCGAAGGGCAAAAGAAAACCTCGCAGGGGGGCTTGCACCGCTGCGGGGTTCCGTTTTCTGTATTCGTCTGTAGCAGGGGGTGACGCCCCTGCCTCAGCCCCCCAGCCCGCAGGTTGCTCCCCCTTTAGGGGGCTGGGGGGCTGAGACGGTGTGCAGGTGCCAGGTGTCAGAGGCTCACCTTCTTGCCGTTGTGGATATAGACGCCGTGGCGTGTGGGGCGTCGGTCGAGCTTTATGCCTTGGAGGTTATACCACGTGTCGGTCGTGTCGTGGGCGGGCAGGTCGTCGATGTCCGTGATGACCTCGGGCAGCTGAATGACGTATGGCTCCCACGGCGTGCCGATGTTGTCGTCGGCCACGAAGTGCTGTGTAGCATCGATGGTGCGTATGCGCCCGCGCAGGTAGGTGCGTATGTCCAAAGTCTGTCCGCTGCCCTGCCCCGAGATGATGAGGAAGTAGAGTCCTCCGTCGGCCCGGGTTGCTGCGCGGCATTCGTCGTCGATGAAGACAGCCACCTCGCAGGTATCTACCACCTCGCCGGCCATCCGCAGTTGTACGGCCATGGTCATGTTGTCGGGGTAGAGATAAGGGTCTATGGGAGTGAAGTACTTTAGCGGCTCGTCGGTCATGATGGGTGCTCTCCTGGGCTTTCGGCTCTGTGGCGGTGTGGGATATACGAACTGCTTCAGGGGCTGGTCGGCGGCAGCATTATAGTACATGTATCCGCGTCCGCTCTCGAGGGCTTTGAGGTTGCCCTCCCATGTGCTACCGGAGTATATGGCAATGCCTGTCTGCGACTTCACGCGGTCGCCCTTCTGCGGGTTGGCTCCGGCGAGAGCTTCGCCGATGGTCATCGTGGTCAGCGGTGTATATGCTATCCAGTTCCATCCTTTTCTGAGCGTTACGGGTGTCTCGCTGGCGTTCACTTTCTTTCCGATGATGCTGAGGGCTTGGGGCAGCTCGGTCTTTGTGGAGGCGTTCTGCTCGACTTTCATCTTGTACATGGTGTTGGGAGACACCTTGAGGTTGCCTCCCCACTGAGTGCCGTTGCTCCATGCAGCCTGGGTGCCTTGGTTCTTGATGATGACCTGCCATGAGTCGAGGTCTTGGAAGATCTGGTCGAGATATGTGAGCTTGGGTTCCACGCCGAGTGCTATCCAGCTCCAGTTGCGGTGGACGGGCACGATTTGCTCAACGTTCTCGCTCTTGTGCCAGATGGCCGGTGCGTCGAAGTCGCCAATGAAGTCATCGTGTACGAAAGGTATAGCCTCGACGGCCGTCGTCTGTCCCGGCATCGTCATGGCGGCATCGGTGTATGCCACGCCTTGCGAAGCATCCCAGATGCGGAACGTGATGTCCTTTCCCTGGTCGAAGTCCTTGATGTCGTTGCCGAAGATGGTGAGTGTGACGTATGCTGCACCTCTCACTTTCTCGGGCGATGCCACGCCGCGGCATTCGTTGCCTATGAATGCGCCCACGATGCTCTCGCCGTTCTCCATGAGAATGCCATCGATATACACCTGTCCGATGATGGTCATCTGATGTTCGTAGTTTGTGGGATCCACGGCCCAGTCGGGTGTGTCTCCGCTGACCTTCATCACTATCCTCAGTGGCTCGGCGATGTCGTTGTTGCCCTCAAGGCCTATCGTGATGTCGTATGTGCCGATAGGTGTGAGGGGGTTGACCTTGAAGCGTAGCGTCTTGGTGTGCAGCGGTGCCACGTCGTCGTTGGTCTCGCTGCCCGCGAGGCTCAGCCACTCGGGCATGTTGTTGAGGACGTAGTACTCTGTGTTGCCGCTCTTGTTCTCTATGTTGACGTCGAAGGTGTAGTCGTCGCCGTAAGGCTTGATGATGTTCACGGAGTCCTTGGCCCACTTGAGGGTGTTCTGTTGCACGAATGCCGTCCAGCGTATGGGCAGCGAGGTGTTGCCATGCAGGTCTCTCACCTGATCTACGGTGACGTTGAGGGTCGTGCCTTCGAGGTCTCTGGGGCTTATGCCTGCACCAGTGAGGTTGATTACGACCTTTCTCTCCGATGCCACCGGCGATGCCACGAGGCGTGTCTCCTCGGGGGCGTTCTTCAGTGGCGGTGCGAACTGCACGGCCATGAACTCGCCGGCGGACGTAATCGTTTCGGGCTTGCCGGAGAGTGCTGTCTTGGCCATGTTCTCCATTGTCACCACCTTGGTGGTGACGCCGTTGACGGTTCCGGTCTTCTCGAAGGGATAGTAGGCTACGAGTCCTCGTGCGTAAACGTCGGCAGTGTCGATGGTGTTGTAGATGTTGTTCTGCAGTCGGCTCTCGCTGAGCGACGCGTTCCAGATTCGCAGTTCGTCAACAAATGACAGCTCTGCATTCTTTCCGACGATGAGCGTTGTGCCTTGCAGCTGCGGCACGTCAGTCTCGGCAATGACGGCCGTGCGCTGCCCGTTGATGTAGAAGCTTGCTGCCTGTCCGCGCACGACGTTGAGTGCGAGGTGTCGCCATCCATGGACGTCTGGGAAGTCGTCAGAGGAGCCTACGATCTGCGATTTCTTGCCGTAGTCGAGCACCAGATTCTTGTTGGTGTCGTAGTGCAGGCGCAGCTTGGCGCTCACAGGCAGCTTGTCGCCATCCACTGTCGGCGTTGCCGTCTCGAACACTGTTTGTGTGTCGGCGAAGCTGGACATGTTGTGCCAGAGTTCGATGGCGTAGCTGTCGCCGGGTGAGTTGCCGATGCTGGTGATGCCGGCCTTGATGCCCTCCTTGCTGTCGATGCGCAGTGCGTAGTTGGTGTTCTCCAGCTTCCAACTGTCGTTGACGATGAAGTCATGGGTCTTGCGCGTGTCGCTGGCGATGTAGCCATGGCCCTCGTCCATGGGCCAGTAGTTGGCCAGGCCATACACGTACTTGTCCTTGGCCTGATGCTTTGTTGCGGCCGCCTCATAGACATCGTGGCAGATGTTGTACAGACTCAGTGCATGTATCTCGGCATTGATGCCTCCGAGGTAGAGGTGGTTGTCTTCAGAGTAGGTGATGGCTTGCACGTCTGCTGCCGTCACAGGCTTGTTCTTGAAGAGCTCGACGTTCTCCTTGTCATACTGCGCGATGATGTCGAAGGTCATCGTGCCGGCATTGTAGCTCATGGCGAAGAATGTCCATTCGTCCTTTGGCAGTGTCGCGGCACTTGTCACCTTGGCCCCGGCAATGTTTGCCACCAGATGGCCGGCCTTGTCTATGTTCAGTGAGAAGTTGGAGTTGCCTGAACCCTGATGCATGATGGTGCCTTCTTCGTGCCACCGGAGCCAGAAGTCCATACCGAAGTCTCCATTGAGGAAGATGGGATTCACCGTGACGGGTTCGTCGCCGTATGGCAGCAGCTGCAACGACGTCTCATGGTCCACATGCTGGCTGTTGAGCTTGGCCGTGACGATGACGTTCTTGTCGCCGACGTAGCCCGGCACGATGTCCTCGTTGAACTCTATGGCGAGCTGGTCGCCGTAGCCCAGGATGCCGTTGGCGGGCGTTGGCGTGAAGAGGCTGCGCGGGCGTGTGAGGTCCTTGGTGACATTGACGATGTCGCTATATACGTGCACCATCTCCCTGTCGTAGGGCGTGGTGGTATAGGCCCGGAACTGATATTCGCCCTCGGGATAGCTGCTGTTGTCAGACATGTCGATGTCATAGTGCAGGTCGCCCGTCGGCGGCAGGAGGTTGAAGTGGGTGCTTGTTGAGTCCTTCTTGTCTGTCACCCATGTGTGCAGGTCTGTCCATGCCGTGTTACCCGCGAAGCGGTACTCGATGCCTATGTTCTTCAGGTTCTTGAACTGTCGGTCGAAGTTGGCCAGCTTAATGGCGAGCTTGCTGCCCTGACTCATGGTGTTGAGCACGGGCTCGGCGATGGCGAGGTCTATGGGCGACGACGATGGCTTGAAGTGTGCGTTGAGCGTCACCTCGTCGAAGATGATGGGGGCTTGGTACTGCGAGCAGAAGCGCAGCTTTATGCCTTTGTGGTCGAGTATGCTCACGTCGCTCTGTCGGATGGTGATGATCTTCTTCACGGTCTCGCCCTGTGGTATTTTTATGGAACGCCCGTTGATGGGCACGCCGTCCATGAGTATTTCGAGGCCGGTGGTGTCGGTGTCTTCCTTGACGACCACGTTGTAGGTGAAGTCGATGCCTTGGTGTACGTTGGCCATGTTGGTGCAGTAGAGCACGAGGTTGGCCGACTGTCCTGCGGGAATGTCGGTGATGGTGACACTCTCGGCCGGCAGTTCGTCGCCGATGCCGATGCGCAGGCTGGGTTGCTCCATCTGCACCGTGCCGTTGCCGAGCGGCGTGCCCGGCTTATAGTACTCGGTGACCTCCTGCGGCTCATAGGGGTTGTAGGTCTGGCCTCCGAAGACGCTGAATATCTTGCTGTGCGTCTTGTCGTCGGAGTCATACATGTTGATGGAGATATCGACATCGCGGTTGCCGTCGGCGAGGGTGTATTCCCACTCGGTGTAGTTGTCGGTCTTGGTGCCGTCGCCGCTGGTGTCGCCGCCGCCCTCGTTGGAGCTTATGTTCGTGATGACGCCGAAGGTGACAGCTCCACTGAAGCTGAATCCGAAATGTTCTGCCAGCACGGCTCCCATCTTGTAGGTGGTCTTGGTTTCATCGGTCTTGATGACCTCGCTGCGATCAGTGATGCTGCGCGAGCTTCCTCCGTCGATTGAGAAGTTTGTCGGCGACTTGCTCTTCATGGCCTTCACCTTCTCCTCCTCGTTGTCGCTGAGCACCTTCTCCCATTTCTCAATCTGGTTGTTGCACAGTTCCACGCTGTCGCGCTCGTTCTTCGTCGGTTTCTGCGGTTCCACAAAGCGGTAGGTGCCTTCATCGCCACATTTCGGGTCTTTCAGGTCCAACCATGTCAGCCATACGCTCTTCGTGCCGTTGTTGACGTAGGCTTCGGCCTCGGCCTGCGTTGCCACACGCTTGAGATATTGCCTGCGCTGATCCTTCCACTTTGGTATCATCACCGTCTTGAGCTCGTAGGCCGTGTAGCTGAAGGTGGTGGCAATCTCCTCGCCCAGTGCGAGTGCGTCTTCGAGCACAATGCCGTACTTGCCTGTGAGGTCGTCCTTCTTGAGGTATAGCTTGCGGCATGTGCCAACGAGGATGTTGTTTGACGTGCCGACGAAGACGTCTCCCTCGGCTCCTACGTATGGAATTCCCGTGCTTGTGGATACGCTGTTTATGGTGGTTGTCACCGTAGCGGTGTCCTTGACGTGGGTGTATTGCCAGTGTGCCTCATAGCCCACGTCGGTCTGACTCTTCGCCTTGTTGCCGCTAATCACCATGAAGCCGAATCCAGCACCGAACTCAAGGTCGCTGCCGGCAATTATGTTGCTCACGAGGCTGTGGTCGCCGTAGCGCATGTAAGTGTCGTAGTGGGTCTTGGTGGTGACGGTGCCGGTCTTCAGCGTGGTCTTGGACTTGGCACCTGGCGGGTCGCGCAGCACGAACTGCACGCGGTCGGGGCCTTGAGTGACGAAGTTGTTGCCCGTGGTGAGCATGCCCAGCACCACGGCATCCATACTTGCCATGACGTATGTGCGCTTGCGTCGCTCCATGGTGATGCCGAAGTGGCGCGTGTATGGGCTGACGATGTTTGGTGCTCCGGCCGTCCATTCCAGCTCGGCGCGTCCGTCGTTGTCGAGTGTGAGCTCGTTGTTGACCATCTGGTAGATGTCGCCGGGCTTATAGCCGCAGCTGGGGTCCTCCACGGTGCATACCACCGACTGCTGGTCGCTCATCTCATTCGCTATGACGATCTTCTGTCCGTTGAGCGGTATGGTGTCGGCCACGACCTTGCTCTTGTTGTCGCGGTTGACGTAGGGTTCGTAGGCGTGGATGGCATAGCGGCGCTTGTCGCCCATCTGGTAGATGGGATATTGGAACTGATAGCCGACTTCGCCGTTGTCGCTGAGCGTCCAGATGTCTTCCACGGTGGCCGTGTTGCCCTCGGTGTCGATCTTGTAGGTTATGCTCTTGTTGCCGAAGACGCCAGCGGGGTTGCCCTTCTGCACGAGGTCGAGCTTCGGCTGTGCGAAGAATGTGCGTATCATCTTCGTGTTGTACTTGTAGCGATTCCACACGCTGTCTCCGCCCTCCACGGCCTGCTTCAGCGAGTCGGTGAGCTGCTTGCGGGCATTGGTGAGGTCAATCTCCGGCAACTCGGTGAACTCCATGGTGTGGTCTTCATCGCTGTCTATCACTATGCTCTTGGTGATGTACTTGAGCGGCGGCAACAGTGCCGAGAACTCACCTGTGAGGGAGTCTGTGCGTATGTTTATGAACCTCGAATTGTCGCCCGTTGCCGTCCATGCCTGACTGCGGATAGACGTTGTGTCGCTGGCCCATGTGCGGTTGGCGGTGGCGTGGCTGATGTGGTCGGCGCCGCAGTTGAATGAGTATGACTCGTTGGCCAGCTTGAGGGTCACGGTGGCTATGCCGATGTTGTTCTTCGACGCGGCGAAGCCCACTGCCAGCGTGTCGTTGCGCAGGCCACCGCCCACGCGCCCCACGAAGTTCACCAGCGTGGAGTCGGCGAAGTCGTAGGTCACGGCGCGGTCGAAGTTGAAGGTGTCCTTGGTGGGGAATCGGCCTTCAGCTACCATCGTATGGCCTTCGAGCTTGGCCTCGACATAGTGCTTGCCTATAGGCACCGAGATTCTGTAGGCACCGTTGGCATCGGTCTGCATCACCTTGCCGTTGGCCGTGAGCAGCTGCCCATCGACATAGAACTGAATGCCTACGGCCGGGATGTTGGTGCCGGCGTAGTAGATGTGTCCCTCCATGGGGAAGCTGGAGACATCCTCGAAGTCGATGTTGTTGGCCGTGAGGCTGGTGGGGCTCACGAACATCGAGCGTGTGCTTGGCGAGAACTCGTGTATGCCGAGCCTGGGAGCCAGCTTGTAGTTGGTGCCGCCCTGCTGGAATGGTATGCCCTTGATGATGTAGTCGCCCTCAGCATCTGTCATGCCGTAGAGTGAGAGCAGCTGTGGCACGTTGCTGCGCGGCAGCGCGTTGACGCCCACTACGGGGTGGTTGAGCTGGTCTATGCCGTCCTGGCGTGACACGTCGAAGGCATACTTCACTACGTTCATGCCCTCGTCGAGCGGCCAGTAGAGGATGAGTCCGTTCTCCGTGCCGCCGAGGATGCGGGTGTAGTTGGCATCCAGCTCGCTCTGCGGGAGCGCGCGGTTCCAGAGTCGAATGTCATCGACGAAGCCCACGAACGGCTGTCCGCTGATGCGGTTGGTGCCTCCGAAGGATAGCGTTGGCATCTTGGCATCGGGTGTGCCGTTGTCTGCGCGGCATGCATTCCATGCCTTGCCGGCAGCTGGCATGGTTGCCGTGCGCAGGGTGTCCTTGCCGACGTAGAAGGTCCACTTGCCGCTGGCATAGGTGGCAGCCACGTGTGTGAAGTCGAAGTCGTCGAAAAGCAGCTCTGGGAACTCCGTCACGGCCGTGCCGCCATTGGTGTTGTCCACGGCGTAGAGGTGGTAGCGGCCGCCGCTGTTCTGCACGCCGAGCTCCAGCGCTCCGGCCAGTCGCAGCAGCTGCATCGTTTCGGCTCCCCCGCCAGCCATGGCCTGCGGGCGTGCCCACAGTTGCAGCGTCAGTGCCTTGCCGCCGTCCAGCACACCGACATATTTCGCCGAGTCGGCCTGCCAC
Organism: uncultured Prevotellaceae bacterium; assembly: GCA_947167455.1. GTDB lineage: Bacteria > Bacteroidota > Bacteroidia > Bacteroidales > Bacteroidaceae > Physcousia. The sequence continues at coordinate 42,011 of CAMVIB010000008.1, read as the reverse complement.
TGCAAGCCTATGCCCTCGCCCTCGATGTAGCGCGAGAGGAACTGCGACTGGTCGGTGTCCTCGTCGGCACTCGACTTGACGAGGTTCACGCGAACGCCTGCCACGGCCGTTCCCGTGCCGAAGGAGATGTGTCCGGTGATGGTGCCTCGTGCCTGCGAGAAGCCCGGCGTGATGACTTGGTCGGTCTTGATGAGCTGCTCGTCGCACTTGGCCTCGTATGCCTCCACGGTGTATTCATAGTAAGAGCCTGCCAGCGGGCGCGTGTCTTCGTATGTGTATTCAGATGCCTTGCCGTGGATGGCATCGGTGAGCATGGTCCACGTCTCAACGCCGATGGGCCGGCGCAGCACGCGGTAGTAGATGTCGTTGTTGATGTCGGCACGCTTCACCTTCCACGTCACATCGACCTTGTTCTCATGGATGCCCGTGGATGCCGTCACCTCACTGATGTAGCTGCCGGATGGCAGATTGCCCGTCCAGATGTTGGAGTAGAACTCCTTGTCGGCGTAGCTCGTCTTCACGCGGTAGTCCACGAGGTCGCACACCGAGCCGTCGGCATCAAAGCTGGCCGATGCCTTGGAGGCGTCCACGTTGAGGCTGCTGTCGAGCACGCGCCACGCGTTCTCGCCAGCCGGGCTGTACTCTATAGTCCAATTCTGCCCCGAGGGTTGCACGCAGTACTTCCACACGAGGCGCACGGCCTTGTCGTAGGAGCGGTCTTGTGTGAGCTCGATGGGCATCTCCAGCTTGGTGCTGGTCGTCGTCTCCTCCCATAGGTCCATCTTGTTGTGCTGGCTCAGCTGCTGTGGCAGCTCGGTGAGCTTGTCCTTGCACTTCTCGACAATCATCGATGGCAGGAACACAACGCGATATACATATTCCTTCTCGTACTCCAGGCTCTCGCTGGCATCGGTCAGGCTTAGCGTCGTGGCGTCGCCGTCGAGACTACCTATGAGGGTGTAGCCTTTGGGGTCGGCACCTTTCTCATAGCGTATGACGTACCATTTGCCATCGAAGCGGCAATTGTATGCCTTCCACTGGTCGCCTGTTGCCTGCTCGCGGCGTGTCCAGGTGATGGTGTTCTTCTTGTTCCACTTGTCGAAGGCCACATCCACCTTTTCGGGGCGTGTGAATGGGGCAACGAAGACATCGTACCGTGGCTGGTGGTTGTAGATCTTCTGGTCACCTATGCTATAGTGCAATGAAGGACTCACTTCCAGACGCATCGGGCTTGTGAAGCTGCCATACCAGCTGCTGCCGAAGTTCATTGGCTGGAAATGATATTCTACATCCACCCGTCCGTTGCCACGGCTGGTGTTCTTGGCATTTCTAAGTGTGAAGATGCCGTCATGCGATACGGTGCCGCTCCACGAACCTGATTGCATCCATGAGTAGATGTTATAACTATAACCCTCGAAGAAGTAGTTCGAGTTGTCGCGCTTGTCATAGACATTGGAGGCCTTGGCCACCATGCGCCCGTCTTCGTCCCAGTCGAAGGAGAGCGTCGGCATGGGGCAGCCTGTCGAGAAGACGGAGCCCAGTGGCAGGTCTTTGTCATAGCGCATCCACCCAGAATTCCACTTGTTGGTATGGCTGAAGCTGAATTTCAGCTGCAGCTTCTTCACGGGGTTGCCGTAGCGTGGCGTCGGCACGAACTTCAGATGTAGCGTATGTCCGTCGTCCACTTGGTTGAGAAACAGCTGTCCGTAGGTGGCATCGGTGTTGGAGAATGTCACTCGGCTGCTATTGCTGGCCGTCTTGCTCCATGTGCCTACGGCGTGTGCGACGTTGTCGGCAGTGACGAGCAGCACCGTGCCTTCCAGTGTCAGATACTCAATGCTGACAACGGGGTGTGCTGCCCTGAAGTCGTATTCATATACGAACTGGTCGTTATCCCAGCTGAAGGCTTTCTGCGTGCGGAAGTAATAGACGGAGTTGGTGTTCCAGCCGTCGTAGGAGATCTTCTCGCTTTCGAAGAGGTAGCGTCCGCCGCCATCATCTACCCTGTCCCATTCGAACGTGACGCTCCTTGCGGGCGATGCCCATGTCAGTAACAGCGCGAGCATGGCTGCGAGCTGTCGTAAGTGTTGTGACATTTTCATTGTTCATTTTACCACTTACACGAGAAGTGAGAAGTGAGAAGTGAGAAGTAATCAGTTATTGTTTGTGGTGAATCTGCCTTACGGGGAAGGTGAAGTATGTGTCGGGGAAGGGCTCGTCCTTCAGCGTGAAGTGCCACCATTCGGAGTCGAGGGGTTTGAAGCCGTGTGCTGTCATGGCGCGTCGCAGTATCATGCGGTGCTCGAACTGCTCTGGCGTGATGGGCCTTTTGACGTCGGCGTCTGCAGCCGGTGCGATGTATTCGCCCGTCTCGGGGTTGCCGCAGAAGTCGGGATGGCTCTCGGGGCCAAACCAGTCGAAGGTGCCGCCCATGTCGAGCTCCTTCTCCGTGGTCATGTCGAAGAGCGTAAGATCCACGGTGCTGCCACGCGTGTGTCCGCTTTTCTCGTAGATATACTCCTGCTCGAAGAGCACGCTCTTGTCGAGGTCGGGGTAGAAGAAGCGCTTCATCAGCGTGTCGGGGATGTCGGCAGCCCAGCGCACGAAGTGGTCAACGCCTTTCTGGGGGCGGTAGGCGTCGTAGATCTTGAGGCGGTAGCCCTGTGACATGACATCGTCGCTCACGGCCTTCAGAGCCTCGGCGGCCTGACGTGTCAGCAGTGCCGTGGGTTCCTCGTAGCCGTCGATGCGCGTACCCACGAAGTTGTATGTGCCGAAGTAGCGAATCTCCATTATGGCGTCGGGCACGACATCGGTCAGCGTCACAAACTGGCTGTCGTCCTCGGTGGGATTTACAGCAAGGTGGGTGTCGTCGGCAGCTTGCTTGCATGATGCTGCAAAGATGCCGCAGATGAACGCTGCTGTTGCGGCAATGATGTAGGTGTTACGCATATAGTTGAGGTGTGTCATTTTGGTAATGGTTTTTAATGGGTTTGCAAAAATACATTAATTCTTTCGAATGTCGCGACAAAACTCAGCCCCCAGCCCCCTAAAGGGGGAGTGCTTGTCCAGCCCGCAGGTTGCCCCCCCTTTAGGGGGCCGGGGGGCCCGCTAAGAGATGCGTGTCACCTCCTCGAGTCCGTTGATGCGTTTGAGGTTCTTGATGATGACGCTGAGGTCTTCGGCATCGTGTACGCTCAGCTCGATGTTGCCTCGGAAGATGCCGTCGTTGGTGTCGATGTTGAGGCGGTGCACGTTGATGTTGAACTGCTCGGTGAGCACGTCGGTGAGGGCTCGCAGTATGCCCACGCGGTCGATGCCCTCGATGTGTATGGTGGCGGTGAACTCCAGCGACTTGCCGGTGTCCCAGTTGGCGGCGAGGATGTGATTGCCGTCGGAGGTCTTGAGACGGTCGGCCTGTGGGCACTCACGTTTGTGTATGACGATGCGGTTGATGTTCGTGTCGAGGTAGCCCAGCACATCGTCGCCGGGTATGGGCCTACACTCGGTGCAGAAGACGTAGTTGGGTATGCTGTCGTCGTTGAGGATGATGGTCTTCTTGCGGTCAACCTTCAGGGGTTCCTCCTTGACGGGTTCGGCCTCGGCCTTGGGCTTGCGCCTCAGGAAAGGCAGGTAGCGCCTCCATCGTCCGTTGCCGTTGGAGGCGGGCTGGCGTTGTATAGCGTCGGCATCGGCATCGGTTAGCGTCAGCTTGGCGCCACCGATGGCGGCACAGAGCGACTCGCGGTCGTCTTGCTCGTGCAGCAGGCACAGGCGGTCGATGAGCAGGCTTGTGGGTTCAAGGTCGTGGGCGGCAAACCAGTCGGTCATGATGTCCTCGCCGCGTTTCTGCAGCTCGCGTCGCTGCCGGCGCAGGCTGCTCTCGATCTTGTTCTTGGCCTTGGCGGTGGTGGCATATTGCAGCCACGAGGCATCGATGTGTGCCGAGTTTGATGTCAGGATTTCCACCTGGTCGCCGCTGTTGAGCACGTGGCTCATCGGCACGAGTTGGTGGTTGACCTTGGCGCCTATGCAGTGTGAGCCCACCATGGAGTGAATGCTGAAGGCGAAGTCGAGGACGGTGCTGCCCGACGGCATGGTCTTGAACTCGCCCTTTGGCGTTACGACGAAAATCTCGGAGGCGTAGAGGTTGAGCTTTATGGTGTCGAGGAAGTCCATTGCCGAGGGCTGTGGGTCGTCGAGCAGCTCTTTGATGGTCATGAGCCACTTGTCGAGCTCGCTCTCGCTGGCAGAGGTGTCTTTCTCGCCCTCCTTGTACTTCCAGTGGGCGGCAAAGCCGCGCTCGGCCATCTCGTCCATCTTCTGTGAGCGTATCTGCACCTCTATCCAGCGGCCTTGGCGGCTCATCAGAGTGGTGTGCAGGGCTCGGTAGCCGTTGGCCTTGGGCTGTGAGAGCCAGTCGCGGAAGCGGTCGGGGTGGGGGCGGTAGATGCGTGTGCAGACGTTGTAGATCTGGAAACACTCGCCCTCCTCATTCTCCGGGTCATTGGGCGTAAACACGATCCTGGCGGCCAGGAGGTCGTAGATCTCTTCGAAGGCGACGTGCTTGTTCTGCATCTTCAGCCAGCAGCTATAGGGGCGCTTGATGCGCGCCTTGACGCTGTATTTGTAGTTCATCTTGTCGAGCTTGTCGCGTATGGGGCGTATGAACTCCTGGAACGCCTGCTGCAGCTGAGGCTCTATCTCGCTGAGCTGCTGGCATAGGCGGTCGTGGGCTTCGGGATGCTCGTAGCGGAAGCTGAGGTCCTCGAGTTCCTCCTTGATGAGGTTGAGCCCGAGCCGGTGTGCCAGCGGGGCGTAGATGTAGAGCGTCTCTCCGGCAATCTTATACTGTTTGCCTGGCAACTGCGAGCCTAAGGTGCGCATGTTATGGAGGCGGTCGCTGATCTTGATGAGTATGACGCGTATGTCGTCGCTCATGGTGAGCAGCAGCTTCTTGAACGACTCGGCTTGTGCCGAAGCCTTGTCGCCGAAAATGCCTCCGGAAATCTTTGTCAGTCCGTCAACGATTTGTGCTATCTTGGGACCGAAGAGGTTGGCGATGTCCTCCACGGTGTAGTCGGTGTCCTCTACGACGTCGTGCAGCAGTGCTGCGCAGATGCTCGTGGAGCCAAGGCCGATCTCGCCGCATGCTATCTGTGCCACGGCAATGGGGTGCATGATATAAGGCTCTCCCGACAGGCGCCGCACGCCTTTGTGTGCCTGCTTGGCGAAGTTGAAAGCTTTCTGTATGAGGTCGGTCTTCTTGCGGTGGGGCGATGCGTTGTAGGTGTCTATAAGGCGCTGAAAGGCTTCCTGTACCATGACTTCGTCGTCGGTGCCATCGTGGGGCTGTGTGGCACTGGCGGCGGGCTCATTGCCCTTGGCAGCGGGCGCCGTCATGGGCATGTCTTCGTTTCGTTTCTTTTCTTCCATAACAAAATCCTCTTGTCTTTAGGTAATGATGGTGGGTGCTTCAGGTGACTGGCGAAGAGCTGTTCAACGCTGACTGGCGGGACTCACCTTGTATCGCTGTTGTTGGGCTGTTGCGCAGTGTGCTGTGCCCTTGTGTATGCAATAAGGTAACTGTGTGCAGTGTGTGGATGCGGTGTCGGGGCGTAGTGGCTATCTGACCCTGATCTTCTGTCCGGCACGGATTTTGTTGCCGCGTATGCCGTTGAGGCGGCGCAGCTTGGCCACGGTGGTGCCGTTGCGACGTGCTATGGCGCCGAGGGTGTCGCCGCGTCGCACGGTGGCAGTCCTTCCGCCGGCATTGCGGCTGGAGTGTCCGCGCCGTCCGCTGCGCGCGTTACGTCCGCGCCGTCCCTTGGCGGGCTGTTTGAACTGAGCCTCGGCCACCTCAATCTCGCGGCGTGTGGTGAGCAGCTCGTCGGCGTGGTAGCGGTAGATGCTGTCGCCGCTCTCGATGAATGCCGACACGGCCGTGGCGGGCAGCCGCAGCGTGCATGCATGGGCGTCGCCGGGAATGAGGTCGGTGCGGTACTGCGGGTTGAGTGCCCGCACCTGCTCGGCCGGAACGTTGCAGATGGCGCGCACCTGGTCGATGTGCAGGTTGCGTGTGACGTGGATGGTGTCGGTGCCTGCCGGCAGTATGGCGCGCACGGGGCATATCCCGTGGTCGCAGTAGTAGGTCATGGCATAGTTGGCGGCGATGAATGCCGGCACGTAGCCGCGTGTCTCGCGAGGCAGGTAGGGGTAGATCTGCCAGTAGTCCTTCACACCTCCGGCACGGCTGATGGCCTTGCGCACGTTGGCAGGCCCGCAGTTGTAGGAGGCGATGACGAGTGTCCAGTCGCCGAAGATGGCATAGAGGTCGCGCAGATAGTGGGCGGCGGCATAGCTGCTCTTGATGGGGTCGCGCCGCTCGTCAATGAGGCTTGTCACCTCCAGACCATATTGTTTGGCGGTGGTGATCATGAACTGCCAGAGTCCTGCGGCTCCGGCACGGCTGACGGCAGTGGGGTTGAGGGCCGACTCTATGACGGGCAGGTACTTCAGCTCCAGAGGCAGCTGATATGCTTCCAGAGCCTCCTCGAAGATGGGTGTGTAGAAGTTCGTGGTGCCGAGCATGATGCTCACCGACCGGCGCAGGCGTCCTGTGTATTGGTCGATGAACTTGCGCACGACATCGTTGTATGGCATCTCGATGACGTTGGGCAGGCGCTGCAGACGGTGGATATACTCCTCCTTGGTGAACTCGGGGCTCACGCCTGTGTCCTGGCAGTCGCCGTCGGGCTGTGTGAGGTACTGACGCTTGTTCCAGTCGAGGATGAGACTGTCCATCTCGCTCACCATACCCTCCGGCATGGCGATGTCGCCGTCGTCGGCCTCGTTGCCGTCGGGGAGGTCGGTGTCGGACTCGTCGTCGTCGCCGTCGGCCTCGTCGTCGTCAGTGACCTCGGTATCGTCATCGTCGTCATCAAGGTTGACCTGTGCCGTCATGGGTGCTGCCATGACGAGATATGCAGTGAGGAAAAGGAGCAGTTTCTTCTTCATCGGAATATGTTGTCTTAGTGAGGGTGTTAGAGTGAATTGTGATTGGTTGTTAGAAGTCGAGTGTCATGGCCAGGCCGAAGTTCGTGCCGCCGCTGATGGCCGCGCCCTGACGTGTCGGGGAGGTGTTGAAGAGTGCCGGCGTCATGCGCATAGAGAGGTCGGGCGAGATGTCGAAGGTGGAGAGCTCGGCATCGACGTAGGCATCTATGACACCTATGACATATACCAGCGCGAAGGCCAGGATGCTCATGTCGCGGTAGCGGCGGTAGTAGTTTTTCTTGTTCTTAAAGATCTCCTTGAACTTGTCCTCGCGGCCGCTGATGTCATAGCCCAGAGGCAGCATCTTCTCGTAGCTCTTGGTCTCGGGGTCAGAGTCCATGATGTCGAGGTAGGCCTGAGAGTAGTCGCGCAGCATCTGTGAGTTCCATGTCAGGGCATAGGCACAGCCGAGGAATCCTCCGTAGATGATGGGCAGTTTCCAGTACTTGCGATTGTAGATCTGTCCACCGCCGGGCAGCACCAGTGCCACCCACTGTGAGCGTATGGGGTTGGGCTTGAAGGTCTTGGGACGCATGGCCTCGACGGCTGCCGCTGCCAGGCTGTCGAGCTTGAGGGGTGGCGTCGTGGCAGAGGCCGTTTCCGTGGTGTCAGGGGTGAGGGTTGCGGCCTGCGGGGTGTCGGGCTTATGCTCTGCTGCCACGATGCTGTCGGGCACGATGCTGTCGGGCTCGGGCTGCGCCGCCGGGCGTGTCGTGGCAGCCATGGTTGCCGTGCCGATGACGAGTGCCGTCAGCAACGCAAATTCCTTATTATAATATGTGGCTCGCAGCAGCATGGGCGATGTCAGTATGTGTGGTCAGTGCCGGTCGAGGAGCTCCATGATTCGTTCCAGCTCCTCCTCGCTGGCGAAGGGGATGGTGATTTTGCCCTTGCCCTTGGCCGAGCAGGTGAGCTGCACTTTAGTGTTGAAGAACTTCGAGAGGCTGTCGCGCAACATGGTGAATTCCTCGGAGAGCTGGGCGCCGCGGGGCCGCAGCTTCTGGCCTCCGGCATTTATGGTCTCGCCCTGTGTGAGGCGTTTCACCATCTCCTCGACCTTGCGCACGCTGAGGTGCTCGCGGGTAATCTCGCCGAAGAGCTTCAGCTGCAAGGTGGGGTTGTCGAGGGCGAGAAGTGCACGTGCGTGACCCATGTCGATCTCACGCCGTTGGAGTGCCATCTGTATGGTGGCGGGCAGCTTCAGCAGGCGCAGATAGTTGGTGATGGTGGTGCGCTTCTTGCCCACGCGCTCGCTGAGACGGTCCTGCGTCAGCTCATACTGCTCGAGCAGATGCTGGTAGGCCAGGGCTATCTCTACGGCATTGAGGTCCTCGCGTTGTATGTTCTCTATGAGAGCCATCTCCATCACGTTCTCGTCGTCGGCAGTACGGATGTAGGCGGGTATCGTGGCCAAGCCTGCCATCTGCGAGGCGCGCCAGCGACGCTCGCCGGCGATGATCTCGTATGTGCCGTCGCTGAGCTGGCGCAGGGTGATGGGCTGTATGATGCCTATCTCACGGATGCTCGATGCCAGCTCCTCGAGAGCGCTCTCGTCGAACTCACGGCGTGGCTGGTTGGGGTTGGGGTGGATGAGTGAGAGCTCAATCTCGTTGATGCTCGACGTCCCATCGGTCTTGACGTCGCCGGTGGTGATGAGGGCGTCAAGTCCGCGGCCTAAGGCGGGAAATTTCTTGTGTGCTGCCATACTTACTGTTTCTTGGTGTTCTTCGCTATGATCTCCTGAGCCAGGGCGAGGTGGTTGCGCGCGCCGGCACTGTCGGCATCGTAGAGGATGGCGGGCACGCCATGACCCGGAGCCTCGGCAAGCTTGACGTTACGGTTGATGACGGTGTCGAACACCAGCTCCTGGAAGTGGCGCTGCACATCCTCCTTGACTTGGTTGGAGAGGCGCAGGCGCGAGTCGAACATCGTCAGCAGGAAACCTTCAATCTCAAGTGACGGGTTGAGTTTCTGCTTTATGATCTTGATGGTGTTGAGAAGCTTGGAGATACCCTCGAGGGCGAAGTATTCGCATTGCACCGGGATTATCACCGAGTCGGCTGCCGTGAGGGCGTTGACGGTGATGAGGCCGAGCGACGGAGAGCAGTCGATGAGGATGTAGTCGTAGTCGGACAGCACAGGCGCCAGGGCACGCTTCATCACCTCCTCGCGTGCGGGCATTCGTAACATCTCTATCTCGGCACCTACGAGGTCGATGTGGCTCGGGATGATGTCCAGCCCTGGTATGTCGGTTTCATAGATGGCCTCGTGGATGTCGAGATTGTTGATGAGGCAGTCATAGACGCTGCTCTCTACCTCAGTAAGGTTGACACCGAGACCACTCGATGCATTCGCCTGGGGGTCGGCATCGACGAGTAGCACACGCTGCTCCAACGCCGCCAATGATGCGGCCAGATTCATGGAAGTGGTTGTCTTGCCGACACCCCCCTTCTGATTGGCTAAAGCTATGATTTTTCCCATTTCTATTCCTTTTTGTGCTCCACATAAGAGACTTTGAGCGGCAAAGGTAGGTATTTTCCGACTAAAAGTCGAGCGTTTTAAACCTTTTTATAGTTATATAACTACTTTTCTTGATAATTTTCAACAAAAACTCGTACCTTTGCAGCACCTTTTACGTAGTAATGTGGATAAAATGGCAGAGACAGACAACATTGCCGACCAGCGTTTCATGCGCATGGCACTCGACGAGGCGCGCCGTGCCGCCGACGAGGACGAGGTGCCCATCGGCGCCGTCATCGTGGCAGGCGGACAGGTGGTGGCCAAGGCTCACAACCTCACCGAGCGGCTCAACGACGTCACAGCACATGCCGAGATGCAGGCCATCACTGCTGCGGCCACGGCCCTGGGTGGCAAATACCTCAACGACTGCACGCTCTACGTCACCGTGGAGCCGTGTCTGATGTGCGCCGGAGCACTGGCATGGGCACAGATAGGCCGCATCGTATATGCCACGCCCGACGCCAAGCGGGGATTCACTGCCATGGCACCGAGCTGCCTGCATCCGCGCACACAGCTGCAGGCGGGCATCATGCAGGAGGAGGCGGCGGCAATCGTGCGCCACTTCTTCAGGCAGAAACGCTGACCATACTCGCAACGCAGACACATACAACATCACACCAACTAACTAAAACACATAAAAATCATGCGACAACTCACAACCTTCATCATGGCGCTGACGCTCTGCTGCAGCGCAGCTGCCAAGTCTGGCAGACACCGCACGAGCGGCAATCCCATCCTGCCGGAGTTCCATGCCGACCCCGAGGTGCTCTTCTCTGAGCAGACGGGACGTTTCTACATCTACTCTACCACCGACGGCATGCCGGGATGGGGAGGCTACTACTTCACGGTGTTCTCTTCGGCCGACCTCACAGACTGGCGGCATGAGGGCATAATGCTCGACCTCGGAACAGACCAGGTGCCGTGGGCCGTGGGCAACGCCTGGGCTCCGTGCATCATAGAGCGCAAGACCGACAGCGGGTGGAAATACTACTTCTACTACTCCGGCCACAACCCCAAGAACAACCGCAAGGCTATCGGCGTCGCCATTGCCGACAACCCCACTGGACCATTCACCGACCACGGCTCGCCTATCGTCGATGCACTGCCCGAAGGCCAGAACCACGGGCAGCAGATTGACGTCGATGTGTTCCAAGACCCGGCTTCCGGTAAGTTCTATCTCTACTGGGGCAACGGCTACATGGCCGGCGCTGAGCTCAACGACGACATGACGAGCCTCAAGCCTGGCACCACAACCTTAATGACCCCGGCAGGGGGCACGCTGCAAGACTATGCCTACCGTGAGGCACCTTACGTCTTCTGCCGCAACGGACTCTACTATTTCTTATGGAGCGTCGATGACACGGGCTCGCCAAACTACCATGTGGCCTACGGCACTGCCACGTCGCCACTCGGACCCATCACCGTGGCCGCAGACCCGGTGGTGCTCATCCAGGATGCCGATGCCGGCATCTACGGCCCGGCACACAACAGCGTACTTCAGCTGCCGGGGCGCGATGAATGGTACATAGTGTATCATCGCATCAATCCGGCATACCTCGCCAAGGACAAGGGGCCGGGCTTCCACCGTCAGGTGTGCATAGACCGCATGACATTCAATGCCGACGGCACCATACGACGCGTACGACCCACGCAGGAGGGCGTGGCACCCGTGAAAGTGAAGCAACGCAAACGCTGATTGATGACATTCAAAACTATAAATTTACAGAAATGCTAAGAAAAACTCTGCTCTTTTTTTCAATCTCAGCATCGTCGCTGACGGCCATGGCCGACAAGACGATGTACGTTCCCAACGAATGGAGAAATCCATGGCCTGCCGACTCGCTGCTCTACGCCGAGAGTGACCCAGACAACAGCTACACATGGTCGAAGACACGAAGCCGAGAGACGGAAAACGTCATCGTGCTTTGGGACAAATACTACGGCAACAAAGCTCCCGACCAGCTGCCTACGTCAAGCCCGTACTATGTGGACATCAACGACCTGCTGAAGAAATGTGAGGCCTTCTTCGACCTCGAAATCAACACCCTCGGATTCGTGAACCCGCAGACGAGCAATCTCTCGAAATATAAGGTGATGGTACTCATGAACCACACCACGGACTGGGCCTGCTACGGCGGAGGCTATGACTATCAGGTGTCTGCCCTGTGGCTCAGCCCCAACACATGCAAGCCCGTGGGGTCGGCAGTGGCTCATGAGATCGGGCATTCGTTCCACTATATGTGCTACTCCGAGGCTTCGCGCCATGGCCAGGATGCCAGCGTGCAGACAGGCTTCCACAGCGCAATCGGCAAGGGTGCCGGCATCTGGGAACAGACGGCACAATGGCAGTCGCTGCAAAGCTATCCCAACGAGATGTTCAGCCAGAGCGTCAACGTCTTCCGCAAGAGCCATAACCTCGCATTCACCCATGAGTGGCATCGCTATCAGAGCTACTGGTTCCTCTACTACCTGTGCCAGTTCAGCGACGACCTGCGTGCCGTGGCCAACGTTTGGAACTACGACACCAAAGTGGCCATAGACTTCAACCAGGCTCTCATGCGCTCACGCAGCTGGTCGGTCGAGGAGCTCTATCGCCGTTACTACGACTATGCCGCACGCTGCGCGACATGGGATTTCGATGTGGCCAAGCAGTATCGCAACGCATACGTCGGCGACTTCGAATACCGTGCCGTGCGCACTGCCGACCATACCTATCAGGTGGCAGCCGCCAGCGCACCTCAGGTCACTGGCTTCAACATCATTCCCCTGCAGCTGCCGACGGCAGGGAGTGTCATCACGGCCCACTTCACGGCCATGAAACCCACCGCCAACCTCGCCGAGGGCGACCCCGGCGAGATGCTCAACGGAGAATCGCAGTTCGCGGCCATCAACAGAAAGACATATCCCAGTCAGGCCAAGGACGCGCAGAAGGGCTTCCGGCTGGGCTTCGTGGCACTGATGAAGGATGGCACCCGCCACTACTTCAATGCCGACTCCGTGTATTGTCGGGGCACGGGCGAACAGCTGGCTGACGTCAGCATGGAAGTCCCTGCACAGGTGAGCAAGCTGTGGATGATTGTATCGCCGGCACCCACGACCTACGTTCAGCACAAATGGGATGACTCGCCGCTTACCGGCGACTACATCTGGCCATACCGCCTGACGCTGGAGGGGACAGACATACTGACATCCACCAACAAGGCCACCATCTACGTGTCAACGCACATCGATGAGGCAGAGCCGCACGATGTGCTCTTCGAATGGGATGTGCGAGTGGGGCGCAACAGCAACTATGCCACGGCCCCCGTGACGCTAAGCCCTGATGTGCAGCAGGCACTGGCCTACGCTTTCCAGCTGCAGCCCAACCAGATAGCCTCGAGACTCGTGGGTTGGAGTGACAACGGCCCTGCCAAGGGTAAAATCATGTATTGTACGTCGTCGGACAACGGCATACAACCCAACGTGGCAGGCACCAATACCAATGCTGCCTACGGACATTGGTTCGGACCGAATGGCGAACTGAAGGCATGGGGCAGTGGAGCAGTGGTGTTCTGCGATTTCGACCCGGCATCGCTGACTTTCAACATTGGCTATCACCCCAACAACGCCAGGCAGAACACGACATATACCATCATGCCGACATTCCAGTACCGCACCGACGACGGGCAGCTCGTCACGGCACGCTTCCGTTTCCAGGTGCGCATCAACAGCACCCAGCAGAATGTCGTGTCAAATGTCAGCATCACCGATGGCGTGACAGAGGTGCCGATGTACCATGGCCCGGCGTCCGATGCCATGAACGCACGGCAGTATGACATGCTTGGCCGCCCCGTGTCGCCAAAGCAACGTGGCTTGCACATCGTTGATGGCAGAAAAGTGCTCATAAGGTGACGAAATCACATAATTTGGGTATCGAAGATGCAAAAAAGTGCCTGAAAGTTTTGGGAAATCACCGAAAGTAGGTATCTTTGCGCCGCAAAACAAGGCAATAATCACATTTTCTTAAACATTTAATAGTATCATTATGGCTTACGTAATTAGTGAAGACTGCGTCGCTTGCGGCACATGTATCGACGAATGCCCCGTGGGCGCTATCTCCGAGGGCGACATCTATAGCATCAACCCCGATGAGTGCACGGAGTGTGGCACATGTGCTGAGGCTTGCCCCTCTGGCGCAATCAGCAAGCCCTGAAAAAGCAACTGCAGGCTCTGAAAGAGCAACGACAAGCCCCGACAAGCAACGGGCATCACTCACCAATCGCAAAGAAGGCTCCGAACATCTGTTCCGGAGCCTTCTTAGCGATTGGTGAGTGATGCATGTCATGCGACGTAAAGAGAGTCATGTACAAAAAACAAGAGAGCTACTTTCGTAACCCTCTCATCTTAGCGTAGCGGGAATGGGGATTGAACCCATGACCTCATGATTATGAATCATGCGCTCTAACCAGCTGAGCTATCCCGCCATAAGCTGATGCAATCTGGCTGGCTCATAGCGTCCTTCCTGAATGCGGGTGCAAAGGTAGCGCAAATTTGCATAATGGCCAAATATTTCTCCAATTTTTTTCATTTGCGGCGAAAAAAGGTGGGAATATACCCAGTTGCTATCTGCTATTGTGAGGGCTGAGGGCAGGTAGTCAGTGTGGAAATGTGTCACGTTACGGGTCAACGGCAGCTATGTGCAGGCCGCAAGTCGTGATGTATGCATAGAAAAAGCTGCGAGCAAGCTCGCAGCTTAAAGTGTAAATTTGTCATTTAATGGGTAAGCCCTTTCTGACTTCTCCAGGAGTTACGCCGAACTTTCGTTTGAAGATTGCTGAGAAGTGCGATACGTTCTTGAAACCAACATCGAAGCATACGTCCGACACCCGGCGTCCACGACGGAGAAGTTCGACGGCAGACCGTAAGCGGTAGTCTGTAAGCCACCTCTCAGGTGAGAGATCGCTTATCTTCTTGAAGTCACGCTTGAAAGTCGAGAGGCTACGGCCTGAGGCTTTGGCAAACTCAGACATTGAGTAGTCCTGTCGGAAGTTCTTTTGCATGAAATCGAGTAAATCTATTTTACCGTCCATTAGAGATGCGTTTTAAAAAGTTAATACCTGTGGCGCTCGGTGGATTTTGGTATGCTTTCCACCACCTTGCGCTGCAAAGATAGTTGATTCAAAATCAATTGCATTTGTTTTGCGGGCCAATTTTCAGATTCGGCCCTCATAAGACTTAAATTGTGAGAGATATGACCCCTCAGATACAATAAGAGAAGAAAAGTGTGAAAAATTGGCTCAGAGTATAAAACTTTTCACTACCTTTGCAGCGGAATTCGTAATATTTTTTTTTATAATTCTCTCATGTATGAAACGTTTCGCATTTAAAATGTTCTTGAAGCCAGGCTTCGAAGCAGAGTATGAACGTCGTCACGCGGCTCTGTGGCCCGAACTGAAAAAGCAAATCAAGGATGCCGGTGTCGGCAACTATAGTATCTACTGGGATCGCGATACGAATATCCTCTTCGGGTATCAGGAAATAGACGGCGAACAGAGTTCGCAGGACATGGGTGCCGACGAGACGACTCAGCGTTGGTGGGCTTACATGAAGGACATTATGGAGACAAACGACGACAACAGTCCTGTCACCATTCCTCTACAGGAAGTCTTTCATCTGGACTGATGCTGTCTCATGCCTTTCTTCTTGAAGCATTGTGCCCTACGACGTCGGCATCTTACGGTCGGCGTGCTTTAATCGTGCTATGCTCTCCGTGACGGGTCTCGGCCGCTTCTGTTCTCAACGTTGAACCGCAGTGTCCCGGCATCAAAGCTGATACCGGGGCCGGCGAAGAATCGTGCCAGCGTGCCACTGTCGGCAAGTTGGCGCGGTGTGCCTATTTGCAGCTCCTGACCCAGGAGCCAAAGCTCGTCGGCTGTCTGGAGTGCCATGTCGAGGTCGTGGGTGGAGAGGAAAATTGTCTTCTGCATATCGTGGGCAAGCCTGGAGAGGAGCAGCATTGTGTCGGCTTTGGACGGGAAGTCGAGGAATGCCGTCGGCTCGTCGAGGAAAATCACGGGTGTCTGCTGTGCCAGTGCCTTGGCTATCATTGCCTTCTGACGCTCCCCGTCGCTCAGCGTGTGCACCATGCGCTGACTGAGGCTCTCTATGCCCACGAGAGCTATTGCATCGGCCACGGCGGCCTCGTCATCGGAATTGAGGCGCCCCCAGAATCCGGTGTATGGCGTGCGGCCCATCGCCACGAGGTCTCGGACACGCATCTCGCGAACGTCGGGACGTTCGGTGAGCACCACCCCTATGTGTCTGGCCAACTCCACGGGTGTGAAAGTCTCCAGCGGGCGCTGGTTGAGGTAAATGTTGCCGGCCAGTGGTGGCTGGAAAGCAGCAAGGGTGCGTAGCAGTGTGCTCTTGCCCGCACCATTGGGGCCGAGCAGACATGTCAGTCTGCCCGGTTCCAAGGTGGCGTTGATGTCGCGTGCCACCACATGAGTGGCATGTCGCGAGCGGTAGCCTATTGTGAGGCCGTTGAGTTGCATGCGTGGGGCTTATTCTATGTCGCGGCAGTAGTTGATGCCGAGCGAGTCGTAGAGGCGCTTCATGCGCGGCAACCGGCGGCAGAAGTCGTCGAAGTCCTTCTGCCCGGGTTGGCTCCACTGCACCTCGCTGATGGCGTCGAGGCGTGGCAGCAGCATGTAGAAGAGGTGCTGGGGGAAGGCAATGTACTCCGTCCACAGGTTCACCTGAGGGCCGAGGATGTACTTCTGTTCGTCGGCGGCGATGTCGTCGGGCTGGAGAGGTTCGAAGGAATAAACCTTTGAGATGGGCAGATAACCACCTATGGCATCGGGCTGGCGTCTGTTGTCCTTGAGCTGGTAGTAGTCGATGTAGCAGAACGAGTTTGGCGACATGATGACACGGTGGTGCTCCTTGGCAGCTTCTATGCCGCCCTTGACGCCGCGCCACGACATGACGATGCCGCTCTGGGTGAGACCGCCCTCGAGCACTTCGTCCCACCCTATCATGTCGCGGCCGCGCTCGCGCAGGAATGCCTCCATCTCGTGGTTGATCCACGTCTGCAGCTGGTTCTCTATACTATGCTTGCCGTCGTCCCTCAGGCCCAGCTCGCGGGCCTTGGCTTGGCATTTGGGGCATTGTTTCCAGCGCAGCTTGGGGCATTCGTCGCCGCCGATGTGGATGTATTTCGAGGGAAACACGTCGCAGAGCTCGCCCAGGACGGTCTTGAGGAAGGTGATGGTCTCGGGGTTGCCGGCGCAGAGCACCTCATGGCTCACGCCCCAGTGTGGCCACACGGGGTATGGTCCTCCGGTGCATCCGAGGTTGGGAAAGACGTGCAGTGCGCCCATCATGTGGCCTGGCAGGTCTATCTCGGGGATGATGTTGATGTAGCGCTCGGCGGCGTAGTTGACCAGCTCGCGGCACTCCTCCTGAGTGTAGTAGCCGCCGTAGCGCTGGCCGTCATAGACGCCGGTGTTGTGGCCGATGACGGTCTGCTCGCGTATGCTGCCCTTGCGCGCCAGCTCGGGCAGGGCTTTCACCTCGAAGCGCCAGCCCTGGTCTTCGGTGATGTGCCAGTGGAGCTGGTTGCAGCCGTGCAGGGCCATGAGGTCGAGGTATTGCTTGATGACGGGCACGGCGAAGTAGTGGCGTGCCACGTCGAGGTGTGCGCCGCGGTATTCGAAGCGCGGCTCGTCGTGGATGGTGGCGTAGGGCAATGCCACCGTGGCGGCTGCTCCTTCGGCCTTCGTGGCGGCGGCCGTGGTTTGTTCCTGTGCTGCGAGCAGGCTCTTGCGCAGTGTCTGTGCTGCGCGGAACAGCCCCTCGTCGGTGTTGGCTGTGATGTGCAGGCCGCGCTTGCCGACGCTGATGTCGTAGGCCGACAGCTCCTGCGGGGTCATGTCGGCAAGGGCCTTGGCCTTCTTGGTGGTGGCTGCGGGTGCCTTGCGGATGGTGAGCTGGATGGCGGCCTTCTTGTCGGTGGGTGCGAGCTGGAGCTTCACGCCGGCCACCTCCTCCACCCATTGCTTCAGGAACTGGGCATTGCGGGAGATGGCGGGGTTGGAGCTGTCGTAGGCCACCGTCATGCCGTCGGTGAGGACAAAGGTGCGAGTGGTGTCGGCCACGATGCTTGTTGGCAGGGGGATGACTCGGTAGTCGGCCGTCTGTGCCTGTGCGGCGGTGATGCCCACGGCCAGTGCCAGTGCGGCTGCTATGGCTGCGCGGCAGATGTGGGTTGTGAGTCGGCTGTTCATAGTGGTTAGTGGGGGGTAAATGGTAATTGGTAATGTGGTTATATGTGTTGTGCCCCGTGGGGCGTAGCCGTAGCTGCGGCCGGCGTCGTAGCAGCGGGCGATGAGCGGACGCTGCTACGGCGGTAGGCTATTGTTTGAGAAGGTATGCCTTGAAGTCGGCAAACTGTCGGCTCATGGCCACGGACTGCTTCTGTCCGCGCATGAAGGACTGTAGCTTCTCGGGTATGGGCAGGTCGATGCCGAGGATGGCATCTACGGTGTCCTTGAACTTGGCGGGATGTGCTGTCTCGAGGAACACGCCGACCTCGCCTGGGCGGAGCTGCTCCTTGAGGGCGCGGTAGCCGCATGCTCCGTGGGGGTCGAGCACGTAGCCTGTGCGTGAGTGGCAGTCGCGCATGGTGTCGGCAATCTGGTCGTCGGTGTATGTGGCGCCGGAGATGAGGCTGGTGATGCGTGCGTGTGCAGCTGTTGCGTCGGGGTGGGAATAGAGGTCGAGGATGCGTGCGAAGTTCGACGGGTCGCCCACGTCCATGGCGTTGGCAATGGTCTGCACTGAGGGGCGGGGACGGTAGTCGCCGTCGCGCAGGTACTCGAAGAACACGCTGTTGGCATTGTTGGCGGCTATGAAGCGCTTCACGGGCAGACCCATGGCGTGGCCGAATAGTGCCGAGCAGATGTTGCCGAAGTTGCCCGATGGCACGCAGACGACGAGGTTGCTGGCGGCCGAGGTGGTGGCACTGACAATGCCCTGGCGGTGGAGCTGGGCGTAGGCCCAGAAGTAGTAGAAAGCCTGTGGCAGGAAGCGGGCCACGTTGATGCTGTTGGCCGAGGTGAGGCGCATGTGGGCGTTGAGGTCGGCATCCATGAAGGCGGACTTGACCAGTGCCTGGCAGTCGTCGAACACGCCATCGACCTCGATGGCGGTGATGTTGCGGCCCAGGGTGGTGAACTGGCACTCCTGTATTGGCGACACCTTGCCTTTGGGATATAGGACATAGACGTGGATGCCTTCCACGCCGAGAAAGCCGTTGGCCACGGCCGAGCCCGTGTCGCCGCTGGTGGCCACAAGAACGTTCACCGCATTGCTCCCTGGCTGTGCGGCTGACGGCCCGGACGTCTGTGGGGCAAGGAAGTGCTGTAGGAGACGCGCCATGAAGCGCGCCCCCACGTCCTTGAAGGCAAGCGTGGGGCCGTGGAAGAGCTCAAGGGCGTAGATGCCCGGCTCCACCTGCACCACGGGGCAGTCGAAGGCGAGGGTGTCACTGACGATCTTGCGCAGCGCGTCGGCCTCGATGTCGTCGCCAAAGAAGGCATCGGCCACGCGGTAGGCCACTTCCTGGAACGAGAGGCTGCACATCTCGTCCCAGAGCGTGTCGGGCAGATGCTTGATGACTTCGGGCATATAGAGTCCGCGGTCCTCGGCGAGGCCACGGACAACGGCCTCGCGCAGTGTGGCACGGGCGGCATTGTGGTTGGTGCTATAGTATAACATGTGTGCTTATTGCTTCTGTTGCATGAATAGTTTGATGAAGTCGTCGCCCTGTAGCAGACCGTATGCTCCCGCCTGGCAGGCATCTTCGTCGAAGGTGTTGACGCCGTCGGGCTGGATGCCGGGGGCGTAGATGCAGAAGGGGATGGGTTCGGCGGTGTGTGTGCGGTGCTCGCAGGGTGTGGGGTGGTCGGGGAGCAGGGCTATGGCAACGTCGCTGCCGCCGAGAGCATCGAGGATGGGGCGTATGAGGCGGT
The DNA here is from genome assembly GCA_947167455.1 of uncultured Prevotellaceae bacterium. Classification (GTDB taxonomy): domain Bacteria; phylum Bacteroidota; class Bacteroidia; order Bacteroidales; family Bacteroidaceae; genus Physcousia. Next base: position 22,422 of record CAMVIB010000008.1, on the reverse strand, counting down.
GGTCGAGGTCCTCGATGGTCTGCAGCTTGAGAGGCACGGAACCGTCGTGGCCGGCCTCGTCGCTGGCCTCCACGTGGAGATAGACGAAGTCATCGCCTCCTGCAGCCGATGCTGGGTCGCGGCCTGTGAGAGCGTCGATGGCTGCCTGTGCCTTGCCCTCGAAGTTGGTGTCGTAGAGTCCCGTGGCGCCGGCCACGTTGATGACGCGCAGCCCGGCATAGCGCCCTATGCCTCGGATGAGGTCAACGGCGGTGATGACGGAGCCGTGGCGAATGTCGGGGAAGCGCTCGGTGAGGGGCTGCATCTGTGGGCGGTAGCCGCCGCCCCAAGGCCAGATGCTCGATGCCATGTCGCGGCCGTCGCGCGCGCGTTCCTTATTTAATATGTGTGTGGGCAGGAGCTGTTGCGAACGAATGACGAGGTCGCGCAGCAGGGATGCCGTCTCCTCGGCCTCGGGAACCTCGGCAGTGATCTCGAACTGGCGCCAGGGCTGACCCGGCACGTCGTGGGGCGGTGTGCAGCGGATGCGCTTGTCGCCGCCGCGCACCACAAGGAGGTGGCGGTACTGCACGCCGGTGTAGAAACGGACGCGGTCGGTGGCGAGGTGCTCGTTGAGGAAGCGGATGAGCTGGTCGCCCTCCTCGGTCTCGAGACGGCCGCATGAGTGGTTCTTCAGGATGTCGCCCTCCACGCATACGAGGTTGCAGCGCAGTGCGAGGTCGCCGGGTTGCAGCTCCACGCCGATGCTTGCGGCTTCGAGCGGGCCTCGGCCTTCATAGACGAGGTGCTGGTCGTAGCCGAGTATGCTGCTGTTGGCCACTTCGGAGCCGGGGTGGAAGCCGTCGGGCACGGTCTGGAGCATGCCGCAGCGGCCGTGTTCAGCGAGCCAGTCCATGGCGGGCGTGTTGGCGTGCTGTAGGAGGGTCTTGCCTCCGAGCGACGGCACATGCCAGTCGGCCATGCCGTCGCCAAGGATGATGAGGTGCTTCATTTATTGATGGTGAGCAGCAACGGTGTTGCTGCATGGTGGTACGATGAGAGTGGTTAGATGTTGGCGATGCTCATGATGTCGGCAAAGACACCGGCGGCGGTGACGCTGGCTCCGGCGCCGTAGCCCTGTATGAGCATGGGATATTCGCGGTAGCGCTCGGTGGTGAGCATGACGATGTTGTTTGAGCCTTCGAGGCGGTAGAAGGGATGGTTCTCGGGAATCTCGGCCAGACCCACACTGGCGTGGCCATTCTCGTAGCGTGCCACGAAGCGCCAGCGTCTGCCGTTGGCCTCCACGCTGCGGCGGCGTTCCTCGAAGTCGGCGTCGAGCTGCGGCAGTGCCTGCCAGAAGGTCTCCACATCGCCGCAGAACAGAGTCTCGGGGATGAAGAGGTCTGCCTCCACGTCCGCCTGCTCCACACGGTAGCCGGCCTCGCGTGCCAGGATGACGAGCTTGCGAATGACGTCGGTGCCGCTGAGGTCGATGCGCGGGTCAGGCTCGGAGTAGCCCTCGTCCTTGGCCATGCGCACCGTCTGCGAGAATGGGATGTCGGCGCTGATCTTGTTGAAGATGAAGTTGAGTGTGCCGCTGAGCACGGCCTCGATGCGCAGTATCTTGTCGCCCGAGTGTATGAGGTCGTTGATGGTGCGTATGATGGGCAGCCCGGCTCCCACGTTGGTCTCGAAGAGGAACTTCACACCCCTACGCTGGGCTGTGGTCTTCAGCTCGTGGTAGTTGGCATAGTCGGAGCTGGCTGCAATCTTGTTGGCTGCCACGACGTTGATGTTGTGCTGCAGGAAGTCCTGATAGAGCGAGGCCACATCGGCCGACGCCGTGCAATCGACGAAGACGGAGTTGAAGATGTTCATGCCGATGACCTCGTCGTGGAGATGCTGTGTCGAACTCTCGGGGGCGGCGTCGAGCTGCTCACGCCATGTGGCGAGGTCGATGCCTTCGCGTGCGAAGATGGCCTTGCGGCTGCTGGCCAGTCCCACGACGTTGAGCTTCAAGCCCTGCTCTTGCATGAGCTTCTGCTGCTGCGAGGCAATCTGCTCGATGAGCGATGCGCCCACGGTGCCCACGCCGCACAGGAAGAGGTTCAGCACCTGGTATTCGGAGAGGAAGAAGGCGTCGTGGATGACGTTGAGCGTCTTGCGCAGGTACTGCGAATCGACGACAAACGAGATGTTGGTCTCCGAGGCGCCCTGGGCGCAGGCGATGACGCTGATGCCCGAGCGGCCCAGTGTGCCGAAGAGCTTGCCGGCGATGCCGGGCGTGTGCTTCATGTTCTCGCCAACGACGGCCACGGTGGCCAGGCCTCCCTCGGCCTGCATGCGGAACATGGCTCCCGTCTCTATTTCCTTGGCAAATTCCTCGTTGAGCACGCGGCAGGCGGCATCGCTGTCCTCGTCGCGCACGCCGATGCTGGTGCTGTTCTCCGACGAGGCCTGCGAGACCATGAAGACGGAGATGCCGTTCTCGGCCAGCACGGAGAAGATGCGGCGGTTCACGCCGATGACGCCCACCATGGAGAGCCCGCTGACGGTGATGAGCGTGGTGCCCTTGATGGAGCTGATGCCCTTGATGGAGCGTGTGTCATCCACGATGTCGCTCTTGATGATGGTGCCAGGGGCGTCGGGGTTGAAGGTGTTCTTGATGAGTATGGGGATTTGCTTTACGCAGACGGGGTATATGGTGGGTGGATATACCACCTTGGCGCCGAAGTTGCATAGCTCCATGGCCTCGATGTACGAGAGTTCGGGTATGACGTAGGCCGAGGAGATGACGCGCGGGTCGGCCGTCATGAATCCATCGACGTCTGTCCATATCTCGAGCACGCTGGCGTTGAGGGCGGCGGCGATGATGCTTGCGGTATAGTCCGAGCCACCGCGCCCGAGGTTGGTGACCTCGCCGCTCTCGGCATCTGTGCTGATGAATCCCGGCACGAGCGACACGGCGGGTATGTCCTGCCAAGTGCGGCGCACGAGGTCGTTAGTGAGTTCTGAGGCGAGCAGTGAGCGCCCGCCCTTCACTTCGGTCTTTATGAACTCGCGGCTGTCGTACCATCGTGCTCCGTTGATGAGCGTGGCCACGATGCGGCTGCTCAGACGCTCGCCGTAGCTGACGATGGCGGCCTGCGTCTTTGGAGAGAGGTCGCGGATGAGATACACGCCCTGGTATATTGAGCGCAGCTCCTCGAGGTGGCTGTCTATGATGCGTATGAGTCCGTCGCGCTCGGCTCCGGCGGGAATAACGCTGTCAATCATGCTGTGGTGGCGTTGTGCCATCTCGGCAAAGGCGGTGAGGTAGGCTACGTCGCCGCTCACGGCGAGCTGGCTTGTGCGCAGCAGCTTGTCGGTGATGCCGCCCAATGCCGACACCACGACGATGACGGGTTCTGTCTGTGCCTCAACGATGCGCTTGACGTTGAGGATGCTTTCGACGGAACCTACGCTGGAGCCTCCGAATTTGAGTACTTTCATGTGTGTTTGTTTAGGGGTGTGTCTGCCGACACTCAGTTTTTGCGGCGCAAAGATAGTAAAATGTGAGCAAACATCACATATAAAACACATTTTTTTGCTAACAAATGCGTATGATTAGTAAATTAAGTCTTTTTGGGGCGTATGCAGGCATCTTTTGACAAATTATGCTTACCTTTGCGGCGGTTTGGTGCAGGCCAGCCTGCCTGCACCGTGAATATGTCACACGAAACTCTTATGTAAATGTCACACGAAACTACAAACCTCACCTACGAGTCTGCCATGCAGCGCCTTGATGTGCTGGCCCGCCAGATGGAGGCTGGCGACATAGGTATCGACGAGCTTGCTGCCCGCCTCAGCGAAGCTCAGAAACTGATTGCCTTCTGCCGCGACAAGCTCACACGTGCTGATGCCGAGGTTAAGAAACTGCTGGCAGAAGAATGATTTTTGCTTACATTTTTGCAGCTGTGTAAACTTTTTTTCGTACTTTTGCCGCCGAAATGTCTTATTCAACAACAAACATGAAAGAAATCGACTGGGCCAACATAGGTTTTGGCTATATCCCAACAGACTACAATGTGCGTTGCGTATGGCGCGACGGCAAATGGGGCGAGATAGAGGTCTCGTCCGAGACAACCATTAATCTTAGCATCGCTGCCACCTGCCTGCACTATGGCCAGGAAGCTTTCGAAGGTTTGAAGGCTTATCGCTGCCCCGACGGCAAGGTCCGCGTGTTCCGCATGGAGGAGAACGCCGCACGCCTTCAGGCCACGAGTCGCGGCATCGTCATGCCCGAGGTGCCCACAGAGCTGTTCACCGAGATGGTGAAGCGCGTGGTGCGACTGAACGAGCATTTCATACCTCCCTACGAGAGCGGAGCTACACTCTACTTGCGTCCACTGCTCATAGGCACCACGGCACAGGTCGGTGTCCATCCTGCCAAGGACTATCTGTTCATCATCTTCGTCACACCCGTGGGGCCGTACTTCAAGGGAGGCTTCTCCACCACGCCTTATGTTGTCACACGCGACTACGACCGTTCTGCACCCTTGGGGACAGGCTGCTACAAGGTGGGTGGCAACTATGCCGCCTCGCTGCGCGCCAACACCTGGGCTCACGAGCAGGGCTACTCCTGTGAGTTCTACCTCGATGCCAAGGAAAAGAAATATATCGACGAATGTGGAGCTGCCAACTTCTTCGGCATCAAGGATAACACATACGTCACCCCGCTGAGCACCAGCATACTGCCTTCCGTCACCAACAAGAGCCTCATGCAGCTTGCTGCCGACCTTGGCCTTAAGGTGGAGCGCCGCCAGATTCCCATTGAAGAGCTGGAGACCTTCGAGGAAGCAGGCGCCTGCGGCACGGCGGCCGTCATAAGTCCTATCGAGCGTATCGACGACCCCGAGACAGGCAAGAGTTATGTCTTTGCTCCCGATGGCAAGCCCGGCCCCATCAGCACACGCTTGTATCAGAAGCTTATCAACATCCAGTATGGCATCGAACCCGACGTCCACAACTGGACGACAGTGGTGATAGAGTAGGCTCATGGGCAAAGGCAAGCTGGCGAAATTCGCCGACATGGCAAGCTATCCCAACGTCTTCGAGTTCCCGTTCCGAGGGCTCGAAGACGCTGAGTGTCAGCTGCGCGGACGCTGGCACGAGGAGGTGTTCCACAACGACAACCCCATAGTGCTCGAGCTGGGCTGCGGGCGTGGCGAGTATGCCGTGGGGCTGGCACGCCGCTACCCAGGCCGTAATCTCATTGGCGTGGACATCAAGGGCGCGAGGATGTGGAGCGGTGCCACGGAGGCCTTGCGCGAGAAGCTTGCCAATGTGGCCTTTCTGCGCACGAATATTGAAATCATCGACCGCTTTTTTGCCCCGGGCGAGGTGAGCGAGATATGGCTCACCTTCTCAGACCCGCAGATGAAAAAGGCCACCAAGCGCCTCACGTCCACTCATTTCTTGCGTCGCTACCTGCGCTTCATGCAACCCGGTGGACTCATACATTTGAAGACCGACAGCAACTTCCTCTTCACTTACACTCGCTGTCTCTGCCAGGCAAGTCATCTGCCGGTGGAGGTATGCACAGAAGACCTCTATGCCTCGGCAGCGCAGCCGACATCAGAGACTTCAGAGCTTCAGGAGCGCCGGCTCTACCCGGACCTGAACATCCGCACCTACTACGAGCAGCAGTGGCTGGATCGTGGAATCACCATAAAGTACTTGCGGTTCCGGCTGCCGACGACAGCAGACGGACGACCAGCACCGGAAGCTCTCGTTGAGCCTGACGTTGAGATACCTCTCGATGACTATCGGAGCTACAACCGCCAGAAACGCAGCTCGCTGACGACGTCCCGATGAGCCTTCCCTGCAAAAGTGGATTATCGCAGACATCGGCTTCTCCTACTGTTGCAGCCCAACATAATAATTAACCCCGCTGTGGTGGCTCATTATACATCAGATAGAGCCACCCTTGTGGACTTCGTTTACATTTCGCCTGTGGGGCAAACGCTGCCCTTGGGTTCCCTTCGAGCGGAACTTAATTCCGCCGTCACCACCGTCGGAGGCTTCGTTCCAGTCGGCCTGCGTCTTGCCCTCCTTGGAGGCACGCTTGACAGTTGACTGACAAATCAGTAGCGGAAATACAAGATAGGCTTGGAGTGGATTGTTTCCGTGTCGCTGCCGTTGTAAACAATCTGGTGACGTGAATCTTGAGCCGGACATGGCTTCTTGAGTGTGTGAACATAGTTGTATCGGTCATTCCATGGCCTTGGAATGATGTGTGAGGTCGTGTGTGTGAGGAAAAGGTTAGCACGATGCCCCCGACACAGGTGGGGATGCGGCAGCTCCAGTCGATGACAAGTTTGTGTCGGCGCTTGTGGATGGAGTCGGCTGTCATGCCGTCAGGCTACTGTCCGTCATCAGGAAGTATGGCTTCGGCCTTGCGGTAGCCGATGCCCGTGACGTGACAGATGAGACGGCCGTCTTGATTCGTCACACGCACCACCACGCTGGGAACCTTGCGATGGTCGGCCACGAAGACGGCCTCGGCACGCAGGCGGTCGCCCTCCTTCGCACTGGCTACGAAGGTGATGCTGCTGGAAAGACCGAAGGTGAGCTGTCCGCCGACATTCATCAGCGCCGCGATGGCAAGGTCTGCCAGGGTGAACAAAGCTCCGCCCTGACAAACGTTGCCACCGTTGAGGTGAGTCTCAGTGACCGTCATTTCGGCAACGGCATGCGTTGCATCGGCCTCTGTAATCTGGCATTTGGAGAGTACCGCAAAGCGGTCTTTACGGTTCAATAATTCTTTGATATCCATTGTCGTGAGGTTGTGAGTGTGTTGAATTGAGGCTACAAAGATAAAGGGTTTTTCTCATACGTCCGACATTCAACAGTTTAAATTTTGTTAAGGTGGGCTCTGTTTCCCGTTTCGGCTGTAGCAGGGGTGTGGCTTATGCCCCTGCCTGCAATGAGCCACCCCTACTGTGGTACAGCTGCTTGCAAAAGCGGCCAAAAACAGCATCTTGCACATTTTTTTTACAAAAGATGGTGTGGGAATGAGAACTTTTATCTACTTTTGCCGACGTTAAGCCTTGACATGGCATTGAGCATACGCTAACACACTAACACACTATAAACATCATGAACACCAACGACCTCGACCTCAGCCGCCGCAGCTTCCTTCGCCGACTCGGACTCGGCTCAGCCTCAGCACTTTCACTCATGGCCTTAGGGCCGTTGCAGGCTCTCGCAGCCCCACTGCGCGACGATGACACGCCACCCGTGTCGTCTGACACAGACATCAAGATGACCTACCGCCGTCAGAACGGGTCGGGAGAGAACATCTCGCTGCTTGGCTTCGGCATGATGCGTCTGCCGCGCGAGCAGGCAGAGGTGGACCGCCTTGTTGACTACGCCATCGCCCATGGTGTCAACTATTTCGACACGGCGCCGATGTACGGAGGCGGCCGCAACGAGGCTGTCACGGGTGCCACGCTGAGCCGCTACCCTCGCGAGAAATACTATGTGGCCACGAAGATGTCCAACATGAATCCGTCGCAATGGTCTCTGGAGAAGTCCAAGGAGATGTATGAGAACTCGTTCAGGCGGTTGCGCGTTGACTACATCGACTACTACCTGCTGCACAGCGTGGGCGGAGGAGGCATGGACACACTGCGCGGACGCTTCCTCGACAACGGCCTGCTGGACTTCCTGCTGTCAGAGCGCGAGTCCGGGCGCATACGCCATCTCGGCTTCAGCTACCACGGCGACGTGGCGGTGTTCGACTATCTGCTTGACCACCACGACAAGTATCATTGGGACTTCGTGCAGATACAAATGAACTATGTTGACTGGCGCCATGCCGGGCGTGGCCGCCGCCGTTCCGATGCCGATGCCGAATACCTTTATGGCCGTCTGGAGAAGCTTGGCATCCAGGCTGTCGTGATGGAGCCCATCCGTGGCGGTGCCCTGGCAAATGTTGCCGACGAGGTGCGGCAACAGCTTCATGACGTGCGTCCTGACGACAGCCCTGCCACATGGGGCTTCCGTTGGGTGGCATCGTACCCCAATATCCTCACCACGCTCAGCGGCATGAACCGCATGGAGCATCTCACGGAGAACGTAGCCACATTCTCGCCGCTGCAGCCGTGCTCCGATGCCGAGAAGCAGCTCCTGGCACGCATAGCCGACCAGATGGCAGGCTTCCCCACCATCGGCTGCACCACATGTGCCTACTGCATGCCATGCCCCTACGGTGTGGACATTCCCGGCAACTTCGCCTTTTACAACAATGCCGTCAACACGAAGCTCCTGCCGCTGCCCGAACCTACGGCAGCCGACTACGCCGAGCGTCAGGATGCCTTCATCAGTGCATACCGCGAGGCTATAGCTGCCGAGAAACGTGCCACGACATGCACCGACTGCGGCCAATGTCTCAGCAAGTGTCCGCAGCAGATACGAATACCCAACCAGATGAGCCGCATCGTGGAGCTGACACGCAAACGCAGAAAATAGAATACACCTAAAACACAATATCAGACAAGAATGAACAGAACAACACTCACGTCCCTACGTCCGGCGCTCGCCTGCGCAGTAGTCGCCGCTGCATCGATGATATTCATGGCGTTCAGCCAGCCCAAAGATGAGGTCATCACCAAGGAGGGCAAGACGACCATCATTACCACCACCACCCTGGCTGCCGACGTGGAAGGCTATGCCGGCCCTACGCCGCTTAAGATTTACATCAAGGCGGGCAAGGTGGAGAAGATAGAGGCACTGCCTAATGTCGAGACGCCAAAGTACTTCGCACTCATCACGCGCCAGCTGCTCGACAAGTGGAATGGCCTCACCGCTAAGAAGGCCGCCACGCAGGAAGTTGATGTCGTGACGGGAGCCACCTTCTCGTCAGAGGCCGTCATAGAGAACGTGCGCCGCGGCATAAACTTCTACAACAAGAAAGGCAAGAAATAAGGTGGGTGCATAAAAGGTGGGCCCGCATTCCTGCGAGCCCTATGCCACAATGCTTTCTGTCACCGATGTGACATCGGCGCAATCATTCTGTGGCGAAGTAGGGATGAATCATTATAGAACCCACCTAAAAAGTGGTACTCGGCGTGCGCCGCCGGCTTTCACACGAAGCCCTGGCGATGTAGAGCCTGACGGAGCGTGACGCTCATAGCCTCATTGTCGGCACGGGTGTAGCGTATATCAGTGTACACCTGAGCCAGCGTCTTCTTGCCATTGATACGTACGAACTCGCAGTTCTCCGGCAAGAACTCCTTGGGTCGGTAGAAGCGGTCGATATCCTCAGGCGCAGGGTCGAGGTAGTACTCGTCATGGACAAAGGCATCCGTGGAGAGGCGGTCGGAGAGTGGCGGCTCTTCGGCCGGCCATCCCACTGTTAGCGTTGCCACGGGGAAGGTGAGCTCAGGCAGCTCCAGCGCGTCGATGATGGCTTCGGGCTGGTAGAGCGTGGTGCCGAGGTAGCACAGCCCCAAGCCGTCGGCCTCTGCCAGATTGCAGAAGGTCTGCGTGTAGAGCAGGGCATCGGTGGCAGCATTGGCAAAGCTCAGGAGGTTGTCAAAGCCCGGGTTGGCCTGACGGCACTGCGCCCATTTCGTGGTGCGGCGCACGTCGGCACAGATGGTGAGCACCACGGGTGCGGCTTCTACCATGGGCTGGTTGAAATGGGCTGGGGCGAGGGCACGCTTCTGGTCCTTCGAACGCGTCACTATCACGCTGTACAACTGCAGGTTGCCCATGGTTTGTGTGCGTGATGCATCCTCGAGGAGACGCATGAGGTGGTAGGGCTCCACTTCTTCGTCGGAATAGCGGCGAATGGTGCGGCGGGTGTGTATATCCATATCCTATATATTGTTATAATAAGTAAAAAACGTTGCAAATATATAATTTTTCTGACAAAGACACAATAAGATTCTCAGAAAATCATTATTTTTGCGCACTATTTCACGACACACGACACTATGAGACACCTACTTTGCCTGCTTACGACACTGTGGTTCGCAGCATCCGTTGCCGCCACACCCCACACAGCTGTTGCCGCCACACACAGTCACAGCACACGTTACAGCGCCACTGCCGACAGCACTGCCGAATCGCACATGCTCCTTGAGGGCATAGCCATGAAGGGCGATATCTATGAGTTCTCTGACACACTGCGCAGCCACGGCTTCAAGCTCGAAAAGCGCCTGCGCGACGTCGATGCCTTCCTCTTCAAAGGCACCATTGCAGGATGCACATGCTATTTCCAGGTGAGCTACACACCGACGTCACGAACGGTTTATCGCATCATGGCTCAGCCCAAGAACATCAACATCGCCGACTACGTGGCGACGCTGACGGACATCTACGGACCTCTCTTCGACTCCAAGCCCGGCAGCTACCAGTGGATGACAGAGGGCGGCGCCGTCATGCTGATGACGCCCGACGGCATGGACCCGACCCTCGTGCTCATCGACGCAAAGGGCTATGCCACCTACAAGGAGGAACGCGACGCCCCCAAGATACGCTGAGCCCGGAGCACACACTCGCACCCACACGCCCCTGGTGGCAGCCGTCGAAGCCAAATGCGATAAGAAGTGCAGGCAAATAACATATTTTCACGGCAAAGTTTTCCGCGAATGCGGGAAAAGTATTACCTTTGCAGCGCAAATGCAACGACAGACACGCCGGCCGGCGTCTCTCACAACCGTATAACGAATAACCAGAAACCACACGCACACACCGTGGAACTCTCACCCCTAACAGCAATATCGCCCGTGGATGGGCGCTATCGCAACAAGACACAGTCGCTCGACGCCTATTTTTCTGAATATGCACTCATACGCTATCGCATACGCGTCGAGATTGAGTACTTCATTGCCCTTTGTGAGTTGCCGTTGCCGCAACTCGAGGCTTTCCCACACAACTTATTTCCGAAGCTCAGAGCCATCTATGAGGACTTCTCGCTCGCCGATGCCAGCCGCGTGAAGGAGATTGAAGCCGTCACCAACCACGATGTCAAGGCCGTGGAGTATTTCATCAAGGAGCGCTTCCGTACCCTCGATGCCACGGCACAGAGCGAGAGAGCCATAGAGTTCATACACTTCGGCCTCACCTCACAGGACATCAACAACACCGCTGTGCCACTGAGCCTCAAGGACGCGCTGGCAGACGTCGTGCTACCCCTGCTGCTACGCCTCAACGAGCAGCTCGACAGTTTTGCCGAGGAATGGAGCGGAGTGGCCATGCTGGCAAAGACACACGGGCAGCCGGCATCGCCAACACGTCTGGGCAAGGAGCTGAAAGTCTTCGCCTATCGCCTCCACCAGCAGTTGGAATCACTGAACCGCACTGCCATAACAGCCAAGTTCGGCGGTGCCACAGGCAATTTCAACGCCCACCATGTGGCATATCCCGACATCGACTGGCGCGACTTCGGCACAGACTTCGTGCGCAAGCACCTGGGGCTCGAACGCGAGGAGTGGACGACACAGATCTCCAACTACGACAACCTCGCTGCCGTCTTCGACGCTCTCAGACGCATATCTACAATCATTATCGACCTCGACCGCGACGTGTGGCAGTATATCTCTATGGGATATTTCCGCCAGCGCGTGAAGGCCGGCGAGGTAGGCTCCAGCGCCATGCCGCATAAGGTGAACCCCATCGACTTCGAGAACTCAGAGGGCAACCTTGGCATCGCCAATGCCATTCTGACTCACCTCTCCATGAAGCTGCCCATCAGCCGCCTGCAGCGCGACCTCACCGACAGCACCGTGCTGCGCAATGTCGGCGTACCTCTCGCACACATCGTCATCGCCGTGGAGAGCACGCTCAAGGGTCTGGGCAAGCTGCTGCTCAACGAGAGCGCCATCAGCAACGACCTCGACCGCAACTGGGCCGTAGTGGCAGAGGGCATACAGACCATACTGCGACGCGAAGGCTACCCCAACCCCTACGAGGCACTGAAGCAACTCACACGCACAGGGGCTGCCATAGACCCTGCCACGATAGCCGAATTCATTGACAACCTAAATATCAGTGAAAGCACAAAAGCAGAATTACGCAACATCACACCATCAAACTACACAGGTATTTAACAGGTGTGTTCTTTTTAATCAACAAACAGCAATGGAAAGTAATGACGAAAAGTGGCGCGAGAACTTCGCCGCCAACGAGAGCAACAACGAAAACCGTGAAGGTTTCAGCTCTGCAAACCGTGAATCAAACAACAATGGCATGGGCCGCACGCCGCGCCCACGCATCCAGCGCCCCGTCTATGGAACCAACACCGACGGCGAGCGCAGGAGCTTCCGTCCGCGCTTCAACCCCAACGGGCAGGCACAGGACGAAGGTTTCCAGCCACGTGAGAACACCTATCAGCAGCGCGGCTACCAGCCGAGAGGCTACCAGCAGCGCGGCTACAGACAGCAGCGCGGCGGCTACGGGCAGCAGCGTGGAGGCTACGGACAGCAGCAACGCGGCTATCAGTCCCGCGATGGTGGCTACCAGCCCCGCGAGGGATATCAGTCCCGCGAAGGAGGCTACCAGCCCCGCGAGGGCTACCAGCAGCGCGAGGGAGGCTACCAGCAGCGCGAGGGAGGCTATCAGCCACGCGAAGGCGGCTTCCAGCAGCGCGGCGGCTTCCAGCAACGCGGCGGCTACAGCCAGCAGCGCGGAGGCTACAGCCAGCAGCGTGGCGGCTACGGGCAGCAGCGACAAGGAGGTTTCGGCGGCCAGCAACGCGGAGGCTTCCAGCAGCGACCCGGAGGCAAAGCCTTCCGTCCGCGCACCCAGGGCTACGACCCCAACGCCAAGTATAGCATGAAGAAGCGCATCGAGTACTCCGAGGCCCACATAGACCCCGAAGCACCCATCCGCCTCAACAAATATCTCGCAAACGCCGGCGTGTGCTCGCGCCGCGAGGCCGACACATACATCGAGGCCGGAGTGGTGAGCGTCAACGGAGTGGTGGTGACGGAGCTCGGCACCAAGGTGAAGCGCAGCGACGAGGTGAAGTTCCACGACCAGCCCGTGCGCATCGAGAAGAAGGTGTATGTGCTGCTCAACAAGCCCAAGGACTACGTCACCACCAGCGACGACCCGCAGAACCGCAAGACTGTCATGGACCTGGTGAAGGATGCCTGCCCCGAGCGCATATACCCCGTGGGGCGTCTGGACCGCAACACCACGGGCGTGCTGCTGCTCACCAACGACGGCGAGCTGGCCAGCAAGCTCACACACCCGCAGTTCCTAAAGAAGAAGATATACCACGTGCATACCGACAAGGCCGTGACGGCCGCCGACCTGCGCCAGATTGCCGAGGGCATAACACTCGACGACGGCGACATACGGGCCGATGCCGTGGAGTATGCCTCGCCAACCGACAAGAAGCAGGTGGGCATAGAAATCCACAGCGGACGCAACCGCATCGTGCGTCGCATCTTCGAGCACTTGGGCTACAAGGTGACGAAGCTCGACCGCACCTTCTTCGCCGGCCTCACCAAGAAGAACCTGCGCCGAGGCGACTGGCGCTACCTCACCGAGAAAGAGGTGGAGATGCTGCGCATGGGAGCCTTCGAGTGAACTCAAGAAAAGTAAGAAAACTAGGGAGAACTAGGCAAGACTAGGATGACCTAGGAAGACTAGGATGACCTAGGATGACCTAGGAAGACCTAGGAAGACTAGGAAGACCTATGAAGCCTAGGCAAGTCTAGGAAGACCAGGAAAGCCCTTAACATTCAGAAACAATCAACGCAATGAAACGAACAAAGATAATTGACCTTCTCGCCTCTCAGCCTGGAGGGCAAGTGTGCGCCAAAGGATGGGTGCGCACCCGCCGCGGCTCGAAGAGCGTCTATTTCATAGCCCTCAACGACGGCAGCACCATCAAGAACATACAGGTGGTGGCCGACGCCGGGCGCTTCGACGATGAGCTGATGAAGCTCGTCACCACCGGCGCATGCCTCAGCGTGGAGGGCAACCTCGTGGAGAGCGTGGGCAGCGGCCAGGCCGTCGAGATACAGGCCACGAAGATTGAGGTGCTGGGCACCTGTGGCGCCGACTATCCCATGCAGAAGAAGGGCCAGACCTTCGAGTACATGCGCCAGCACGCCCATATGCGCCTGCGCACCAACTCCTTCGGCGCCATCATGCGCATTCGCCACAACATGGCCATGGCCATCCACACCTATTTCCACGAGCACGGTTTCTTCTACTTCAACACGCCGCTCATCACGGCCTCGGACTGCGAGGGCGCCGGCAACATGTTCCAGGTCACGACCAAGAACCTCTACGACCTGAAGAAGGACGAGCAGGGAAAGATTATTTATGACGACGACTTCTTCGGCGAGCAGACGAGCCTCACCGTCTCGGGCCAGCTCGAGGGCGAGCTCGGCGCCACGGCTCTCGGAGCCATCTACACCTTCGGCCCCACCTTCCGCGCCGAGAACAGCAACACGCCGCGCCATCTGGCCGAGTTCTGGATGATCGAACCCGAGGTGGCGTTCCTCGACCAGGAGGAGCTGATGGACCTCGAGGAGGACTTCATCAAGTACTGCGTGCGCTGGGCGCTCGACAACTGCCGCGACGACCTGGAGTTCCTCGCCAACCCGCGCCTGGACCCCGAGCTCATCAACCGCCTCGAGGGCGTGCTCAAGGAGGACTTCGTGCGTCTGCCCTACACCGAGGGCATAAGCATCCTGCAGGAGGCCATTGCCGCCGGCCACAAGTTTGAGTTCCCATGTGAGTGGGGCGACGACCTGGCAAGCGAGCACGAGCGCTACCTCGTGGAGGAGCACTTCAGGAAACCCGTCATCATGACCGACTATCCGCGCGCCTTCAAGTCGTTCTACATGAAGCAGAATGCGCCCGTGGATGCCGCCAACCCCGAGGGAGCATCCGTAGGCTATCGCGGCTCCGTGGCTCCCGGCCCCACCATGCAAGGCACCGACGTGCTCTTCCCCTCCATCGGCGAGATCATCGGAGGCAGCGTGCGCGAGGAGGACTACGACAAGCTCATGGCCGAGATTGACCGCCGCGAGATGGACAAGAGTCACCTCGGGTGGTACATCGACACGCGTCGTTGGGGCTCGTGTCCGCACGCCGGCTTCGGCCTCGGCTTCGAGCGCCTCATACTCTTCGTCACCGGCATGCAGAACATTCGCGACGTGATTCCCTTCCCCCGCACACCGGGCAACGCCTCCTTCTGACCCCGCCACGAGCTTACATTGATAGCGCGACCCGCACGCATCATCACCATACAACGGATGCGTGCGGGTCGTGTCGTTGTGTATGGAGATAGCATTCCGGGTGTATAGCTACAACATATTTGGGATATTATAGCTCCTAGTACACAAAAAAATGGAAAAAGTGGCGCGATGTGAGAATTGTTTCGTATCTTTGCACCCAGACAATCACCTCACACCTCCCCCCTGACTCATGCTACAGATACGCTGCAAGAATAACAACGTCACGCGGAGCTTTGCCGAAGGCACATCGCTCATCGATGTCTATGAGGACTTCGCCGACGAGCTACAGATGCCATACCCCGTGGTGTCTGCCAAGGTCAACAACACCTCGCAGGGTCTCAAGTTCCGACTCTACCAGAACCGTGACGTGGAATTCCTCGACGCACGTGGGGGCTCAGGCCAGCGCGTGTATGTGCGGTCGCTGAGCTTCCTGCTCTACAAAGCTGCCACGGACGAGTTTCCTGGCAGCAAGCTCTTCATAGAACACCAGCTGCAGGGCTGCCTCTACTGCAACTTCCGCAAGCGTAACGCCGAGGCCGTCACCGACGACGACGTGGCACGCATAGCACAACGTATGCGCGACATCGTCATGGCCGACATGCCATTCCGGCGCTACGAGGCCACGACGGAGGAGACGGTGCGCGTGTTCCGCGAGCGTGGCTTCACCGACAAGGTGAAGCTCCTGGAGACGAGCGGGCAGATCTACAGCGACTACTACATGCTTGGCGACACCGTGGACTACTTCTACGGACCACTCGTGCCGTCGGCAGGCTACCTCAAGGTGTGGGCACTCGAACATTACCATCAGGGGCTGCTGCTGCGCCTGCCCGATACGGCAAACCCTCTCGTGCTGGCACCCGCCACCGACCAGCCCAAGACCTTCGGCATGTTTGCCGAGAAACTGCGTTGGGACATCATCATGCGGCTGTCCAACGCCGGCGATGTCAACAAGGCCATCCTCAAGGGCTACGCCTCAGAGCTCATACAGGTCAGCGAGGCGCTGCAGGAGAAGAAGATAGTGAAGATAGCCGAGGAGATTGACCAACGCTTCCGCTCCAAGGACAAGCCCATTCGGCTCGTGCTCATCACAGGGCCGTCATCGTCGGGCAAGACAACGCTATGCAAACGTCTGGCAGTGCAGCTCCTGGCCTGCGGCATACGACCTGTCTCATTCTCCACTGACGACTACTTCGTGAACCGCGTTGACACACCACGTCTGCCAAACGGGCAATATGACTTCGACAACATCGCTGCCGTAGATACCAAGTTGCTGGCACAGCATCTGAAGCAGCTGCTTGACGGCCAACGCGTGGAGGTGCCGCAGTACAACTTCGTGACCGGACAGCGCGAGTATAACGGCAAACGCCTCAAACTCAACCCCGACAGCGTGCTCATCATTGAGGGCATACACGCTCTCAACCCGGCACTCACCGCCGACGTGCCCGACGACATGAAATTCCGCATCTTCGTATCGGCACTCACCAGCATCTCGCTCGACGACCATAACTGGATCCCCACACGCGACAACCGCCTGCTGCGACGCATCATTCGCGATTACAACAAGGGTGCATTCTCTGCCCAGCAGACCATAAGCCAGTGGCCCAACGTGTGTCAGGCCGAGGAGACATGGATACAGCCATATCAGGAGACGGCCGATGTGATGTTCAACTCGGCACTCAACATCGAGTTCGCAGTGCTGCGCACACACGCTGAGATAATACTATCCTCCGTGCCGCGCAACTGTCAGGAGTACAGCGAAGCCCACCGTCTGCTGAAGTTCATACACTACTTTATACCCGTGAGCGACAAAGAGATACCGCCCACATCCATCATGCGTGAATTCCTGGGAGGCTCCAGTTTCAAGTACCACTGACGTAACGACATTACGCACAATATATGACAACGACACCGCATAAGGCTATCATCGTAGGAGCCAGCTCGGGCATAGGACGCGAAGTGGCACGCCTGCTGCTTGCACAAGGGTGGACCATGGGCGTGGCAGCACGCAGGGAAGAGCTGCTGCAAGAGCTCAAGGACATCGCCCCGGCACGTGTCGAGGTGATGGCCATCGACATCACACGCCCCGACGCCGAAGAACGGTTGCTGACGCTGATAGCACGGCTCGGAGGCATGGATCTTTATTTTCATGCTTCAGGGATTGGTAAGCAGAATCCTTCGTTGGAGCCGGAGATAGAGCTGCGCACGGCGGAGACTAACGCCTTGGGCTTTATGCGAATGGTAGGGGCAGCCTATCGCTATTTTGCGGCACCATCCCGAGAAGGTACCTTAGCTGCCATCACCTCCATTGCCGGCACTAAGGGTCTGGGACCCGCACCCGCTTATTCTGCCACGAAGGCGCTGCAGGCCACCTACCTTGAGGCACTGGAGCAGCAGGCTCACCAGCGCGGCCTCAGGATCCATTTCTTAGATATACGTCCCGGCTTCGTAGATACTGCTTTGCTGAACGATAACTTCCCTTATCCTATGCTGATGAAGCCAGAGCGGGTGGCTCGCGACATCGTTCAGTCGATAAAGAAGCGCCGACACGTCCGTATCATCGACTGGCGCTACCGTTTGCTGACGGCCGCTTGGCGGCTCATGCCACGATGGGCGTGGAGGAGAATCAGGTTGACACATTAACAGGTTAACATATTAACACGTTAATCAGTTCGCGATATGGGACGTAAGATGATAATAACAATGGGTTGTGGTTGCCGGTGTATTCATTGGCAAAGGTTACTTTTATTCTTCGTTCTTCACCCTTCATTCTTCATTCCGAGCGCAGCTCGCGCTGCCTGGCGCATCGAGGCAGAGTCGGCCGAGACGCGTGTGCTGCTGCGGGGTGATACGCTCGATGTCACTACGCCAAAGGGTCTCTCGCTGTGGTGGGAAGAGCCGCTGACGGCACCGTGTACGATTCGGTATCGTGCCTGTGTGGTCGTCGAGGGCGGCCCGTGCGACCGTATGTCTGATCTCAACTGTTTTTGGATGGCCACAGTTCCTGCGGCCGATGGAGATGTCTCCTCGCCTTTGCGCACAATAGGACAACGGTCGGGTCGCTTCGTGGAGAGCTACCGTCTGCAGTGCTACTACCTCGGCTTCGGTGGCAATTCTAACACCACAACGCGCTTCCGGCGCTATGATGGCGACACGCTGGCTGTGAGCGATGCGAGTCGCCGTCCGGCTATAATTAAGGAATATACTGATGCCGCCCATCTGCTACGTCCCAACCATTGGTACGACGTCCGCATAGAGATGGCGGCCGACGGGCGCACGCGCTACTATATCGACGATAAACTACTGGTGGACTACCGTGACCCCTTTCCCCTGCTCCGCGGTTGGTTTGCCTTTCGCACCACGTGGAGTCACATCCGCCTCACGGCTTTCATCATAATCAACAAAGTACACAATGACTGCACAATCCAGAACCTACATTCTTTTTGTCGTACTCGTTCTCTTGTTCACGACGGCCTGCAACCACCGTCCGTCTGACTACCAACTGACGTACACCGTGTGTCCCGACACGGCAGGACATTATCTGAACGTACACCTCGCCTACACCTCAGGCGGCACCCTCCCCCGTCCCAGTGAAGTGGTATTGACCTTGCCACGTTGGGCGCCGGGTTATTACGAGATGCTCGACTTCGCCAAGCACCTGACGGACTTCAGCGCTCAGGACTTAAGCGGCAAAAATCTCGCATGGCGCAAGGAGGGGTTGAACCGCTGGCGCGTGGCGCTGCCCGAGGACGGCCGTGCGGAAGTCTCCTACCGCATCTATGCCAACCAGCGCGACGTTGCCTCCAGCCGTGTGGAGCGTGACATAGCCTTCGTTGCGCCCAACGGAGTCTTCATGTACGTGGACGGGCAGCAGGATCATGCCGTGACCGTCCGCTTCCAGCTGCCCGACGGATGGAGGCATATCGCAACGGGTATGAGGCCTCACGACAACGACAGTTGCGCCTTCACGCCGCAGAACTTCGATGTGCTCTATGATTCGCCGCTCTTGCTGGGCAACTTCTATACAAAGAGATTCACGCATGAGGGCCACGAATATGAGTTCGCACTCGAGACGCCCGAAGGCGCTGAAGAGATGCACCTCGAAGACAACTTCAGGCGCATCGTCACGGCTGCCACACAGCTGATGGGCGACGTACCCTACGACAACTACTGCCTCATCCACATGGGACAGGGCGGCGGCGGACTGGAACATCTCAACTCGCAGGCCTGCTACACCGACGGCTCCTACCGCTTCGCTACGCGCCGCGAGGAAGTGAAGTTCCTGGCCTTCGTGGCACATGAGTATTTCCATCTCTATAACGTCAAGTGCATCAGACCTGCCGAGCTGTGGCCGCTGGATTATGACCACGAAGCCATAACGCCAATGCTCTGGGTCAGCGAGGGACTGACATGCTACTATGAGTTCCGTCTCTTACGCAATGCAGGCATCACTACGCCTGACGAAGCCCTTGAACTGCTCTCTACCTATTTCTCGCTCTATGCGCCCCACGAAGGGCAGCGGCATCAGAGCCTGCGACAGAGCAGCTACGACATCTGGCTGAACTTCATGAACCACGACAGCAATGTGCGCGACGTCCGTATCAACTACTACTTCAAAGGCCCCGTCATCGGCCTGCTCATGGATATCGACATCCGCCGCAAGACGCAGCAGCAGAAATCGCTCGACGACGTAATGCGTCTGCTCTATCGTCGTTATTACCACGAGCTGCAGCGCGGCTTCACCGAAGAAGAGTTCTGGGATGCCTGCGCCGAAGTGGCCGGACAGCCACTCACGGATGTCCGTCACTTCGTGGACACCACCGACGACATCCCCTATTCCGACTATCTCACCGACGCAGGCCTCCGCGTGGATACAACCACCTGGAGCATACAGCGTGTGGACGCTCCAACAGCCGCACAACAGCAATTCCTGAAGGCCATGAATCTAATGGCGAGTGACGAATGACGGGTAACGAATAATATTCAACTTCGATAGCGGAAAGGGCGGCAGGGGGATATACTCCCTGCCGCCCTTCATGATAATAAAGATTTATTTCACCCGCAGGTAGGTGCGCAACGCCTTCACGTAGTTCTCGAAGGCGGTGTGGCCCTCGGCGGTGATGCGGCAGAGGGTGCAGGGCTTCTTGCCCTTGAAGGTCTTCTCCACCTGGATATAGCCCGCCGTGGAGAGCTTGTCGATCTGCACGCTCAGGTTGCCCGCTGTAGCGCCCGTCTGCTCTTTGATATAGGAGAACTCGGCCTCCTCCGAGGCGATGAGCAGCGACATCACTGCCAGTCGCAGCTCGGAGTGAAGCAGGGGGTCTAATGGCTTGAAGTTCATAGGCGCTGGCGTTTAAGCAAATAACCGGGGAGAGCCATGCCGAAGAAGGCAAACAGCAGGTAAGTGAAGCAGTGCAGAATGGGCCTGACCAGTCCTAGTTCGGATAGTGATTGTCCTGCCACGCGGATGAACAGCGCCTCGCTGATGCCTAACCACTCCCATAGGCACGTTCCTATTCCGGCAATAAAACCGAAGACCACCAGCCAGCGGCTGCGGAGTATGTGACCGGTGATGGTCACCGTCATACCCATAAGTAGTACGATGATGGGCGTCACCCTGATTCTGAGCAGCATATAGGCATCGGGCTGGTAAAGCCTTGCGGCTACAGAGTTCCAGATGATGGTGATGAGGAAGAAGACGAGGGTGAAGGTGGCAAAGGTCCACCACGTCTTGCCTACCAGTGAACCGATGAGGCTCACGGGCGCGTGCTCGCGTTCCTTATTTTTCTTCTGTGCCCAGATGATGACGAGCGGAAGGAGGAACCAGAGCAGATGCCCCAACGGCGTTTTCGTCAGGTAATTCGTGATGGCGATAACGATGCTCATGGCCATCATGCTTAGGCCAGCCACGTAGAGCGCCTGCCCGGTGCTCTTCGACACCGCCTTGCGGCTCTGTTCTATCTGCTTAGTGATGATTTCCAAGCTGCGTTCTGCAGTCAGTTCGTTGTTCTCAATTGTTTCCATTTTTTTGTCGTAGTTTGAAAGGGGGGTAGGGAAGATAATGCCTTGCTTGGCTTGCAGCTTGCCTTGCTTGGCAGGAGGCTTGGCCCTTGCTTGGCAGGAGGCTTGCCTTGTTTGTCAGGAGGCTTGGGCCTTGCTTGGCAGGAAGCTTCTCCCCACCCTGTTGAGGTTAGTACTTTTGTTGCTTTTGTCCTCATCGCCCTCCTGCAGAAAGGGCGAATCGGACAGGTTGTGTTCGAACGACTGCACAAAGGTAGCTTAGTTTATAATATAAACCAAATTATTTTGCAAATATTTTAATTCTGAGCTACTTTTTCCTTCGATTCGCGTTCTTTCCCATGTCATTTCCCCCTTCCTCCAATTGCAAATCCTCCCCCATCTTGTTCTTTTCGCGCCCGTTTGTATTCCTCTTCTGGCCCGTCCTACCGTTTGTCCTTTCTCTCCCGTTTCCCCTTTCGTTCTGTCCTTACTTTCGTCCCCTTTTGCTCTGTCCATCGTGCCCCTTTTGCTCTGTCCGTCGTGCCCCTTTTGCTCTGTCCGTCGTGTCCCTTTTGCTCTGTCCGTCGTTTTTGCGCTGTCCTTTCTTTTGCCCCGTCCTTTCGTTCCGTTCATTGCTTCGTTTTGTCCTTTCCGTCCCGTTTTTTCTTCGCGGATTTTATCCGCGATCCACCAGCGTCCTCCACATCTCATTCAGCGCCACAAAGCGATACCTTAGCGATGTCACTGGGATGGTGGCGTAGCTGAAGTGCTTCGCTTCGGCCTTTCGCCGCAGCACCTCCTCTACCGCCGCCTGAATGGCAGGCATGGTGAATGCCGCCGCGTGCGGTTCCATCAGCAACAACCGCCCCTTGGAGCAGGCTTCAAAGTACACCTCTCCTGGCTTGTAGTAGCGCTCGTGAGGGGAACCTGCTGCTGGGAAACCGTCGTTCGGCAGCACCACCACATGCGCCTGGCTGCAGCCAGGTGAAGGGTTCGTGGGTGGAGGGAGAGGTGGCCGGGGCAGGCATGAAGGATGGGACTGTTCAGCGGGCCAGCAGCTGCTCGCCGTGGGTCTTGGTTTTGATTTCCTTGCCCTGTATGATGTCTTCTATGATGCCTTCCTCGTTGATGAGGAAGGTGGTGCGGACGGTGCCGAAGTACTTGCGGCCGTACATCGACTTCTCGGCCCAGA